>CAXSGV010000379.1:0-7112 GCA_964236615.1 uncultured Polyangiaceae bacterium
GTTCGCTTTTCTGGCATCGCTCTCCGTCGTCGCCGCGCTCGTCGCCGCATGCGGCTCAGAAGACAGCAAGCCGGCCGACGCAGCCGTTCCCACGGACGCACCCGCCGATGACGCCGCGACAGACGCAGGAGCGGACGCCGACGCGGCCATCGGCGACGGCGGCGCGGGCCAACCCGACGGCGAGCTAGGCTGCACAGCTGCCGGATTCAAGTGCATCGCGCTCGACGGCGGCGCCTGCCCAACCGGCGCCGGCCCGAACGCCCCTTGCGCGCAGTCCACACAAACCTGCTGCAAGTAATTAACGCCGAATCAAATCAAATCGCCGCCACCAAGACGAAGTCGCGACCGAAAGAATCGACGTCCGGGCGCCCCGCATGCTCGCGCAAAGCGCGAATCGCCAACGGCGACCGGGGGGGAGGCTCGAACCGAAGGTTCGAGGGGCCGCAGGCCCACCAGAGTCGAACGAAACGGCCTTCCGAGACCCGCAAGGGTCGAGGAAGGCCGCTTTCGTGGGCGCAGAGGGACTTGAACCCCCGACTTCGTCCGTGTGAAGGACGCACTCTACCACTGAGTTATGCGCCCCAGCTCGATGGGGAATTACCTCAGTCCTGCCAGCATCGCAAGAAGCTCAGACGACGGTCGGCGGGATCTCGGTTTGGGTCTGCGCGTCGAGGACGGCGCTGGTGAGCTCATCGCGCTGCTGCTTACCGAGCTGCAGTGTCCCGATGAAGATGCCGAGCGTCACGGCGAGCACCGCGAAGTGACCGAGGAACGCACCGGAGCATCCGGCAACGGCGATCGGGGCGATGGCAGCGAGGTACCAGGGGGTCAGCTTCATGGGGTGGCTAGTCCTCAGGGAGGGGAACGGACGCGCAGGGGATGTACGACTCGCCCTACATGTAAGATAAACTACGACACCACTCTGGGGACGGGCAACTTCTACCGATTTCAGGCTTGGTCCATCAAGGGAAAGCGACATGACCTTCCCATCGCATGCGCCGTTCCAAGCGCTTATCGAAGAGAAAGCTTCGTCATTACGGCCGGTATGAAACCTCCTACCTATTTGCGGTTGAGCTATGGCGTGGCCCCCAGCCCACGGTGCCGTTTGCCCCTGAACACAAAACTCTGCCGGACCCCGAGGCTGCGATCTATCGTGGCCCGGCGTGCGGGGACCGATGGCATGGGAAGGCTCGCAGTGGGGGCGGAGAACGCCTTCGCTGGTCGGTGCGCTCGTGCTCGCGGCCTCGCTGTCGGCCGCGTCGTGGGCGAGCTCGGGCTGTACGACGGTCGACCCTGGACCGGACTTCGTCGTCCCCAACGAGAACTTCGACGCAGACTTTTTCTTTTGCCACGTCGAGCCCGAGCTTCTGTTCGCCAAGCGCTGCGGGTCGGGTGATCCTGCGCTCGGCGACAAGGCAAACGGCTGCCACTTCAACTCGTCGGCCGTCAGCGGCATGGCGTTGATCGATCACGCGCCCGTCGATTGCGCCGGCGGCGATCGCCCGGTGAACCGCGCGCAGCTCGGCGCGGGCAGCGCGCCGCAGGGCAACCTTCAGTCGGTCTCGCTCGAGATGAGCCGGGACTACCTGACGGCTCCGCTCATCGTGCGACCCACGGGCTCGAACCACCCACGCGAGATCTTCAAGAAGGACGACCCCGTCGTCAACGTCGTGCGCGCATGGGCGCAGCGTCCGTGAGGCTCGGTCGTCGAACGATCGCGATGGCGCTGCGTTTTTTCACAGCAGCCTCCATCACGAGCAGTGTCGTCCTCGCGCCGCAGCCCGCGCGCGCCGCCGACGAGGTCGAAGCTTTCGCGCGCGTGGTCGTCGATGCCGCCGATCTTCGCACCGGCCCCGGCGTTTCCTACCGCGTGATCTACACCGCGCACCGCGGCGAGACACTCGCGCTCGATGGCCGCCCCGGCACCGGCTACTGGCTTCGCGTTCTCCTGCCGGATGGACGCGAGGCCTATGCGCTCGGTGACGAGGTGCAGCCGTTCGCAGTCAGCCCCGGCGACGAAGGCGCGCCATCGCGGCCTGGCGTCTTTGCGCCGCCGCCACTCGAGGGAGCGCACGGCGGCATGGCCATCGTCGGCGGGATCCTTGCGGGCCCGGTCGCCGATGGCTCGCGCGAGACGTTCGGGTACATGGAGCTTCGCCCGTCGGTCGTTCTTCACAAGACGATCAGCCTCGACGGGTTCATCGGTGACGCCCTCACGTCCGACGGCTCTCAGGTGCTCTACGGCGCCGGCGCCACGGTGCACCTCTTTCCGAGCTGGGTGATTTGCCCCTTCGTGGGCATCGGCGGCGGCGGGCTCAGCGTGTTTCCGACCGGCGACTCGTTCGTGTTGAAGCGCCAAGATCTCTTCGTCGGCCGAGCCGGCGGTGGCTTCCTGTTCGCGCTCCGAAATCGCATCCTCGTTCGCCTCGAGGTCACGAACCTCACGCTTTTCGACGCCGACACCTACCGCAACGCGCAGACCTTCGCCGGCGGGCTCGGAGTGTATTTCTGATGGCGCGCTCCAGTTTGCTACGGGTCCCGTTCCTCAGCGCGCTCGCCGCGTTCATCGCGCTGACCGCGCTCACCGGCTGCGCGACGGTGAAGCCGCAGGAGCGCTCCGTGCTCGCCGATCCGGTGATGCAGTTCGAAGGCGATCCGAAGGCGGCCGCGCAGATTCGTCACGCGATCGAGAACCGTGAAGGCTCCTACGGCGGCGCGAGCGTGTCGGGCGGAGGCTGCGGGTGCAACTGAAACGCGCCGCCGTCGCGTTTGCGCTGGGCACCGTCAGCGCGGCGCTGCCGAGCCTCGCACGTGCGGACGTCGTGCAGCTCGACACCGCACACACGCTCTACACCGAGGCCCCTTTTCGCACGAACATGACGGTCTACACCCCGTCGGTCGATCTCCGCGCGAGCCCGTGGGAGGCGCTGGACGTGCGCGGCGGATGGAGCGCCGACGTCGTGTCGGGCGCGAGCGTCGCCACCAAGGCCGGCCCCGCTTACCAGGGCACGCACCCCGCAGCCGATGTCGTGTCGACGGCGAGCGTGAAGGATCTCCGCAACGTCGGTCACGGCGGTTTGACCATCAAAAAAGAAGCCGTCGCGCTCGACGTCAACTACGCGTACTCGACCGAGAACGACTACAAATCGCACACCGTCGACGCGGCAGCGCGCACCGATTTGTTCGAGCACAACACCCAGCTCGAGATCGCGTACGCGCACAACTTCGATCGCGTCTGCGATCGCGTGCAGGGTGCGAACGACGCCCCTTCGCGCTTCCGTCCGCTCGAGAGCTCGACGGGCTGCTTCGCGAGCAACGATCCTCTCCGCACGAGCCGCGGCATCTCGATCGACGGCTTTCAAGGCACGTGGTCGCAGGCGTGGACGCCGATCTTCGCGACGCAATTGGTGTATTCCACACAGATCACCAACGGCTTTCAATCGAGCCCCTACCGCGCCGTGATCCTCGGCGAGGGCCTCAAGGCGCAAGAGCACCACCCCGACAACCGCGCGCGCGAAGGGCTCGCGGTGCGCGCGAATTTGTTCCTCCGTCCCATCCGCACCGCGATCCGCGTCGGCGCGCGCGGCTACTGGGACACGTGGGACGTGAAGAGCGTCACTGCCGACGTCGAGGTCGAGAAATACTTCGGCGAGGCGCTCCGCCTTCAAGCGCGCGGGCGTTTTTACCGGCAGTCGGGCGCGCTCTTCTGGAGCGATGACTACACAGGCGGCGATCGCCCGCTCGGTCCGCGCGGTCAGTACTTCACTGGCGACCGCGAGCTCTCGCCGTTCACCAGCTTGCTGATTGGGCTGCGGGCCACCTACGTCATCCGTCCGTCGCAAGGGCGCCTGCTCGGCCTCATGCAAAGCCTGAAGCTCTCGGCTTCCGCCGACGCGATGCAGTTCGACTACGACGAGTACACGCTCGGCGGCTCGACCATCTCGAACGCGCGGGCCTTCATCTTCGGCCTCAACGCGTCCGCGGTGTTCTGATCAGCCGTCTGTCGTCACTGCCACGTCACTGACAGATCTGGTTGATCGTCACGCTGTTGCAGCATCCCGCGGCCGTCGCGCTGAACGCGCCCTTCGGGAGACAGCAGACCTTCGAGCCGTTCTTCAGCGCGCAGGTCGAGCCACCCGTGCAGTCGGCTGGCACCGAGCAGCCGCATTTTTTGGTCGCGCCACACGTCGGTCCCTCGTTGAGGCCCGAGCACGCCTTGCACATCGTGAAGTTCGCGCCGCACGCCGCATTGTCGGTGCCCACTGCGCAGGTGGTGCCGCTGCAGCAGCCGCCGTTGCAGTACTGCGTCGCCGAGCACTTCGTCGTGCAGAGATGCGTCGCCGTGTCGCACGCCATGTTGGCCGGGCAGTCGGTGTAGCTCGAGCATCCGCACGAGCCGGTCTGCGAGATGCAGGAGGGGCCGGCCGCCGCGCCAACGCAGCTCGTGCACGCGCCGCCGCTCTTGCCGCAGGTCGTCGCCTGGTAGCCGCCCGTGCACTTGCTCGTGGTCATGTCGCAGCAGCCGCCGTTGCACGCGCTCGTCGCCGAGCAGGCTTGCGTGCACGCGTGCGTCGTCGTGTCGCACGCGAAGCCGGGTGAACAGTCGGAGGCGGCGTTGCAGCCGCACTTCCCATCGCCCATGCACGCTTTGCCGGTGTAGTTCTTCGAGCAGTCGGTGCACGTGCCGGTGGCGCCACAGGTCGTGGCCTCGGTTCCCGCTGAGCAGAAGCCACTCGCGTTGCAGCAGCCGGTCGCGCACGAGCCCGAGGTGCAGCGGGTCGTGCACTTGTGCGCGCTCGTGTCGCAGACGAGCGAGCCGGTGCAGTCGTTGTCGGTCAAGCAGCCGCATTTGCCCTGGACGCACGCGTGGTCCGTTCCAATCGCGGTGCAGTCGACACATGCTTCGCCGGCGGTGCCGGTGAGACCGCAGTGTTTGCCCGTCGGCTTCGTGACGCAGCCCGTCTCTTCGACGCAGCCCTTGCACGTGGGTGCGGCCGGCCCGGCGTCGTCGTCAGGAGCGGCTCCGTCCTCGGTGACACCACCGTCGGCGGTCGTGGGGGTGGACCCAGTTCCGTTCTCCGACGCACTGCAGCCCACGAAAACAAGCAGGAAGGAGGCGACGAGGCAAACGAGGGTGGGTTTCATGAGCCCCATGAGACGGAGGGGGCGAAACCGCATTCAACTCATTCTTCGTTTCCTCGAAGCGAGTGCTTCTTGGCCATGTCGTGGAGGTGCTTGCGGTCCATCTTCGCCTCGCGCGCCGCGGCGCTCACGTTGCCGTTGTGACGGCCGAGCAACCACTTCACGTAACGCTTCTCGAAGTCCGCGTCGTACTTCGCGCGCGTGTCGCGGTAGCTGCGCTGCGGATCGAAATCGTAGGCGCCGTCGGCGCCAGGGGGCGTCGAAGGGGATACCGCCGGGGACGCGGCGCGGGCGCCGAGAGGAAAGGAGAGGGCGTTGAGCTCCTTCGCGCCGGTCGCGCGCGTCATGTAGAGCGCGCGCTCGAGCACGTTGCGAAGCTCGCGCACGTTGCCAGGCCAGTCATGCGCGGCGAGCGCCTCGGTGGTCTCCTTGGCAAGCGCGAGGTCCCCTGCGCCGGTGGACTTGAGGATGTGCTCGACGAGCGGTTCGATGTCGTCACGTCGCGCGCGCAGCGGCGGCACGAGCACCGGCACGACCGCGAGGCGGTAGTAGAGATCCTCGCGAAACTTCCCCGCCGCGACCTCGCGCGGCAGATCGCGCTTCGTCGCCGCGATCACCCGCACGTCGCAGCGAAAGGTGCGGTTGCCGCCGACGCGCCGGAACTCGCGGGTCTCGAGCACGCGAAGGAGCTTCGGCTGCACGTCGAGCGGAAGCTCGCCAATCTCGTCGAGGAAGACGGTGCCGCCTTCCGCCAGCTCGAACGCGCCCTGCCGTGTGGCGACGGCACCCGTGAACGCGCCGCGCTCGTGGCCGAAGAGCTCGCTCTCGAGGAGCGAGTAGCTGACCGCGCCGCAGTCGACGACGACGAACGGTTTGGTCGCGCGTGGGCTGACGTCGACGACCGCGCGCGCGAGCACGTCCTTGCCGGTGCCGGTCTCGCCCGAGAAGAGCACCGTCGCCTCGGTCGGCCCGATGCGCTCGAGCAGCGCGAAGATGGTGCGCATCGCGACGCTGTGGCCGATCGCGGGCCCAAAGCGCGTGCGATCGCTTGGCAGCACCTCGATGCGCTGGGGCTGAGGACGAAGCGAGATTTCGACCTCGCCGACGCGCAGCACAGTGCCGGCCGGGAACGTGGCCTCCTGCACGCGTGCGCCTTCGACCTTGGTGCCGTTCGTCGAGCCGAGGTCTTTGACGTGAATGCCTTCACCGGTGCGCTGGAGCTCGCAGTGATGACGCGAGACAGTGTCGTCGGTGAGAACGAGATCGTTGTCGTTTGCCTTGCCGATGCGGAGCGTGCCCGAGAGCGGCCGCGTGACGCCCTTGCTCTGACCGGACAGCACCGTCACGACGATGCCGACGCTCGAGCCCGAGCCGGCGTTCGACGCGCGCGTTTCGATCGGATCGTCGCCTTCCGGTCTGACGCTGCTCATTCGGGAACCCCCTCGGTGAGATCGAGCTTCGTCGTACCGGAGACGAGCGTCACCCGCCTCGTCAGAAGGACGCGGGACTTCTTCGTCGCGAGCTCGATCTCCACCACGTAGTCTCCATCGGCGAGGCGCACGTCGTGCGAAACGATCCGCGGTGCGTGCCCAGCGGCGTAACGGAAGGACGCCTCACGCGTCCAGTCCTCGGCGTCGGTCAGCGGCGCGTAGCGAAGGCTGATCTCCTCGACGCGCACCGCAGCGTCGCCGAGAACGAAGCGAAGCGACTGATCCTTCGGCCACTTCGGGCCGAGCACGGCAAACACGACCACCGCCGCGACGAGCAGGATCACCGGGGTCGCTCGTGAGGTCAGCACACGATCGCTCCCTCGAAAATCACCCGCGGCTCACTTGCCCGGCGGATCATCGTTGCCCGCACCAGCGCTTCCGCGGATACGAGCCACGAGACCGGCCACGACGCGGTCGGGGAGATCGAACTTCGGCATCTTGTTCTTGCCGTTCTTGATGGTGGCGGCGATCTCCTCGTCC
>CAXSGV010000380.1:0-5091 GCA_964236615.1 uncultured Polyangiaceae bacterium
CCGCGAGCGGCGAGAAGGCGGGCATACGAGCATTCTGGCTGGTCGGCCGCGAGCCGGAGCTGCCGCCTCCGCCGCCGGAAGCCTGGGACGCGGGTGACGGCGACGTTGACCCGCGGGGCCCGGGGAAATAATAGTGTCCGGCAGAATGGCAGACATCGAAGACCCGAAGGACGACGCGGAAGCGAAGGATGCGACCGATCGCGTGAAGCCGGAGCCGAGCGACACCGCTTCCGAAAGCGTCGCCGAGGCGGAAGCCACGCCTTCGGACACGGACGAAGTCGCCGAAGAAGAAGCAGAGGAGAAGGGCGACGCGATGTCGCCCGAGGCGATCGCCAAGCGTGTGAACGCCCTCGGTGAAGAGGACGAGACCGAAAAGTTCGCCCGCGACGAGGAAGAGAAGCTCGCTGCGCGACGCGCCAAGCTGAAGAAAAAGAAGAAGGGCGGGACCCTCGAAGGGGCAGCGAGCAAGCGCCTCTCCAAGATCGGCACGAAGGCCGTGCCCGCAAGGCGCGCCAACCAGGTCGCCACCGCGGTCGACGCGGATCCGTTGATGGAGAAGGCGGCCGAGTTCTCGAAGTGGGCCAAGGCCAACGTCAAGATCGTGGGCACCGTCGCGGCGCTCGCCGTGCTCGGCGCTGCAGCGTTCGGCGGCTACCTTTTCCTCCAGAAGAAGAAGGAGGGCGACGCGTCGACCGAGCTGTCGAAGGCGGTCGCCGAAGAGCGCGGTCGTGTGGGCGATCCCGACAAGGACGAAGATCCGAACAAGCCGAAGGATCCGACGCCGATCTTCAAGACCGCAGAGGCTCGCCGCGAGTCTGCGCTCGGCAAGTACCGCGACGTCGAGGCGCGGTTTCCTGGCACCGGCGCTGCGTTTCTCGCGCGCCTGTCCGAGGGCTCGATCCTGCTCGACAAGCGGGAGCCCGACAAGGCGCTTCAAGCGTTCAACGACGTGAAGAGCTCCGCGCTCGCGCAGGCCGACGCCGAAGTGAAGGGCCGCGCGCTCGAGGGCAGCGGCTTTGCTTACGAGCTCAAGGCGCAGGCTGCGCCCGCCGAGCCGAAGCACCTGGAAGAGGCCATCAAGGCGTTTCGCGAGCTCGAGAGCACCGACGTGAAGGGCTTCAAGGAGCTCGGCATGTACCACCAGGCTCGCGTGTACGAGGCGAAGGGCGACAAGGACAAAGCGAAGGAGCTTCTCAAGAGCCTCTGGGAGCGCGTCAACAAGCCGGGCGACAACCACCCATTTCCATATTTGCAGATCGTCACCGAGGACCGCTTGCGCGCGCTCGATCCGACTGCGCTTCCGCCGAAGCAGTCCGGCGCGCTCGGCAACCTGGGGGGCGGCGCGGGCGGCAAGCAGATGAACGAAGCGCAGATCAAGCAGCTGATCGAGCAGATGCAGAAGAACCAGAAGGAGCACCCGGGCGAAGGGGCTCCGTGACGGCAAGCTCGCGTTGGAGCGCCTCGGCGCTTCGCTCCGCTCTCGTCATCGGCCTACTCGGCGCGGCGGCGTGCGCCACGACCGACACCGCCAACGACCGCGTGAACCCGGAGGTGCCGCTCTGGTACCACCGGCCGAGCGGCTCGATGCACGTCGTGCTGCGGCGCACGCTGACGGCCGCTGCGCGCACCGTGGGTGAGGACTACGAGCGCGGCCGCGCCGAGGTCGATCCCGCGCACAACCGCGTGTTCTGCGGGTCCGCCGATCACGGTCTCTACGCGCTCCGCGCCGGCGACGGCAGCTCGATCTGGGGCTTCGAAACCCTTGGCGTAGTGCAGTCCGAGCCGCTCTACGACGGCGAGCTCGACGTCGTGTACTTCGGCTCGCACGACGGCGCGCTTTACGCTGTAAAGGCCGCCAACGGCGAGCTCGTGTGGCGCTTCAACACGGGGGCCGAGGTCGCGAAGAAGGTCGTCCGCGTCGGTGAAATGCTCTACGTCGCGAACGGGTCCGATCAGCTCTACGCGCTCGATCGCCGCTCCGGCGCGATGCGCTGGCAAGCGCACCGAACGCCCGCGCTCGGGATGGAGGTCGCTGGCTACGCGGGACCGGCCGTCTCGAATGGCAAGGTCTACATGGCGTATTCGGACGGCCACGTGCTCGCCTACGACGCCATGAGCGGCAACGAGCGCTGGACGCCGGTCGATCTATCGGCCGAGGCCGAGCAGTCGGCCGGTGGCGAGGCGCCGCGCTACCTCGACGTCGACACGACGCCGATCATCGACGACTTTGCCGCCACCGCGCAGCAAGCGGGCGGCCGCGTGGTGTACGTCGCAAGCTACGCCGGCGGCGTGTTCGCGCTCGACGCCGAGACGGGCTCGCGTGTGTGGTCGAACGACAAGGCGCTCGGCGTCACCGACCTCACGCTCTGGCGCGAGCCCGCGCATTTGCCGAACCCGCGCGGTCCCGACAAGGACGGCCCGATGGTGCCCGAGCGCAAGATCCTGCTCGCCTCGAGCGCGACCACCGGGCTCTGGGGCATGGACCCCGCGAGCGGCCGGATGCTCTGGAAGAACGCGGTCCCGGAAGGCGGCATCACCGCACCGGTACCGATCGCAGGCGCGCTGATCGTGGGCACGACGCGCTACGGCCTCTTCCTGTTGTCGCCGCGCAACGGCAAGGTCATCGACGGCCTCGAGATCGGTAGCGGCTTTGCGCAGACGCCCGCCGCGTTCGGCAACCGCGCGTACGCCGTCAGCAACCAAGGGACCTTCGTCGGCGTCTCGGTCGAACCTCCGCTCTGACGCTCTGACCTTGCGACGGGGCAGGGCGTTGGGGCAGGGCGTTCTGTGCCACGGACGACGCGGCTGCCCTAGCGCGTCGAACGAAGCGGCCGGTGGCGCGAGGCGCTCCCTTCGCGCCCTTGCCGGCACGGCACGTGCTCTCGTGGTTGTCATGGCTTTCACACGCAAGACGGATTGGCGGCAGCGGCTCCTCGGCATCTCACTCGCGGGCGGGCTCGTCGGCGGTGCTCTTGGGTGCTCGAGCAGCACCGACACGCCGGGCTCGAGCGGCGCCGACCCGAGGCTCTCCACGAGCGTCGCCGCGATCACCGTGGACAACAGCGACTCGGGGACGCTCGCTTGCAACGCGAACCCCGATCCGTGTTGCGAGATCAACGGCAAGCCTCAGAACGCCGCGGCCTGCGCGCTCAAGGATGGCGGAGCGGATGGCGCGCCCGACGCCACCGACGGAAGCGCCATCGATGCATCCGATGGCGGCACCGACTGACGGGCGCGTCGTGAAGCCGATCCGCCTCACAAGCACGGCGTTTTTTCAGCGTCGGCACGTGACGCCGCTTGCCACTCGCTTGCCGTCCTTCGTGCTCGATGGTTTCACGCCGGCGCAGATCGAGCTCGCGTCCCGCGCATGGACGATGCGCGCCGAGGAGGAGCACCACTCGGCCGCTGTCTTCTCCGATCTCTTGAGCTTGCTCGTCGACGCCGACGTGCCGCTCGATCTGCTTGCGCAGGTCACGCGCATCGTCGCCGACGAGCTGCGCCACACCGAGCTCTGCACGGAGCTCGCACGGCGCATGCACACGACGCCGCCGCGCTCGAAGCCACTTCCGCGCACCGCATTTCCGTCGGGGCCCGCCGAGCGTCGCGCTCAGGGGCTGAAGATCGTGCTCGTCGAGGGGGCCATTGGTGAGACGATCTCGAGCGCGCTCTTCGCCGCCGGTCGCCGCGTGGCGGAGGAGCCGTGCACGAAGGCCGCGCTCGGGCTCGTCCTGCGGGACGAGGTGCTTCACGCGCGGTCGTACTGGGCAGCGCTCGAGACGCTGCGCGCGGACCTCGACGCGCGAGACCTCGAACGCCTGCACGAGCAAGCGCGCTGGGCTCTCGGGACCTTGGAGCGCACCACGGTACTTCCTGCACTGAAGCGTCTCGAGCGCGGCGAGCCGTTCGATCCGGCTTGGGGTGCGCTGGGCGTCCTGCCACCGACGGAACGCGTCGACGCGTTCTACGAGGCGGTCGACCGCCGCGTGGTTCCACGGCTCGACGCCCTCGGTCTCGACGGCAGTGGCGCGTGGCGTGACCGCTACGCCGCCACGGCCTGAGAGCTCGCCGCGACGGCGGAGGCCTGAGATTTCCCCGGGAACCCCGTTTATCAATTTCGCATAAGATGCATTATGTAAACTAAATGGAACGGTGGCCGAGGCGGGGGGCACGGCGGGCCGATTCCGCGTAGAACCTCCGGCATGTACTCGAACCCCTACGCCGCCCCCGCGCCGCCTGGCGCTTACGCCTCGACCTACGAGGGCTACCGGACCGGCGTGCCGGCCGGGTTCACGGGCGACCGCTCCGCCGCCAAGCCGTGGATCAAGTGGGCGTACCTCGCGTGCCTGGTCATCAGCGTCTTCGGCATCCTCGGCGGCATCACGATGATGGCGATGTCGAGCGAGGTCGATGACTACGACACGCGCAACACGATCTCGATGCTCGGCGGCATGCTCGTCTTCGGCAGCTTGCTCTTCATGAACGTGAAGCTCGTGCTCTCGCTCGTGTGGCTTCACGGCGCCTGGTCGTGGATCCCGTTCGAGCAGCGCTACACCGGTCGCGGCAAGCCGGTCACGCCAACCAACGCGGTCGTGATGCTGCTCATCCCGTACTACAACCTCTATTGGATGTTCGTCGTCAACACCGGCCTCTGCGACGCGCTCGAGCGCATGCGGCTCCAGTACCGAACCGTCAACGCAGCGCCGCGCGGCACCGCAATCGCCGCGTGCGTGTGCCAGCTGATTCCGCTCGTGAATCTGTTCGTCGCGCCGTTCGCCTGGTTCTTCTACATGCTCAGCGTCGACAAGCTCCGCGCAGAGCTCATCGCCCAGATCGACTCCGCGCCGATGCCCGGCTGATGCGCTCAGGAGTCGCGCGACATCATGATTCGGCGGATTTTGCGATCGCCGCGACGACGACCGGCGAAGGCTTCTCGCTGGCGACGCACCACAGCTGGTGTGCGGCGCGGGTCGCGCCGACGTAGAGCGTGTGCCGCGCTTGTGCGCTGTCTGGGTAGCTCGATGCGGTGGTCTCGAGGAGGATGACCTCGTCGAACTCGAGCCCCTTGGTCTGGCGAACGTCGGTGACGTCGAA
>CAXSGV010000380.1:5101-6601 GCA_964236615.1 uncultured Polyangiaceae bacterium
TTCGGGACCCGGCGCACGTCACGACGCTGGGCGAGGGGATGACCCCGCTGCTCCACTGCCCGCCCACGTCGCCGGAGGCCTCGAACACGGTGACGTCGAAGCCCGGCTCCCAGGTGAAATCCTGCTGCGCGACGCGGCGCATGCGGGGCACCTCGGCGCGCTCGAGGCCTTCGAAGTAAACGTCGGCCTGCACACCAAAGCGTGAGACGAGCGCCACGTTCGCGTTGGGCTCGGCGTTCGCGAGGTCCTTGAGTGCGTCGGCGAGGAATGCCACCGCCTCACCCGGCGAAGCGAACGTGAAGAGCTCGACTGGGGGTCCGTCACGGGTCGTCGTCGGGGCCGAGTCGTGCGCGTACGGACCGAGGACCTCGCGCGCGAACTTCGTGATTTGCGCGGTCGAGCGGTAGCTCACCTTCAGCGGCTCGAGCGTCGTCGCCGGCACACCGAGCTCTTCGAGCAGCTTCTTCCAGTCGAACTCGCCGCCGTCGTCGCCCTCTTCGAGCATGCGCTGCGCGGTGTCGCCGGCGAGAGTGACACTACGTTCTTTGGTCGCGAGATCGAGCAGCACGCGGAGCTCGATCGGGCTCGCGTCCTGGACCTCGTCGATGAACACGTGGGCGTAGCGAATCGCGCTGCCGTCGGGCCCGGAAAGCGGCCCGCGGAGCACTTGCCAGAGGCGCAGCAGGATGGGCGCGTCCTCGGCGTCGATGGTCGCGGTCTCGCCGTCGCGCTCGCCTTCGCTGCGCACACGGGCCTGGCGCACGCACCACTCGTGCACGCGATCGAGCTGCCCAGGACCGAAGCCCGGCTCGCCCTCGAAGATCCGCGCCAGGCTCTCGCGCGCGGTCAGCAGCTCGTCCCACGTCGCGGTAACGCTGCGCGCTTGATTGCGCAGATCTTGGCCGAGCTTCTCGACCGCGTGCCGCGTCACGTCGGGAAGCGACGGACCGGCGCTGAGGTTCGGTAGAGACCGCTTGCCCGCGACCCACTGCGCAAACGAGGTCACGCGCTGATCGCACGTTGCGGACTCTTGGGCTCCACCACGGGTGGCTGCCCAGGCGCGAACCACGACGTCGCCCTCGGGCCAGCGCTCCATGGCGCGCGCGACCTTGTCGTCCATTTGCTGGTGCAGCCGCTCGCCGGCGCCGTGAAGCGCGCGCAGCATCGCCGGGTGCGTCTTGGCGCGGATGACGACCGGCGGCGTCTCGTCGTTGAGGCGCGTCGGAAGCTTGGGCAAGATCTCGGGCAGCACGCGGCGCGCGAGCCGCGTGAAGGTCGTCAGCGTGACCCCCTCGACGCCGAGCGACGGCAGCACGCGCGCGACGTAGTGCAGGAGCGCGTCGTGCGGAACGACGACCATCATCTTGTCGGGCCGAAAGCGCTGCGGATCGGCGAACGCGAGGTACGCCACGCGGTGAAGACCGACGGTGGTCTTACCGCTGCCCGCGCTCCCCTGCACGGCGACGAGGCCTGCGCCGGGGCGTGTGATGAGATCGAACT
>CAXSGV010000380.1:6611-7087 GCA_964236615.1 uncultured Polyangiaceae bacterium
TTTCGAGGGTGGCCACCTGGTCCCCCGAGCGCGGCGGCGGCCTGAAGTCGAACTTCACCACCCGCCGCTTCTTCGGCAGCTCGATCTTCTCGATCTTGTCGAGTGCCTTCACCCGGCTCTGTACCTGCGCCGCCTTGGCGGCGTGGGCCGCGAACCGCTCGATGAAGCGCTGCTCCTTGGCCAGCATCGCTGCGATGGCCGGCAGGTGCTTGGGCGCGGCCGGCACCGACGTGCCCGCAGCGGCGGTCGCAGTTGCGGTCGCGTCGCGCGCGAACCGACGCTCGCTCTGGAGCCGTGACGATGTCGAGTCGACCCGGCGCCACACGCCGCCCTCGCCGCGAATGAAGGTCCCCTCGGGCGCAGCGACGCGCACGAGCTCGCCGCCGACGACGGCGACGCTGCGGCGCGCGAGGACGACGCCCTCGACGATGCGGCCGCCCATCGGCTCCTCGTAGTCTTCGTCCTGCTGGTAGCGA
>CAXSGV010000381.1:0-3524 GCA_964236615.1 uncultured Polyangiaceae bacterium
AACCGGAACGTACCTGGTGACCGGCGGCCTCGGCGGCTTCGGCCTCGAGTGCGCGCGTTGGCTGGTCGAGCAGGGCGCGCGGCACATCGTCCTCGCGAGCCGGCGGGGCGCGGCCGCTCCGGAAGCGCAAGAGATCCTCGAGAGCTTCCGCGAACGAGGAGTCGACGTGCGCGCGATCGCGGTCGACGTTTCGCTACGAGAGGATCTCGCCCATGCGCTCGCCGAGGTGCGTAGGACCATGCCGCCGCTGCACGGCATTCTCCACGCCGCCACCGTCACCGACGACCGACCGCTCGCCACGCTCGACCGCGCGTCGCTCGAGCGTGTGATGGGCCCCAAAGCCCGCGGCGCGTGGAACCTCCACACGTTGACGACCGACGATCCGCTCGATTTCTTCGTGCTGTTCTCGTCGATCTCGTCGGTGATCGGCAACGCGGGCCAGGCCAACTACGTCGCCGCGAACAGCTTCCTCGACGCGCTCGCGCGGACGCGCCGTCACGCCGGGCAAGTCGCGACATGCGTGCAGTGGGGCGCTCTCGCCGAAGCGGGCATCCTTGCGCGCGACACCTTGGTCGCGCGCCACCTCGAGCGCGTCGGGATCCGCGGTCTGAAGACGTCGGACGCGCTCGCGGCGCTCGGTCGCGCGCTCGACGCCGGCGCGGATCTGCTCGGCGTCATGGACGTCGACTGGTCGCAGCAGGCCGCCACGATCCTGCCTGGGACGGGCGCGCGCCGTCTCTTGATGCTGCAACAAGAGGCGAGCCTCGGCAACGCGGGGGCGTCCGGGGGCGACCTCCGTGAAACCACGATGTTCTCTCTCAACGCGCTCGACGACGCGACGCGCCGCGCGTCTCTCGAGAAGTCGCTTCGGCAGATCATCGGGCGAATCCTGCGTATCGATCCGCAAGAAATCGTCGTCGCGCAGCCGCTGCGCGAGATTGGTATCGACTCGATCTTGGCGACCGAAATTGTGGTTCGGGTCGAACAAAAATACGGCGTACGTTTGCCGACCATCACCGTGACGAACGGTCCGCCCATCCGCGATCTCGCGACCGCGCTGTTGGGACAGATCTTCGCCGTGCCGCTGCAAGCCTCGAATGGATGACGGAGAACGCATGACCGCGACCCTGACCTCGACCGACGACAGGACGAACAACCCTGTCTTCAAGACCGAGATTGCGCTGCTCTCGAAGCTGAGCGCCTACCATCGCTACGAGGCCTTCGGGCTCGACGGTCTCTTGAAGCACGAAGGGTCGCTGCTCGTGGCCTGCAACCACAGCCTCGCGACCTACGATGCCGTGCTGCTCGCCCTCGCGGGTTACCAGGCGTCGGGGCGTTGGTTCCACGCCATGGCCGACCGCCTCATTTTCAAGGTTCCGGTCATGGGCCCGCTGTTCAAGACGCTCGGCTTCGTCGAGGGGACGCGCGAGTCGGCGCTCGCGCTTTTGCGCAGGGGCGAGGTCCTCGGCGTGTTGCCCGGCGGCATGCGCGAAAGCCTCCGCGTCTCGCGCGAGAAGTACACAGTCGATTGGCGTGGGCGTTACGGCTTCGTGTGGCTCTCGATGCTCACGGGTACGCCCATCGTGCTCGCAGCGTGCCCGCGTGCCGACGACATCTTCGAGATGACGGACAACCCGGTCACTCCCTGGGTGTACGAGCACTTCCGCCTCCCCGCGCCGCTCTTTCGCGGGCGCGGCGTGACGCCGGTTCCGCGGCCGGTGAAGCTGTGGCACCTCCTCTCGGAGCCGATCAGCGCGAACGTCGCGCCTGATCAGGTCACCGAGAAGGACGTGAAGGCCCACCACGCGACGCTGAGCCTTCGCATGAATGATCTCATGCGCGAATCACTTGCCCACGAGGGAGCATGAATCTCTTCAAGCTCACAGAGCATCCCCACGCAGGACGCCCCGAGTGGGAGCGCTTGATTCATCGGCACGAGCCGACGGGCGGCTGGCTCGTGAGCCAGCGCACGAACGATGCGCTCGCGAAGACCAAGCCGCGTTTCGCCCGCCGCGCTGTGGCCACGCCGATCGAGGTCGACGATGCCGCGTGGGAGCTCGCCGCGTCGCGCCTCGTGCTCGGCATCACCGCGCCGAACCACGAGAAGATTCCGGACGCCGTGAAGCACGAGGTGTCTCTCTGGCTGTACGCGCATCCGTCGATGCGCCTCGACTACATGGGCCGCGGACGTTTTCTCGACGCCGCGCGGCTTCCCTGCCGGCCCGAAGATCTAGTCGCGTTCGACTACGCCGGCGGGAAGCGCTCCTACATGTTCCGGATTGTCGACGCGCCAATCGGCGAGGTCGATGAACGCGAGCGCAGCCTCCGCGCGGACCTGTTCGGGCACCACACCTGGTTGATGGATCCGACGGCACGCAAGGTCCTGTCCCTCGGCGGTGGCGGCTACCGCCTCTTCGCGGCCCTCCCAGCGCTCAAAGCGCTCGAGCTCATGATGGGCGGCGATCGCACGAAGATCGACGAAGTCTGGGGAAGCTCGGGGGGCGCGCTGCTCGGCTACGTCTTCGCCAACGGGCTCGATCTCCGCGTGATCGATCAGCTCGGGTTCGATCTCTACCATGGCAAAAGCAAGGACCTGCCCGGCATCCACCTGCGCTCGCTCGCGAACCTCACGAAGCAGCTCGTGAGCAACTGGGCAACGGGCACGCTCGGCAACCCCGAGCTCGGCGCGTGGGTCGAAGCCGTCGATCGCATGAGCACGCCGAGCCCGACGGCCAAGCGCATTCCGTTCCACGCGATGGTCAGCAACACGCGCTGGCGGCACCCCGTCGCGTTCGCAGAGCCGCAGTACATCCCCGAGCACTGCAAGGACATCCTCATTCCGTGCAGCGGCCGCGAGGCGACCGCGGCGTCGATGGCGGTTCCATTCCTGTTCCGACCGATGCGCGGCGTCCCCGGCTTCGAGGAGGATCTCTGGTTCGACGGCAGCGTCGTCGACGAGAACCCTGTGATGCTCCCGTTCGTGAAGTGGATGCGCGATCGCAAAGCCGATCCCGAGAACACGCCGAAGAAGCTGAAGATCATGCTCATCAACTTGAACATGCGCCTCAGCGAGTCGAGCTACCTCGCCGGCATTGCCGATGGGCCGCTCACGTCGGCAGTCAGCAAGGTCGTCTCACGCGCGGCGGGCATGGTCGATCTTCTGCTCGACTCGAAGACGCATGCGCTCATTCGCACGCTGACCGAGCTCGACGACGTCGAGATCACGACCTGCACACTGACGGTCGGCCGTCTCAACTTCATCACGCGCGCCGACATTCCGACGGCCATACGCAGCGGCCAGATCATCGAATCGTGGCGCTTCGAGCGGTACGGATCGGGGATGGCTGCGCGCTGAGCTCGCCGAAGACGTGTCGTCGTTCGAAGGTCCGCTATCCTCTAGCCGGCGTGAACAGGATTTCGAGCAGAGGACCCACCCGGTGAGCGTGCTCGTCGCACGCGAGCTCGACCTCGCGGAGATCCTCGCAGCGCTTTCCCTCGCGACCGATCTCGCGAACGATCAGCCG
>CAXSGV010000381.1:3534-7031 GCA_964236615.1 uncultured Polyangiaceae bacterium
ACGGAGGGGGTCGGACGCCTACACCGCTGTCGGCGGAACCTCCGCTATAGTTTCCCCGTGATCGCTACCCCCGCGCTCGACCTCGCCGAGATCTTGGCGGCGCTCTCGCTCGCGACGGATCTGGCGAACGACCAGCCATTCGAGTCGGGGTTGCGCACGACGCTCCTCGCGACCGAGCTCGCGCGCCGCGCCGGAGGAACCTCGACCCAGATCGCCGACGTCTATTACGCCGGGCTCCTGCGGTTCATCGGATGCACGTCGTTCTCACACGAGGGCGCGGAGCTCTTCGGCGGCGACGACAACGCGTGCCACAGCGCATTGGCCGCAGTCGATCTCCGCAGGACGCGCGAGGTTCTCGACGTCGCACGGTCCCGCGCCGGCAGCGGCTCGCTCTTCGATCGCGCTCAGTCCACGACGGCGTTCGTGGCCGCGCTTCCCGTCGCTGCCTCGGTGTTCGCGGCCAGCAGCTGCGAGGTCGGGCACCGTCTCGCCACGCGGCTCGGCATGAGCGTCGGCGTCACCGAGGCGCTCGCGAGCACGTACGAACGATGGGACGGACGCGGCAAACCCAACGGCCTCGCAGGTGAAGCGATCCCCTGGGTCGCGCGCGTGGTTCAAGTGGCACGCATGGCGGAGCTTCTCGCGCGCACGCGTGGGCTCGAAGAGGCAATCGAGGTCCTCACCCGCCGCGCCGATGGCCAGCTCGACCCGCTGCTCGTCGGCACGATGATTTCGGTCGCGAGCGAGCTCGTCGGTGCGCTCGATCTCGCGCCAGTATGGGACGGCATCGTCCAGCTCGGACGCGCCGCCGCTTCCCGCCCGGCGAGCACGACGCTCGACCACGTCGCGCAGGCGTTCGCCGACTTCGTCGACTTGAAGTCCGTGCACACCCTCGGGCACTCGTCTGCCGTGAGCGCCCTCGCCGAGGCTTCAGGGCGCTCGCTCGGCATGACCGCTGAAGAGTGCACGACCCTTCGCCACGCCGGGCTTTTGCACGATCTCGGGCGCGTCGGGATCCCGAGCGGGGTTTGGGACAAGCGAGGTCCGCTCACCACCGCGGAGTGGGAGCGCGTGCGGCTTCACCCCTACTACACGGAGCGCATTCTCTCGCGATCACCCCTGCTCGCGCCGCTCGCGGCCATCGCGGGTGCGCACCACGAGCGTCTCGATGGCTCCGGCTACCACCGCAACGTTCCCGCATCGCTCATCACGCGCGCGGGCCGCGTCCTCGCTGCGGCCGACACCTACGCCGCGCTCTGCGAGCACCGGCCACACCGTTCGGCGATGTCACCCGACGACGCGGCCAAGGCGCTCGAGGCCGAGGCCTCCGCGGGCCGCCTCGATCGCGAGACGGTGCAAGGCGTGCTCGACGCAGCTGGTCACGTGCGGCGTGCGACCCCGTCGGAGTGGCCGCGCGGCCTCAGCGAGCGTGAGGTCGAGGTGCTGCGGTGGGTCGCGAAGGGCAGCACGAACAAGGAGGTTGCGGTCTCGTTGTCGATCTCGCCACGCACCGTGCAGCACCACGTCCGACACATTTATTCGAAGATTGGTGTTTCGACGCGCGCGGGCGCAGCGCTGTTCGCGATCGAAAACGATCTCCTGCCCGGCTGACGCGTAGGCGCCATTGCTTCTCGCCGTCACGTCGGCGTCCGTGTAGAGCACAAGGACGCATGGGCGCCCGTGACCTGTTGCCGTTGTTGCCGCTCGTCCTGGCATTGTTGGTACCGACGGCCCTCTTCGTCGCGTCGCTCCTCTTGTCGCGCCGCTTCCCGTTCGCGACTGCGTCCCTCGCCACCTTCGTGGCCGCGGGGCTCTCCGTCCTCGCCGTCGCTCTGCAGGCCACCTTTTGGCTGCTTGGCTACGGCGTTCGCGGGCAGCCATTCGGTGCGACGGTCTTCGACCAGGTCCAGCTCGGCTTCGTCTCGTGCGCGATGCTCCTCCTGGTGAGCGCGCTGGGGATTGTCGTGGTCCGTTATTCGCGAACTTACCTCGCCGGCGAGAGCGGGCTCGAGCGCTACGAGCGCTCCCTCCTTCTGACGATCGCGTCGGTCACGCTTCTCGTGGTCTCGAATCACTTCGCCGTCCTCATCGGCGCCTGGATCATGACCGAGCTCTTCCTGCACCAGCTGCTCACGTTCTATCGAACGCGTCGCCAAGCGGTCATCGTCGCGCACAAGAAGTTCCTTCTCAATCGGGTCGCCGACATGTGCTTCGTCGCGGCGCTCGCGCTGGTCGGCACCGAGGTCGGATCGCTGCGCATCGACGAGGTGAACGCGTACGCGCAGGCCAGGGCGACGCTTTCGCCACCCCTTCACCTCGCGACGGCGCTCCTCGCATTTGGGGTCCTTCTCAAGACCGCGCAGCTCCCGTTTCACGGGTGGATGTTGGAGGTGATGGAAGCGCCGACGCCGGTGTCCGCGCTTCTCCACGCAGGCGTCGTGAACATCGGCGGCTTCGTGATGATCAGGCTCAGCCCGCTCATGGCGCATGCCTCGGTCGCGCAAGCCTTGCTCGTCGGCGTCGGTTTGTTCACGGCGATCCTGGGGTCGCTCGTGATGACGTCGCGGGTGACCATCAAGGTGTCGCTCGCGTGGTCCACCATCGCGCAGATGGGGTTGATGCTCGTGCAGTGCGGCCTCGGCGTGTGGCACTTGGCGCTCCTCCACCTTCTCGCGCACTCGTTCTACAAGGCTCACGCATTCTTGACCTCGGGCTCCGTGGTCGAGACGTGGCGGGGCGCGTCGCTGGTGCGGCCATCACGGCCATCGCTCCATCTCATCGCGGTCGGCGCCCTCTTGCTGTGCGTGGCCGCAGCCCCGTTCTACGCGGCGTTCACGCTGAGCAAGCTGCACGCTCCGCCTTCGCTCGGGCCGCTCGCGATCGCGCTGCTCCTCAGCTTCGTACCCATGATCAGCCGAGGTCTCGCCGCGGGACGGCGTGCGTTCGCACTTGCGGCGCTCTTCACAGCGGGTGCCGCGGCAGCGTACTTCGCGGGGCACGTCGTCTTCGACGTCCTCGCGCGTTCGATCACGCCCTCGATCGAGGCGGAGGCCACGTCTTCTTTCACGTGGCGGATCGTCCTCGGAGCGCTCGTCGCGCTCTTCATCGCTCAGACGATCCTGCAGACGAGCCCGGACGGCCGATTCACGCGCTTCATTCAGCCCCACCTTCTCCGGGGCCTCTACATGGATGACTGGTTCACGCGGGTGACGTTCCGCGTGTGGCCGCCGCGGCTCGATCGAGCCACCGCGGCGACCCCCTCATCGCGCGCTCGACCAAAGCTGTATTCTCGCGCGTAGATGCCGACGCCCGAGCTGAAAGAAGCCGCGGAGCAAGCGTGCGCGCGCATCGCTCCGACGTGGCCGCTCGATCGCTTCATCGCGGTGAATCCTTTTTGGTCACGCACGGACAGGCCGTTTCCTCGAGTCGCGGGTGACCTCGCCGCGCTCTCGGGCGCCCGCCTGCTCATGCCGCGCGCGTGGTACGCCGAAGAGTGG
>CAXSGV010000382.1:0-6348 GCA_964236615.1 uncultured Polyangiaceae bacterium
CGATGACGGCCAGGTGCCCATTCTCGAGCTGATGATGGCTATTGCTGCCTGAGCGCGCCGTGGCGAGTAGCGAGCTCAGGGCTTCTTGAACCAGAGGACGACGTTGCGATCTTCTGGGCTGCCTTCGCCACCCCAACCGCGGTCCGTCAGCATGATGGCGTGGGCTTTCGCGGCGAGCGGATCGTCGTCGGTCGCATAGTCGAAGACGGTCGAGCGGATCGTTCCGTAGCCGTTGTCCTCGTCCCAGATCTCGATGACGCGCAGCTGACCTGGCGCATCGGCGAGTGACGACGTCTCGATCTCCCAGAGCGCGTGCGGAAGCGTGCCTATGCGTCGCACGCGGTGCTGGTGCGCGTGACCGGCCAAGCTCATGATCGCGTTTGGGCTCGAAGTGAGCAGCGAAGTCCATGCGGCGCCTGAAACGGCACCCGGTTGCGGAACGTGTCCGGTTGCGCGGCCGTCACCGAGCGCGTCGGTCGCGTGGTGGGCGACGAAGACCAACCACTTTCCGTCGCTGCGTGCGCGTGCAAGCTCGGGGAGCACGAACGCGTCGATGTCCTCTTGGCGCACGAGCCCGAGCGCGCCGCCCGTCTCCGCTGCGGTGTCGAGCGCGACGATGCGCACGGGTGAGCCCGCAATGTCGACGGTGAAGAACGTCTTGTGGTGCGCATCCGCGTACGGACCGGGAATGTGAGCGCTGCCCACCAGCGATACGAAGCTCGCGCGGTCGACGAGGTTCCGGCGCTGATCCGCGACCACCATGCCCTCGACGCTCGGCGCGCCTGGCCTTCGGTAGTCACGTGTTCCGCCCGCCGCCTTGGCGCCGATGGCGCTCGCACGCTCCATCGGACCGGTGGGGAAATTCCCCTGCACGAGCAGATCATGGTTGCCCGCGGCGAGGTACCAAGGCGCACCGACACCGACGGCGACGAATGGATCCTTGCCGTCGTTGTCCGGGCCCGGGACCGGATCGTCGGACGCGCCCGAGTCGCACGCGACCTCACCGCCATCCATCAGGCGGCGCACCCACGCGAGCTCGTTCTCTTGCGCGTCGTCGATGACGTCACCACTCAGCACGACGAAGTCGAATGGCGCGTCTTCGTGGAGGCGCCGCACCGTGCGCGCTGCCGCGTTCACGACGCGGCACTGGAGACCCTCCTGCGGACGAAGCGCGCTGCGAAGGCTCGCGTCGTCATCAAGCGAGGTCACGCGGGCTGGCGACTCGTCGTCGACGACATGGAGATCCGACATGTGCACGAACCTGGCGACGCGGTGTCGTCCCGGTCCCGCGCGATGCGCTGGCGCCCCATCGAGCGTGCGCACCAGAGGCGCGGCGTGCGGCGCCTTCACCTCGCGAAGGGGCGGGAGCTTGGCCGCTGCGCGCGCGGGCACCTCCGGCCCAGCGAGGCCAGCGTCTGCAACCACAGCCGATGAGCCGCCGTCGCAGCGCGAGCACGACGCGCTCGCCAACACCAGGAACGACACGAAAGTTGGCCCCGCAAAATTCGGCACGGTAGAGACCCTCAATGGCGAAGAAGATCGTAGCCGCTCGCCGGGCATCTGCCGCTGATCAAGAACGCCGCGCGCCGGTCACGCCCGATCGCCGCGCCGCTGACGATCGGCGTGAGTTCCCACCACGGCCCGAGGGGCGACGCCTGCGTGGCGGCCGCCGCGCAACGGATCCGCGCGACGCTTGAGCACAACCGGTAGCAGCGAAGCGGCGACCACCGTCGCAAGTAACCAGATGGTGCGCTAGCCTCCCCTCCGGCCATGCGGAAACCGCTCGCTCTTGCGCTCGCAGCGCTCAGTTTCGGCGCATGCGCCAAAGCAGATCCGCCGGCGAAGGTGCGTTTGCCGCCGCTCGTGGTGGTTGCGAAGGTCATCGCGAAAGACGTTCCGGTCGAGGTACATGCACCCGTCGAGCTGCGCCCACTCGCCCAGGCCGACGTTGGCTCGAAGACCCTTGGGTACCTCGACGCCGTGCTCGTCGATCGCGGCGACCTCGTGAAGCGTGGTCAGGTCGTAGCGCTGGTACGACCGAGCGATTTGCCTGATCAGCTCGCATCGGCCCGGGGCGCGCTGGCGCAGTCGCAAGCGGCGCTCGCAGTCGCGCGCACGAACGCCGAGCGCGCGAAGGCCCTCGGGCCGAGCGGCGTGATCTCGCAGCAGGAGCTCCAGCAATCGGTTGGGGCCCTTGCCGTGGCCGAAGCCAACCTGACCTCGGCGCAGGCGCAGGCCTCGTCGTTTGCGACGAAGCTCGGCGAGACGCGCATCGAGTCGCCGCTCGACGGTGTCGTCTCACAGCGTCGCCTCGATCCCGGCGCGCTCGTCGGTCCGCCGGGAGGCGGCGCGATCATCACGGTCGTGAAGATCGACACCCTCCGCGTCTTCATCACCGTCACCGAGCGCGAGATCAAGGGGGTGCAAATCGGTAAGGATGCGCACGTCGAGCTCGACGCGCTCGCCGGAAAGAGCATCACCGGCAGGGTCGTTCGCGTCGCGCCCACGCTCGATCCGGCGACACGCACGCTCGACGCCGAGGTCCAGATCTCGAACGCGAGCGGCGAGCTTCGTCCCGGCATGTTCGGGCGCGGATCGATCGTGCTCGAGGTGCATCCGAACGCCCCGGTGGTGCCTGCGTCGTCGGTCCAGATCACCGACGGTAAGCCTTACGTCTTCGTGCTGGTGGGCGACAAAGTGCAGCGCCGTCCGGTCGAGCTCGGGGTCGACGGTGGCACCTGGCTCGAAGTGAAGTCCGGCGTGAAGGACGGTGAAGAGATCGTCATTGCGGGAATGGATGGCTTGTCCGATGGCGCGCCGGTCCGCCCTACGCGCGGAGTCGATCCCTTCTCCGGCAAGCAAGGTTGAGGACGCTCCATGTGGCTCACGCGTCTCGCGCTTCGTAATCCGATCCTCATCTTGATGATGTCGCTGATGTGCATTGCACTCGGCGGCGTTGCGCTCAACAAGCTCGCGGTTGATCTCTTCCCCGACATCACCATCCCGGTCATCCGCGTCGCGACCTTCTATACGGGCGCCGGACCTTCCGACATCGAGAAGTCGATCACGCAACCCATCGAGCGCGCAGTCGCCGCGTCCCCCGGGGTCGATCGCGTCGAGAGCGCGAGCAAGCAGGGCGTGTCGGTCGTGAGCATCTGGTTCTCCTACGGGACGAACCTCGACAACGCGCAGTTCGAGGTGCAACAGCGCATCGCTGGCATCTTGAACACGCTGCCGCCCGGCATTCAGCAGCCGTTCGTGAACAAGTTCGACATCACGAACATCCCGGTGGTGCAGGTCGCGATCTCGAGCGACGCCCTCGACGAGCTCCAGATCTACGATCTTGCCTACAACACGATCGAACCGCAGTTCGAACGCCTGCCCGGCGTCGCGAGCGCGTACGTCGGCGGCGGCAAGCAGCGCGAGATCCAGGTTCGCGTGAACCGCGATCTCGCTCGCTCGCGCGGGCTTGGCCTGCTCGACGTCGTGACGTCGGTGAAGACCTCGAACCTTCTTTTGCCGAGCGGGACGCTGCGTGCAGGGGACCTCGATTACAACGTCTTCACCAACACGCAGGTCGAGTCCGCCCAGCCGCTGCGCGAGGTCACGGTCAAGGGCCCGACCACCGCGAACCAGGCGAGCGGGCAGAACGCTGCGCCGGTGAGCCTCGGCGACATCGCGACCATCGAGGACGCGAGCGCCGATCAGGGCGACATCGTCCGCATCAACGGCCAACGCGGCGTCTACCTGCGCGTTCTCAAGCAGCCAGGCGCCAACACGATCAACGTCGTCGACGGCGTGCGCGAAGCGATGGGCAAGCTCCGCGGCGTTCCGCCGAACGTGAAGCTTGCCATCTCTTTCGATCAGTCGAGCTACATTCGCGCCGCAATCAAGTCGCTACAGCACGAGGCCCTGCAAGGCGGCGCCCTCGCCATCGCGGTGATCCTCGTTTTCCTCGTGAGCATCCGCGCGACCGCCATCGTCTCGATCGCGATTCCGCTGTCGGTCATCTCGACGTTCGTCCTTCTCTACTTCGCAGGCCAGTCGCTCAACGTGTTCACGCTCGGCGGTCTCGCTCTCGGAATCGGTCGCCTCGTCGACGACTCGATCGTCGAGCTCGAGAACATCCACCGTCACCTCGAGCACGAAAAATCGCGAAAGCGCGCGGTACTGCTCGCCGCTCAGGAGGTCGCCATGCCGATCCTCGTGAGCACGATCACGACGGTCATCGTCTTCTTCCCGGTCCTATTTCTGACGGGCGTCGCGAAGAACCTGTTTCTGCCGCTCGCGCTCACGATCAGCTTCGCGCTCATCATGAGCTTCTTCGTCTCGCGCACCGTCACCCCGCTCTTGTGCCTGCGGCTCCTCCCTTCACGTGCGCACGACAAGGCCGATCCCGGCGCGGTCAAGAAGGGCTTCGTCGCGACGATCGTGCGCGGGCTCGACTGGATCGACACCCGCTACGCCGACATGCTCGGATGGGTGCTCCGCCATCGCGCGCCTGTCATCGTCGTCATCCTCGCGATGTTCGTCGGCTCGTGCTTCCTGCTCAAGCGGATCGGTACCGAGTTCTTCCCTGACTCCGACGAAGCGCAGTTCTCTCTCAACTACAAAGCGCCCATCGGCACTCGCGTCGAGAAGACCGAGGAGATCACCGAGCGCATCGAGACGGTCATCGACACCGAGCTCGCGCCCATGGCGGACGCCAAGGGCGTGAAGCGCCCGGTCATGAAGACGATGATCGCGGACACGGGTCTGCCGCTCGGCCGCAGCGCGCT
This sequence comes from uncultured Polyangiaceae bacterium, assembly GCA_964236615.1. Lineage (GTDB taxonomy): Bacteria > Myxococcota_A > Polyangia > Polyangiales > Polyangiaceae > CAXSGV01. The sequence continues at coordinate 4,779 of CAXSGV010000382.1, forward strand.
GTTCACCGCCAACACGGGGCCGCACGCGGGCAACATCAACGTGAACCTGGTGGCGCGCGGCGACCGCACCATGAGCGACGTTCAGGCTACCGAGAAGATCCGCTCGGCGCTCAAGGCGGGCTTCCCCGGGGTTTCGGTCTTCTTCTTCACCGGTGGCATCGTCAAACGCATTCTCAACTTCGGAGCAGCTGCGCCGATCGACATCGAGATCCTCGGCTACGACCTCGACCTCGCCACCGCCTACGCGAAGAAGCTCTTGCCGCTCCTCCGCCAGGCGAGCGACGGCAACGGCCTCGTGCTTGCGGACGTCCAGCTCACACGCGAAGAGAACTATCCACAGCTCGACGTCATCGTCGATCGCGAGAAGGCCGGCTCGCTCGGTCTCAACGAGCAGCAGGTTGCGCAGTCGGTGCTCGCGAGCCTCGTCGGCAGCACGCAGTTCTCGCCCATCCCCTTTACCGATCGGCGCACCGGCAACGAGTATTTCATCAACGTGCGCCTCGACGACGAGTACCGCTCGCACGTGTCGGATCTCGGCGACATCTTCCTCAAGAGCACGACGGGCGCGATGATCCCGCTGAGCAACGTCGCGACGATCGAGCGCGGAAGCGGGCCCGTCATGATCAACCGCAAGTACCTGCAGCGCATCGTCGACATCACGGCGAACGTCGCGCCGGGCAAAGACCTCGGCGCGGCGAGCGCAGCCACGCAGAAGATCATAGACGACAACCCGCCACCGGAGACCTTCTCGGTGCAGCTCGGCGGCCAGACGGCAGCGCAGAAGGAGGCATTTTCGGGCCTCGGCTTCGCGGCCTTGATGGCCCTGGCGCTCGTCTACATGGTGCTCGCATCGCAGTTCAAGTCGCTGCTCGACCCGCTCGTGATCATGTTCTCCGTCCCCATGGGCGTCAGCGGCGTCTTCGCGATGCTCTACGTCACGAAGACGAGTCTCAGCGTGAACAGTGCGATGGGCATCATCATGATGGTCGGCATCGTCGTGTCGAACGGCGTGCTACTCGTCGATTTCGCCAACGTGCTTCGCGGTCGTGGCCAGCCACTCGTCGAGGCGACCATCCTCGCAGCGAAGACGCGCCTTCGTCCGATCCTCATGACGACGATCGCCACCATCGTTGGTCTCATTCCGATGGCGCTCGGCCTCGGCGAGGGCAGCGAGACCAACCTCCCGCTCGCGCGTGCCGTCATCGGCGGCCTCACGGTCTCCACTTTCTTCACGCTCTTTCTGATCCCTTCGCTCTACACGCTCCTCGATCGCTTCTCGAAGCGTCGCTTCGACGACACGAGCGACGACGGCGACGAGAACGACATCGAGAAGGACGTCGAGGCCAGCCCCGCATGAAGCGTTCGTTCTTCTGTCTCTCGCTCACCACGCTGCTGCTCTCTTCGGTCGCGTCCGCCGCTCCCGCGCGGATCACGCTCGACGAAGCGGTGCGCCGCGCGATCGCAAAGAACCCGAACGCCGAGCTTGCCGCCGCCGACATCGATCGCGCCGAAGCGTTGGTGCGGCAGGCGCGCTCGGCGAGCTTTCCGACGCTGTCCGCGAACGCCATTT
>CAXSGV010000382.1:6358-7020 GCA_964236615.1 uncultured Polyangiaceae bacterium
GCGGCTCGACTCCGCGCGCACGCTCAACAACAACGTGATCGCCGGCCCCAACCAGCTGCACGCGAACATCGCCGCCACCGTGCCGATCATCGTTCCGCAGCGCTGGGCGCAGTGGTCGCGCGCGGGGTACGCCGTCGACACTGCGCGCGTCGCGCAAGTGGACGTGAAGCGAGGCGTCGCGATCGCCACCGCGCGCGCGTACCTCGCCGTGGTCGTGCAGCGCCGGCTCGTCGAAGTGAAGCAGCTCGCGCGCGACACGGCGAAAGCGCACTACGACTACTCGCACACGCGCTTCGCCGGTGGCGTGGGCACGCGCATCGACGAGGTGCGCGCGGCGCAGGAGGTGGCGAGCGCGGACGTCGACGTGAAGAACGCCGAGGTCGCGGTCGTGCGTGCGCAGGAGGCGCTTGGCGTGCTCGCAGCCGCGGACGGACCGCTCGATACGACCGACGTCGCGCCTTTCCCCGCGCTGCCTACCCTCGCCTCGGCAAACAACGAGACGGCGCAGCGTGCGGACGTTCGCGCCGCGTCGACACGGGTCGACGTCGCCGATCGTGCGGCGGGGCTCGCGTGGACCGATTACCTGCCGTTCCTCGTGGGCAGCGGCGAGGCCTTCTACCAAGATCCGCCCTCGCTCAGGGTTCCCCAAACCGGCTGGCAAG
>CAXSGV010000383.1:0-7017 GCA_964236615.1 uncultured Polyangiaceae bacterium
CTTCGGCATCACGCGCGCGGTCTCGGGCGGTTACTATTTCTGTCCGCCGCTCGGACCCGATGGCGTCGACCTAAGCGCCTTCGGGATGTGAAGGCTCAGGGGTGGATCTTCTCGCCCTTCGCGAGCATCTCGACGAAGGCGGCGAGGCGGCGCGCGCGGGTCTCAGGCTTCTTCGCGCCGTGGAGGCGAAAGAGGATGGCGTAGCGGTTTCGCGAGTCGAGTGTCGCGAAGAAGGCCGCTGCGCGCGGATCGACGGCGAGCGCGGCCGCGAGATCGTCTGGCACCGTCGCGGTCTTCTGCCCGGCGTAGGCGGCCGCCCAGCGTCCGTCCTTCTTGGCGCGCTCGACCTCGGCGAGACCGGGCGGCTTCATCTCGCCGGAAGCGATGAGCGCGAGCGCCTTGTCGCGGTTGATCTTCGACCAGATGCTCCGCGGCCCGCGCGGCGTGAACCTCTGGAGGAACGTCTTTTCGTCGAACGCGTTTCGTACGGCGTCGATCCAGCCGTACGCGAGCGCGACGTCGAGCACCTCGGGGTAATTCACCGACGCGATGCCCGAGCCCTTCTTCGCGATCTGGATCCACACGCCGCTCGAGGTCGCGTGGTTCGACGCGAGCCACGCGCTCCACGCTTTGGCATCGGCGAACGCGCGCGGCGTGTCGTCACGAGCTTCGCGCGCCGTCTTCGCGGCTGCCTTCTTCTTCGCGGCCACGTCAGCCCTGCGTGTACTGGTCGGTGAAGATCGACACGTAGATCCCGCGCAGCGGGCGTGCCGGCGGGACTTCGACGGCGACCCAGTAGTTGCCGACCTTGCGCACCTCGGCGACCGCGCGACTCTGGATGATCCAGCCTTGCTTGCCCTTCGCGACCGGGTATTTCGCCCCCTCCGGCAGCCCCTTCACGTACGCGAGCATCGTGGGGGCGAGGAGGATCGACGGCGCCTTCTCCTTGAAGAACGCGCCCGCGCTCATGACCGCGGCGCCGACGTCGGTCTGCTCCTGCGGCGTCTTCGGTTGGATGCTCGTGAGCCAGCCTTGCAGGGTCGTCGTCCCCGCGCTCGAGAACGCGACCGCCGACAGCTCGACATTGCGCGCGAGCGACTGCTCCGCAGGAAACTCTTCCGATAACCCGATCGTGAGGCCGACCATCGCGCCCTTTGCGGGGAGCCGGGCAGCCATGCCGGTCGCGAAGCCGTCGACGATGCACCACACGCGTTGCGGCGCCGTCGTCGACGGACAGCCGGCCCCTGCGTGAAGCTTGGTGAGGAGGCGCTTCGCAACGTCCATGTCGGCCGGGCTCTCCGTCGAGACCGGGGATCCGGAAGCCGTCGAGAGCGGCATCGCGATCTCGACCGCGCCCGCGTCGCCGGTGGTCTTCTTGCTCTTGCAAGCGAGAAGAAGCGCCAGGACGAGCACGCACCCGAGAACGGCTGGAATCTCGCGCAGTCGACGAGCCATCACGCGCACGGTAGCAGCCCCGCTCACACGTCGGTCACCAGCGTGCCACGTAGTCGCACGCGAATCTTTCGCGAAGCTCAGTTGCGGTTCGCTGGACCCAACGTCATGTTCATCGACGCTCATGAGAACCGCGAAGACGGCGCTGACCCTCTTTTCCGTGTGGACGGGCCTGCTTGTCGCTCCCGCGAGTGCGTTCGCGCAGTTCGTCGCGCCGTCCTTCGCGGACGTGGCCGACATCACCACATCGATGAATGCGCGACAGCTCATCTATTCGCCATCGCACCACGCCCTGATCGCGAGGAACACGGCGAGCGCGATCGGCCTCGTCGACATCTGCAGCTCGGCGGCGAGCACACACTTTTCGAATGCCGCGTTCACGGACATGTCGGCGTCCCCTGATGGTCGCTACGTCTACGCCGCCGATTACGGTGGCGAGAATATTGGGTACGGAACCCCGGCCGCTCCGAGCTACGTGCATCGCCTCGATCTCGCCGACGGATCGTGGGGCGTGAAGACGGCGTACATCGCCTTTCAGGTTCAAGCCACGTCGGCCACGACGTTCGTTCTCAAGTCGAAGGATCAGTGGGTGTCGTTCACGTACAACGATTGGGGAACGACGAGCACGGCCGTCACGCAGAAGAGCAGCTTCTATCCGTCCGTGTACTTCGGCGACTTCCGCTACGACGTACGCACCGCCCGCCTGATCCACGGCAATTCGAACTTGTCGTCGCAGGAGGTGCAGGCCTTCAAGATCGTTAACGACAACTTCGTGAAGCAAGAGGGCACTGGTACTTACGGGTCCGCGAGCAACTATGGGCCCAACGTGACTCTCGCGACGGACGGATCCGTCTTGTATTACGGGCGCCTCGCCGTCGACGCACTCGATGTCACGCACACGCTGCGCGTCTTTCCAGAAGTGATCTACGCCGCCACTGGCGACATCGCGTTCGGCAATGGCAAATACTACGACGCACACACGGGTGCCCTGCTCGGAGCTCTGGGCTTCAGCGCCACCGCCTACGCGCTCAATCCGAACGGCGCCGACTTCTGGGCTTACGACGCGACGGCGGGCCTGTTTCGCCACTATGTCCCTGTCGACGCGGACGGTGGTCTGCCGGACAACGGTGCATTCGATCCGTGCGTTGGCATCCAGCCCGACGCGGGTCCAGCGGATGCAGGCGTGTCGATCGACGCGAGCCTTTTACCTGACGCATCGGGCGGGCCTGATGCCTCCAATGGTGACGCCTCGCTCGACGCCAGCGCCGACCTCGACGCAACCGTCGACGCGACCGTCGTGCTCGATGCGACCGCCGGGCTCGATGCCGGGGTCACGTCCGACGCACGCACCGAGGTCGACGCAACGTCGGTCTTCGATGCCGGCAGCGCGTCCGATGCAGCCTTCGATCCGCCGTTCGACGGTGACGCAGCGAGCGACGACGGCAGCTCCGTGCCGGTTGGCGTTGCGGACGCGAGCGGCGGCTGTGGCTGTTCGCTTCTCGGGTCCGACGGGGGCGACCAATGGGCGGTGGGGCTTTCCGCCTTCCTTCTCCTCGCGTGCCGTCGGCGGTCCCGCAAGGGCTCGCCACGCAACACGTCAGCTCAGTAGACGCGAGGCCGAAGCTCCACGCGCGTCGCTCGGAAGGTCATTGGCTCCCCAGCTTCCTGCCCTATGGCTTAGGCATGGAACTCCACCGGCCGCCGCCCGCACTCGTTCCCTTTGGTCTGCGCGCGATGAAGATGGTTGCTCGCGACGATGGTGCACTGAGCTCGAGACCGCGCGAGCGACCGACTAGGCCGGTGGCTCCGCCGCGGCGTCGTAGAGCTCACGTACGTCGAGACGCGCGCCAATGGACGCGAGTTGGGCTACGTCGCCATCCAAAGAGACCTTCGGTGTCCAGAGATGCCCTTCTTGGCTCCGCGACCAGACTTCGATGCGTCGGTCCACGTGCGAGACGAGAACGTACTCGCGTAGCGAAACGATGCGTTTGTAGTGCTCGAATTTGTCGCCGCGATCGTACTGCTCGGTGCTGCGACTGAGGACTTCGACGATCAGCGTCGGGTTGATCACGGCTTGCGCGTCCTCGGGATCGCGTTCGCGTGGGCCGCAAACCACGGTCACATCCGGATAGGTCGCGAGACCAGTGTCGCGCACGCGTACGCGCAGGTCGGCGTCGTGAGCGCGGCATCGCCCATTGCGAAGCTGGGGGAATAGGAGGCCGACGACCGTGGCTGCGAGGGCTGCGTGCTCGGGTGTCCCCCCCGCCATGGCGTAGATTTGGCCGTCGAGGAACTCGTGCTTCACGTTGCTCGACGACTCGAGCGCGAGGTACTCCGCCCAGGTGTACTGGATGTAATGTGCCGGCGCGGCCATCGCGTCATCGTAGCGCGTACCGACAGCTCGTGCGTAGCAGCCCCGCTCACGCGTCGGTCACCAGCGTGCCATCGGCGTAGCGCCACGCGGTGCCCTCGCGCACGAAACGCGAGCGCTCGGAGAACGAGACGTCGTCGCCGTCCGCGAAGATGCGCGCATGGAACAGCACCTCGCCATCACCACCCGCAGGCGGCGGGGGCGCATCGAGCACCGTGAGCTTCAAGAATCGCTGGCGTTCGCGAAGACGTGACAGCGACTGTACGAACGCCGCGCGCGGCCGCTCGCGATCCTCGTGCGTGGCCGCGAGAGTGTCGACGAGGTACTCGCCGAGACCGAGCGCGAAGGCAGAAAAGCGCGAGCGCATGAGCGCTTCGGGCGTCTCGGGCTCACGCGATCGCGCATGGTAAGGCCCGCAGCACGCGGCGTAGCGCGCGCCCGAGGAGCACGGGCAGTCCTTCGGTTTGCCGGGTTTCGCTGAGGCTTTGACCACGTCACGCGGAAGCATACGAGAGGTGCTCCCGAAGTTGGCCGTCGGCCGCGACTGCGGCGACGATCCCCTCGTGGCACGAGCGCGCGAGCAGGACGACATCGTCTTCGTCGGGGTTGCGTCGCACCCGCTGCGCGATGCGTACCACTCGCTGCTCGAGATGCGATGGAGCGCGGTGCTCCTCGCGATCGCGGCAGCCTTCCTTGCGATCAACGCGGTGTTCGCGCTCGGCTACTTGACGATGGGCGGGATAACGGGCGCCGAGGAGGGATCGTTTCGCGACGCGTTCTTCTTCAGCGTGCAGACGATGGGCACCGTCGGCTACGGCGCGATGTACCCGACGTCGACCGCGGCAAACGTGCTGGTCGTCGGCGAGGCGGTGGTTGGGCTCATTTTCACCGCCGTCGCGACCGGCATCGTCTTCGCGCGGTTCTCGCGGACGACCGGCGAGCTCGTCTTCTCGCGCCGCGCCTGCATCTCGCCCATGGACGGTGTACCGACGTTGTCGTTCCGTCTCGGCAACGATCGGTCGGGCACGATCTTCGAAGCACGGGTCTCGGTCACGGTGGTTCGCACCGAGCTGACGGCCGAAGGCGTGACCTTCTACCGAATGTACGATCTCGACCTCGTGCGCGATCGAACGCAGGTGCTGTCGCGCTCCTTCAACGTCATGCATCGCATCACCGAGACGAGCCCGCTCTTCGAGGCGACGCCGGAGTCGCTCGAGAAGGACGAGGTCGAGCTTCAGATCAACGTCGTCGGCACCGACGGGCTATCGCTTCAACCCGTGCACGGGCGTTACCGTTACGCAGCGAAGGACCTCGTGTTCGGCGCGCGCCTTCGTGACGTCCTGACGGAGCTACCGGACGGGCGCCTTCAGCTCGATATCGGAAAATTTCACGACACCGTGCCTTCGCAGCCGACGGAGACGTTCCCCTTCCCGCGCGGCTGAGCGCGTCAGTTCGTCGCCGGGTTTTTCGTGAGGTAGCGCGTCCAGATCGAGTCGTGCCAGCACGGCGTCCAGGTCTTGAACTTGTAGGTCGTGTGGCTCGCGAGCCCGTTCTTGTTGACGTGCCAGTCGCGCGCCTGATCGCGAAGGATCCGCTTCATCGGCGCCCCCGCCCAGAGCACGTGCAGGTGACGCGCCTGGTTCGAGGGCCAGCCGTCAGAGCCGGGCTTTCGGTAGTAAGCGATGAAACCCACGGCGGTGAGCTGGTCGAGGAGCGCCATCACCTGCGCCTCGCTCAGACCGCTGATGCTGAGATCGGTCGCCGCCGAGTATGCGTGGCCATCGGCGACGCCGTCTTTCGCGTGCGTGCCCGCCGAAGCGGCCGCGTTGCCGATCGTCTGGGTGATGCGGCCCGCCGTAAAATTCAAGTAGGCGAGCGCGTTCGACGCGTCGGGGTGCAGGCCGGACTTCAGGTAGGGCGCGGCCGGCACGACCGTGATCGGACAGGTGCCTGGCGCCGCCGCACACGAGTCATCGCGGCCGGAGTTCACGGAGCAACCCGACGCGCACTTTTCGACGACCGTCGGCGTGCCCGGGCCATTGCATTTGTAGAGCGTCTTGCTGTCGCCGATCACCTTGTCGCCGCCGCAGTAAAGGCCATTGAGCGAGCAGTTGCCGCCGCTCGTCACGATGGCGCCGGCATCGGGATCGGGATCGGCGCCTGCGTCCTCGGTTTGGCCAGGCTCGTCGACAACCCCGGGACGCCCCGGCACCGGCTGCTCGCCCGCGCCGGGAACGTCGGCGGGGACGCCGAGGTCGTCGTCGTCTTCCACCGGTTGCTCGTCGGAGGAGCAAGCGGCGAGGACGAACAACGGAAGTACGGCGAGAGCTCGTAGACGCATGACTGCACCAAGAGCAGGAGGTGTGCCCGCGCCGTTTGTTCGGTTCAGCACGTCGCCCTTGTCGACGATCGTCCACGCGCGAACGGAACGCGGTGGACGCTCGTCGACACATGCAGGCGCTTGTCGACGCTCGTCCACATGTGTCGCGGCGACATTCGCGAGGGGCTCGCCGATGGTCCGGACGTGATGCTGTTCTCGTACCAATCGTTCACTGGCAGACGTCGTCGTTCATGGTTCGGACGAGGCACGCGCCTGGGCACACTTTCACCACCGTGGCCGGGCTGTCGCCGTTGCACCGGTAGAGCGTCCCTGGATCGCCGACGATCTGATCGTTGCCGCAGTAGTCGCTGCCCGCGACGCATTCGCACGCGTCGTTGCCGGTCGTGTGCCGCGTGCACGAGCGCGCGCACGCGATGGTCAAGGTGCCCGTGCCGTCGCTCGCGCATTCGTAGAGAGCGCCTGCGTCGCCCGCGAGCACGTGTCCGCCGCAGTAGAACGCGCCCGCAGTGCACGCCGGCGGTGACGCGATCTCGGATCGCACGTCGGACGACGCGTCGGAGCTCGCGTCGCCAGATGCGGCGGGGCCGAGGCCGTCCCAGGTCGTCACGAGCGAGCACGCGGCGAGCGAACCGGCGGTCGACGCGAGCAATGCGAGCAAGCACGTTGCGTGGCTCACGGCGCGTTTCAAAAGGTCGAACGCCAGCTCACGACGCCGCCTCCGGGTACGGGTGCGGCGCCGATGTTCGGGGTCGACGGCGCGGGGGTGAGCAGCGTCCAACCGACGGCGACGCCAATCGCGGCGAGCCCGAGACCGAACGTGATGTCGCCCACGAGCACCTTCGTGCGCGCGCTG
>CAXSGV010000384.1:0-7012 GCA_964236615.1 uncultured Polyangiaceae bacterium
GCGCAGGCACTTCGAGCGTGATGCCGCGGAGGCGGTAATAGAGGTCTTCGCGGAACTCGCCGCGCTCGACCATGCTCTTCAGATCGCGGTGCGTCGCGCAGACGATACGGACGTTCGCGCGGATGGGCGTGGTGCCGCCGACGCGCTCGAACGTGCGCTCTTGAAGGACGCGGAGAAGCGCGACCTGGGTGCGCGCCGAGATGTCGCCGATCTCGTCGAGGAACAGCGTGCCGCCCTCGGCGAGCTCGAAGCGACCACGACGACGAGCTGCGGCGCCAGTGAAGGCCCCCTTCTCGTGGCCGAACAGCTCGGACAGAAGGAGCGTCTCGACGAGAGCCGCGCAGTTGACCGTGACGAGCGGGCCGCCGACGCGATCGCTCGCGCGGTGAAGGGCCTCCGCAACGAGCTCCTTGCCGGTGCCGCTCTCGCCGCGAATGAGGATGGTGCTGTCGGACTTCGCGACCTTCTTGATCGCGGCGCGAAGGCCACGGATCGTGGGGTCGTCGCCGACGAGCTCGCGCGGGAAGGCCGAGTCGGATGCGCGGCTGCGCGGCATGTAGCTGGTTCGTGACGGACGCCCGCCGTCGTTTTCGTTGTCGTCGGCGCGGTCGGCAGAGTCCGGCGAGGCGGGACCGTCGAGCTGATCGAGCTGCGCGTTCATGCGCATGAGCGCGGCGACGTCTTTGCGCGCGAGGAAGGCGTCGCGCACTTCGCCGCCGAGGACGCTGACGACATGATCACGAAGCGCGATGGCTTGCTCGACGTGCGCGCGCGCGAGCTCGATTTTGCCTTCGCCGCGGTGGATCTCGGCGAGGAGGACATGCGCGTCGCGGAGGAGCTCTTCTTCGCCGTGGGCGCGCGTGAGGACGAGCGCGTCGTTTGCGATGCGAAGGACGACATCGATCGGCTCGCCGCTCGCGCGCGAGAGGACCGCTTCGAGGTAGCTGACCTCGGACTTGGCTTCGTCGCTGCTGGCGAGCGCCTTCGCATGGCCGAGGGACTCGCGTGCGCGGCCGAGATCGCCGTCCTCGAGCGCGATGCGCGTCGCAACGCGGTGCGCTTCACCCGCCATCTTCACGCGGCTGCCTGCGGTTTCGCCGTCGGCCACGGCGCGTGCGACTTCACGGCGTGCTTCGGCGGTGTTGCCCCGCGAGAGAGCGAGGCGTGCGGCGACGATGCTGAAGCGCGCCGAGTTGTTGTGCGGCATGCCCGGACCGAGCGTACGGCGGCCGAAGAAAATCGCGTGATCGGCGTGATCGAAGAGCCCGAGCTTGTAGCGAAGCTCCGCGAGGTTGCCGAGATTGAGCGCGATCTTGAGGCGATCGCCGAGGCGCTGGCGCACCTTGAGCGCGCGCTCGAAGAAGGACAGCGCGGTGCCGTACTCGTGACGCCACATGGCGACGACGGCGAGGTTCTCGTACGCGAAGGCGCACGCGCGCGGCTCGACGGTGCGCTCGCCCTCCTCGAGGACGGCTGCGAAGATGGTGCGCGCTTCGTCGACGAGGCCCTTCGAAAGCAGGGCAATACCGCGGTTCAAACGCGCCCGGAGCTCGGCGGAGACATCGCCCTCGGACGAGGCTTTCCACGCGTCTTCTGCGAAATGACGATCGGCGTCGTCCCACTTGGACTGCGCGAGGAGAATCTTACCGAGCGTGTTGCGGGCGCGGAGGAACGTGGCCGGTGCTTCGAGCGCGGGAGCTGCTTCGCGGCGAGCGAGATCGAGATCGCCAGCGAGGTACGCGACCTCGGCGAGCTCGACGGCGATGAGCGCGGCGACCGCGTCGTTCGAAGTGTCGGTCGCGAGCGCGCGGCCTCGCTCGAGCGCCACCTTTGCCGTGATGAGGTCGCCGAGCGCGGAAGCCGCCTGACCGAGGAGGAGCGCGACGCGTGCGTCGGTGGGGGCGAGCGCCGCGGCGGACTGCGACCAGCGGTAAGCCTCGTCGGCTTCGCCGGCGGCAAGCGCCCGTTCACCCGCGCGCGAGCGAAGCGGGAGCTGCGCTGTTGCAGGGAGTGCGTCGACCTCACGCGTCCACCGCGTGATGATCTCGCGGCGCGCGAGCGGATCGTGAAGCAGGGCGACGGCCTCGGCGTGCGTCGCATCGGCGAGGTCGAGCTGCGTGGGGCCGGCGCGAAGGAGGAGCTCGGCGGCGCGAGCGAGCGCCCACGCGTCATCGGGCAACGTGCGCGCGAGCGCGCGAGCGATCTGCGCGCACGCAGCGGGCGTCGCACAGGCGGCGGCTTCGTCGGCGCGTGCCTGCCAGGGCGGCGTGATCGTCACCCAGCCTGTGTGGACGCCGTGCCCAGCGTGTGATGCGTGCGACGCGTGAAACGAGCGATCGACATCCACGGCGCCGGCGCGAACGAGCGCTTCGAGCGCGACGCGGTCGCCACCGAGAAGCGTGATCTCGGCGGCGGCCCAGCCGCGCTTCGCGAGAGCGAGAGCCGAGAAGAGTGCTTCACCGTCGGCGGGGGTGGCGGCGAGCTGCGGCGCGGCGCTGATGTGCACGGCGTCGCGCGTGCTCGACCACCAGCTCTCGAGCGCCGCCAGATCGTCCGACGCGAGGAGCCCTTCCGCCTCGTTGGCGACGGCCGCGACCCAGCGCTCCTTGGAGGCTGCGTCGAGGCGCGCGGCGAGCTCGAAGACCTCAGCCCGAAGCTCGGTCGCCTCGTCACGTGAGTCGTGGCTCGAAACGAAGACGAGGAACGTGGGTGCAGCGAGGCGCACCAGCTCGGTCGCCACCGCGCGATCCCAGGTACCGGTCGCAGGGAGCGGTGCGAGGACCACCGCGTGACGCGCCACCATCGTCGACGCAATGCGCTCGGCGCATTTTGCAGGATCGGTCGAGAGGGGCGAGTCGCTGACGCCGCTCGTGACGCCGAGCTTCGCCGCAACCTCTTGCCAGAGCGGCGCGCTCGCGTGAGCACGCGCGCAGATCGCTTGGAGACCGAGCGCACGAAGCTTGCGGGCGGCATGGGCGACGACGGCGCGCGCCGTTTCGGGCGACTTCGTGCGGGCCAAAAGGACGGTGGCGTGCTCGTGCGCCGTGCCCGCTGCCGTGCCCGCGACCTGCGCGATCAGCCGCTCGTCGAGCTCGGCGAACGCCCGCGCACCCGCGACGCTTGCGACGCCCGCGACGGCTGCGTCGTGCGTGAGTACGCTGGTGGCCGAATTCGTACCCAAGACCGTGGAACCTTAGCCCTTCGGAACGGGCTTTCAAGCATCCCGACCGAAATAGGAATCGAACGTCACGGGGGCCGCGAAATTGCTCCCCATTTTGCCTTCAGTAGAGCCTCGATCGCGTCGTAGCCTTCGGGTGCGGCCTCGCCGATTTCACGGGCTAGCGGGAGTTGGGCGAGCCCGCTTGCGAGGAACAGTGGAACAGCCTCGGGCATCCGCTTCTCGAAGACCTCGAGGTGACGCGCGATCGCCTTTGGATCGCCGCGCCGGACTGGGCCGGTGAGCGCGGCCGGAAAGGCGAGGGTCGATACGTTGTCGGCGACGCTGCGAAGAAGCGGCCCGAGCATCTGGGGCGCGACGTCAGCGGGGACCCCCGCGGCCTCGAGCATGCGCGCACCGATCGCCGCGAGGGCTGCGGCGCCGTTGGCTACGAGGCCGGCGGCAGCGTGGTAGCTGGTCGTGTCGAGACCGGGGATGGTGCGTGGCTCCATGCCGATGGCGCGGGCGAGCTTGCGCGCGCGCTCGACCGCGACCGGGTCACCGGATATGTGCATGTTCCCCGCATCGAGGCGTGGCGGTCGTTCGCGCGACGCGAAGGAGATCATGGGATGCATCTGCGCGACGCCCGCCGACACCGCGCGCAGCGGCGCTATGGCCTCCGCATTCAACGCGCCCGCAACGTGAACGCAGGCCGTTCGCGCGCGCACGAGCCCTCCGTCCACGAGCTTGGTGGCGAGCGGCAACAGATCGCCGTCGCGCACGGCGAGCACGAGGAGATCGGCTTGAATGGGGCGCGACGGAACACCGGCACGCGCCGCGCGAAGCTCGACGCGACCACCATGCGCGCGGATGACGCGCGCGAGCGCCGCGCCTACTTTGCCTGCACCGAAGATGAAGACGGTCAGCCGCAGCTTGCGGCTCCGATCACGCGCTTGCGGCATAGAGCCTCCGCTCGCGAATGTGGGCGAGCACCGCGCGCGGAAGGATCGCGGTGAGGTCGTCCCACGCGCCGGTCGCGACCTTGGCCCGGATGTCCGTGCTCGAGATGGCAGGAAGGATCGCGAGGGGTGCGCCCGCGACCTCGATGCCCGCGCGACCGAGGACGATCGGCGGGGCCAGCTTCACGATGCGATCGAAGCCGAACCACTTGTGCGCCTCGAGCAAGATGTCGGCGCCCATGACGAGGCGAAGGCGCCACGACGGGTTCTCGGCGTGCACATGCTCGAGCGTGCGCAGCGTGCGGCTCTCACCGCCGAGCGTCTCTTCGACGCGCGACACCGTGACCTTCGGCAGCCAGCCAAGCGCGAGCTCACACATCTTGACGCGATCTTCGAAGGGCGCGAGCGCCTTGGCGAAAGGATGCTGGAACGTGGGGATCACGATGAGCTCGTCGATCGCGTGGGTCGCGAGCACGACGCTCACCGCGAGCAAATGCGCGATGTGCGGCGGGTTGAAGCTGCCGCCGAAGACTGCGACGTCGCGCCCTTCGGCCATCAGGCTCCGCCGCCCTGGATCTTCATCTTCGTCGTTCGCGGCAAGACCAGCGGCTCGGAGTGGAGGGCTTTACCGCGGCCGTCGTAGACCGTGGCGACGATCTCGTCACCCGCGTCGTCGAGGATGAGGATGCCGCCGTTGGGGCCGAGCGGGCCCGGGGTGAGGAACCAACGCGCGCCGATCTTCTTCACGAGGTGTGCCTCGCTGCGGCCGTACACGAGCAGGTTCGCCGCGAAGATGTCCTCTTCGTCGAGCAGGCCTTTGTCGTGAATCAAGACCGCGATGCGATCGCCGACCATCTCCATCGTGCGAAGAATGCGGTGCGGAAGGCTCTCGAGCGAGCGCAGCCGAAGACGCATGCGCTCGGCCTTCACGAAGCCGTCGAGCACGTCGGGCGTGCCCTTCGATGCGAGGAGGGCGGCCCGGTGCCACACGCCGTCGTCGGTCGGATCTTCGCCGACGAGGCGGCGCGCCCACGAGCTCACGACCTCTTCGAGCGCGTCGTCGGCGCCGAGGTAGATCGCACGCGTGACTTTCTCCTCCATGAGGAGAAATTCTGCCGCGCGCTCGAGGCTCGCGGTGTCAGGCTTCTGCTGACACGGACCGAGGAGGTCGAGGCGCACGCGGCGAGTGTACCTCGTGAGCGTCGCCGCATGCTACGGACGCCATGTGCATCGGTTACCTTCCTTCCTCAGCTCCCGATCCGGTGGCGAGCCGAAGCGCGTCACCATCCGCCTCGACGGTGAGGCCATCGAGGCCATCGAAGGCGAGCCGGTCGCCGCAGCGCTCATCGCTGCCGGGAAAATCGCGCTCGCGCGTAGCCCCAAATTTCACCGACCGCGCGGTCCGTCGTGCTTTCGCGCGGCATGCGACGGGTGCCTCGCGCGCGTCGACGGCGCGCCGAACACGATGACCTGCCTCGTCGCGGCAAAAGACGGCATGGAGATCGCGAGCCAGAACACGCTCGGCTCGCGCGAGCTCGATCTCCTGCGCATGACCGACTGGTTCTTCCCCGAAGGCTTCAACCACCACGAGCTTTTCGCGGGCGTGCCCGGCGTGCAGCAGGTCATGCAGATCTTCGCGCGCCGCGTCGCTGGGCTCGGCCGCATTCCCGACAGCGTGACCGCACCGCGCGGAGGCGCACGCCGTGAGCTCGATGTGGTCGTCGTCGGATCGGGCGCGTCTGGCATGGCCATCGCACTCGAGCTCGCGGCGCGCGGACGTCACGTCGACGTCCTCGACGACGCGCTGACGCCTGGCGGATCCCTCCGCGCGCTCGTCGGCGAAGAACAGGCTTGGTCGGCGATCGTCACGCCATTCGGCGAGGCGGTGCGCAACAAAACGATCGCGATGCGCACGAGCACGACGGCGGCCGGTCTCTACGGTGACGATCTGATGGTCGTCGGTCCCACGGGCGCACGCGTCGTCAATGCGCGGGCCTTGGTCCTCGCGCCAGGCGCGCACGACGGCGTGCTTCCGTTCGAGTCGAACGACGTGCCTGGCGTGATGAGCGCGCGCGCCGGCGGCATGCTGCTCGCGCGCGGCGTTGCGCCGGGCGAGAAGATCGTCGTCGCGATCGCCGAGGGCGGCGGACCCTTTGGCGAAGCGTTCGCGCGCGCCGGACGCGCGGCTGGTCTCGACGTGACCGTCGTTCACGGCGTGCCGGAGAGCGTGTCGGGCAGCCTGCGCGTGAAGGGCGTGAAGCTCCTCGAGGGCAACCGCAAGAAGGCGCTCAAGGCGGATTGCCTCCTCGTCGACGCTGCGCGCGCGCCCGCTTACGAGCTGTGCGAGCAGGCCGGCGCCGTGCTCAAGCACCGCGCGTTTGGCTTTCTACCTATGACCGACGCCGAGCGCAGGATCCGCGACGGCGTATGGGCGGTCGGCGAGGTCGTCGGCACGCCGCTCGAGCCGGAAGCCATCCTGCGCGAGGCACGCAAGGTAGCCGACGCCATCATGAAGGGTCAGTCGTCGACGAGCGCGCCGAAGAGCGAGAGCCCGCCGAGAACCGCAACCAAGTCGAAGGTGCCGAGCAAGATCAAATAGTCGCTCACGTCGCCGAGCGGAGCCCCAGCGAAGATCTCACGCGTGGCGGCGACGCCGGAAATGAGCGTTGGCGTGAGCAGGGGAAACAGCACCGTCGCGAGCACGAGATCGCGCGCGCGCGTCCGCACCGTCATCGCACCGAACAACGTTCCCGCGGCCGCGACGCCCACCGTGCCGAGCGGGAGGATGACCAGCATCGGGCCTGCGACGTCGAACAGCTCGATGTGAAAGAGGAGCGCGACGACCGGCACGACCACGAGCTCGACGGCGGTGACGAACGCGAACACGCCGATCGCC
>CAXSGV010000385.1:0-7000 GCA_964236615.1 uncultured Polyangiaceae bacterium
GAGGCCGGGCCACGAGAGCGGCCGCGTGCGCGCGACCTCGGTCCACCGCGCGATCGCATGTGTGCGGTCGCCATCGCGGAGGGCAGCGAGCGCGGACATGTCGAGCGCGCGTGCACCGGCCAGCGCGTCGGGCTCGTCGTCGGCAAGCTGCTCGAAGAGCTTCCGCGCGAGCTTGTGATCCTTGGTCATCAGGTGCGCGAGCGCTCGACCACGCGCGGATTCGCGCCGCTCGCTGCCGTTCGGAAACTTGCGCGCGTAATCGTCGTAGCCCGCGGCGGCCTTCTGCCAGCGACCGTGAAGGAGATGGAGCCGCGCCGCCAGGAAGGTGGCCTCGTCGGCCCACGGCGTCTGCGGCCAGCGACTTGCGACGCGCCCGTAGCGGTCGATGGCTTCGTCGTCCTTGTCGCCGCGCGAGAGCGCGCGCGCGGCGTGGAACGAGTCCTCGCCCACGTGCACGCCGCCGACGGCGACGCACTCGTCGAAGGCCTTCGCTGCGTCGAGTGAGCGCCGGCGATCCTTGTACAGCGCGTCGGCCTTGGCGCGCAGCCGATCGATCCGCGGTACCGGGCGCCCCGGTGCCGAGCCCGCGTGATCGATCGCGCGGACGGCCTCGTCGGTGAGGCCCGCATCGACGAGCACCTTCGCGCGCTTCATCTGCTCTTCCGCGGTGAGTGGGTGCGCGGCGTCGACCCGCGGAAGCGCAGCGTCACCCTCCTTCCCCACCTTCAGATCGGGCGCTTCGATCGCGAGCCAGCGTGCGTCGGTCGCGTCCTCGGCGGGGGTACGGACGCCAAGGCGCAAGCGCCGAGCGCGCGCCTCCGCCTCTTGCGGGCGCGTGCGCTTGTCGCTCGTGATGACGCGATCGCAGGCCGCGCGCGCGCGCGCCGTATCGACCGCACGCTCCAACGCCTCCGACGCCTTGAGCCAAGACGAAGGCAGCGGCCGAGCGAGGTAGTAGTCCGCCGCTTCGGCAAACGGTCCGACGAGCAGCTTCGCGTCGGCGCGGCGGCGCGCGATGTCGTCCGTGAGGAGAGGCAGATCTTTCTCGACGCCCTCGAGCAGCACCAGGGCACCCATCGCGTTACCACGCGCGAGCGCGACGCGTGCGCGCGCATAGCGGATGTCGCTCTTGTTCTTCTCGTCGTCGGGTAGCGCGTCGAGACCGCGCTGTGCCTCGTCCCAGCGTTCGAGCCGCACGTAGTCCGCCCACGGATACGGAGGAGGCGGTGGCTCGAGCGCTTCGGACGCGGCCGGCAACGCGGGGGCGGCGTCGTGGCCTGCGGCACCGGCGCGCGTAGGCGGTGGTGGTGTGTCATGACGCGCGCACGCGGCGACGCCGACGCTCGACAGTGCGAGCGCGCTCCACACCACGGCGACGAGCTTCTCACGCATAAACACCGAACCCCCCGCCGCCCTTCCAGCCCGCAGCACGCGTGATGCCGGCGGGATCTTCGCCCGATACGACGCGCTCCATACGGGGAACGCATAGCTCGTCGAACGTCGTTCCGCTTTCGATGCCGACCCAGCGTCGCCCCATCTTGTGCGCGACCGCGCTCGTCGTTCCGCTGCCGAGGAATGGGTCGAGCACCCAATCGCCGGCGGCTGTCGACAGCGCGAGAACGCGCTCGATCAGGCGCTCCGGCTTCTTGTTGCGCGAGAACGTGACTCCACCTTCGCGCGCGATCCCCTGGAACGGAATGTCGTCCCAAACGTTGGTGAGTGGCTCGACGATCGTCGCCACGCCGTCGACCTTGCGAACCTTGTCCGCAAGGAACAGGAGGCGGTTGCCGCCGCGCAAGATCATCGATTTGAAGCCTGGCCGCTCGAGCACGAAGGTCGCATCGGGCTCCCTGCGCGAGCGATCGATGAGCTTGCGCGCCTCGGCGCTGACAGCGTCGTACCGCGGCTGCGCAAAGCGAACGACGCGCCGCGCGTGGTCGAGCGAGAAGCGCGTGATCGCGCGCTCGAAGGCTTCGCGCCCCATCGCCTTCGAGGCGGCAGCGCGCCCGCTGTGCCCGAGCGTTTTCGCGACGGCGCCCCCCAGCGGCTCGATGATCCATTGCGCTGGCGGCGCGTCGGGATCACTCGCGAGGTAGAGGCCGTAAGCCGCATCACGGCCGGCGCGCGTGCGTGAGAGCGGGTTGGGCCGCCAGGCGCGGCGATCCTTCGCGTAGACGAGGAGGTAGTCGGTGACGTTCACCGGACCGCGGTTGATCGTCTTGTGACCCGTGGAGGCCGAGCGCACGATCGTGACGATCGCGATTCGCTGCTCGACGCCGAAAATCTCATCCATCACGCCGAGCAAGTTGCCGAGCTCGGTGTCGTCGATCTCCACGAACACCGCGCCGTCGACGGCTACGAGCGGATGCAGCATCGCGAGCCGCGCACGCATCATCTCGCGCCACGCGCTTTTGCTACGCGCGTCGGTGTACTCGCGAAAGCGACGCCCCGTGTTGTAGGGCGGATCGAGATAAACGCAGCGAAATTTCCCCTCGAAGTCGCCGCGCAACGCCGCGAGCACCTCGAGGTTGTCGCCGCGCACGAGCATGTTCTCGAACGGCTCGTCGCCGTGTCGCGCGCGTTGTGTCAGGTGCGGGCCAGAGGTCCTCGGAGCCACGGGTTGGTGATCCTACGCCAATTGCCTTCGGAGCCGAGCCCGGCGAGCACACTCGCGAGGCCCCACTGCAAGCGGTTCACGAAGGTGTGATCGGGCGGCATGTTGATCGGCTTTGGTAGGTTGGGCAGCTTGTCGTCGGGGCGGAAGACGAGCTTCTTTCCGTGACGCACCAAAAACTGCACGGCCTCGCGTGCGAACTCGTGCGTGTACGTGAAGTCGCCATCGACGAGCATCGGCGTGAGCACGAATTTCGTGTACGGGCGGGGCGCGCGAGCCGACAAACGCCGCCTCGACGCAGGCGCGATCGAACTCGTCCCAGTTCTCGTCCTGCGCCGCGGTGATGTAGCGCTTCATGCCGCTCACGAGCTCAGTCGGAAGAACCTTGGCGCAGCCGAAGTCGAGGAACGCGACGCGACCGCCGCCGAGGAAGCGGTAATTTCCGGGGTGCGGATCGGCGTAGAGAATCCCGTGCTCGAAGAGGGCGCGGAACATGAAGCGCCAGATCGTCTGGCCCGCCGCGTCGCGGTCGGCTTTCGACGCCGTCTCGCAGAAGGTCGCGTAATCGACGCCCTCGATGAAGTCGCACGTGAGCACACGCCGCGTGGTGAGGCTGTGGTGCACGCGCGCGATGACGATGTCGGCGTCGTCCGCGTGGATGCGACGGAACGTGTCAGCGGTCTCCGACTCACGCGCATAGTCGAGCTCGCCGAGGAACACGGACTTGATCTCCTCGAGCGCTTCCTTCGAGTGGTAGCGACGTCCGACCGGCGCGATCATCGTCTCGAGCATCGAGAGGCTCTTGAGGTCGTTGACGATCGCCTTGTCGATGCCCGGGTACTGCACCTTCACGGCGACGGTCTCGCCGCCGCGCGTGATGGCGCGGTGCACTTGCCCGATGCTCGCGGCGGCGAACGGCTCGCTCTCCCAGGTGCCGAACACCTCGTCGGGCGGCGCGCCGAGCTCCTCGGTGATGACCTTGACGGCGGCTTCGGGCGAGAGGGGCGGTGCCTTTGCCTGAAGCTTCTTCAGGACCTCCTGAAACTTCTCTTCGTAGCCAGGCGGGGCGAGGCCATCGATGTACGACGCCATCTGCCCGAGCTTCAGGGGCAGTCCCTTCATCTCGCCGAGCGTCTTCAGCATCGCTTCGGCAGTCTTCTTCGCCGACTCGCGGAGCTTCGCGCGCTGCTTCTTGATCTCGTCGACGTCCTCGGAGCGCTTTACGCCCACGGCACGGCGCATCGCTTCCATACCGAGCGGCAATGCGCGCGGAGCGAGACCTGCCATGCGCGCTAGCCGTCCGAGCCGAGAGGTCGGTGGCGTGCTCGGTCGCTTCGCGTCACCCATGCGTGGCCGATTATGCGGGCTTGGGTCCGCGATAGCTAGGTTGCGCGCCGTCGCGCCGTGAGCGCGTGCAGATTCGGCGGCTTCCAAGTAAGGTACCGGCCCATGACGTCCACCCTCTCGCTCGGCGTACGTCGCGCGGTCTTCGCTGCGGTTGCGCTCGCTCCGCTCGTCACGACGACGGCCTGCGATTTTCTGAAGAAGGGCAAGACGTCCGACGACGGCGGAATCACGGTCACGACGTCGACGGTCAGCCCGACCGCCGTGGCGCCCACCGACACGACGGCTGCCACGGTCGCGCCGATCACCACGACCAACAAGGTCATCATGCGGCCGGTCAAGCTGCCGGACGGCGGGCGGCTCATGGTGCCGTTCGACGGCGGTCCCCTGTTCGACGCGGCCGGGTTCGACGCCGCTTCGCTCCCGGTGATCGCACTGCCTCAGTTCGATGCCGCATCAATACCGCCGTTTCAAGGCTTCGACGCAGCGGCGATCCCGAAGACATTCCCGACCACCATGCCCTCGGGCTTCCCTACCGCCATCCCCGGCTGGCCGCCGCCGCAACCGACGAAGTAAGCGCGCGCCGATGACCGGTCGCGACGCAGCTTCGGATCCCCCGCCTTCGTCGCCGCCGTCGTCGCGCGGCATGCGCGTGCTACCCCGCGCGTTCGGGCGGTACACGCTGTTCGATCACATCGGCAAGGGCGGCATGGCCGAGATTTACCTCGCGCGCGCCGAGACCGAGCTCGGTGGCTCGCGCCTCGCGGTCGTGAAGCAGATCCTCTTCGAGTACGCGGACCTTCCCGAGTTCGCGAACATGCTGACGTACGAGGCGAAGCTCGCCGCGAACTTGAACCACGCGAACGTGGTGCAGGTGTTCGATCTCGGCCGCGCCGACGGGCACCTCTTCATCGCGATGGAGTACGTGGAGGGCTTCGACCTCAACAACCTCCTGCGGCGGTGCTCGAAGCACAAGGTTCCGCTGCCCATGGAGTTCGCGCTCCACATCGTGATCTCGGCGCTGCGCGGGCTCGACTACGCCCACCGGCGCAGCGATGACTTCGGCAAGCCGCTCGGCATCGTGCACCGCGATGTGTCGCCGTCGAACCTTCTCGTCTCGTTCGAAGGTGAAGTGAAGGTCTGTGACTTCGGCATCGCGCACGCGAACGACCTCGTGAAATTCGGAGGCGCGACCGTCGACGAAGCGATCAAGGGCAAGGCCGGCTACATGAGCCCCGAGCACGCGGCCGGCGAGGTCATCGACGCGCGCGCAGACGTCTTCGCGGCGGGCATCATCCTGTGGGAGCTGCTCGCGGGCCGACGCATGTACCGCCAGGACCAGACGCGCACGTCGTTGCTCGAGCAGGCGCGTCGCGCCGAGATCCCTACGTTGCCTATCCGCAACGTGCCAGGCGAGCGCGAGCTCCACGGCATCGTCGATAAAGCCCTCGCGCGCGATCGCACCAAGCGTTACGCGTCCGCTGCGGCGATGCTGCGCGATCTCGAGACGCACGCGGTCGGGAGTGGCAGGCTCGCGAGCCCGCTCAAGGTAGGCGAGTGGCTCGTCACGCACTTTGGCGAGGACGTGATGAAGCAGCGCAAGGTCCGCGAGCGCGCGGCCGCCGCGATCGCGCGCGGTCCGCTCGTCGTGATGACGCCCATCGCGCCCATGATGGCGGCACAGCTCGCCGAAGAGATGAACCGAGCGATGCCGGGGTCCGTGGCGCGCCCGCCGGTGCGCGTCGCTTCGTCGACCGCACCACCGCAAGACGCGCGTGCCGCGTCCGCACCACCTCCTGCGGCTACGGCATTCGGGCCCGAGGCCCCGTCGGTCGGCGGCAAAACCGTCGCGTACGAGGACGAAGCGGCCGCGGTCGCAGCGGCGCTTGCCGCGGCGCCACCCTCGCATGTCACGCGCGAAGAGGTCGAGCCCGAGCCCGTGCCCGTGCCCGTGCCCGAGGCGGAGCCGGAGCCCGAGCCCGAGCCCGAGCCTGAGCCCGAGCCGGAGCCCGAGCCCGAGCCTGCGCCCGAGGATCTGCCGGTGCTCCCCGCAGCCGAGTCGTTCGAATCGTCCGACGAAATTCGGCGCCCCGCCGAGCTGGCCGACATGGCGATCGCTGCGCCATCGCTCGTCGGCACCAGCTTCGATGTTTCGCCTGCGTCGGTGTCGAGCCCCGACGTCGAGCCGCGCGCCTCAATCGCTCCCCTGATGCCGCGCCGGCGACGCAAGTCGAGCGTGCTCGCCGTCCTCTTGCTTCTGGTCGCTGTAGCGATTGCGGCGGCGTGGTACCTGCGCCTCCTCGGCTGAGAAGACGAGAGACCAAGAACGCTTGCTCCTCGCCGACATCGCGCTCCCTGTCCCCCTCGCGCGGATCTTCACGTACGCACTCGGCGCGGAGCTCGCCGAAAAGGCGTGCAGCGGCTCGCGCGTCTTGTGCCTGCTCGGCTCACGTCGGATCGTCGGCATCGTTCTCGGTACGCGCGAGGGCGAGCCGCCTCCTGGTGTGAAGCCCGTGCTCGCCGCGCTCGACACGGGCGCGCCGACGATCCCCGCCGAGCTGCTCCTCTTTTTGCGCGACGTCGCGGCGTATTACCTTTCGCCGATCGGCGAGGTCGTGCGGCTTGCGCTGCCGCCGGTCGAGCGCGCCACCACGCGCGCGCTCGCCGAGCCATCGTTGTTCGACGTGAAGAAGGGGATCAGCGCGCGACGCGTGCAATGGGTCACCCCACTTGCGGCCGCGACCGACGACGGCGTCGACCCCGCCAAGCCCATCTCCGGCCAGGCTGGCGCGATCCTCGCGCACGTGCGCGCGACCGGCGAGTCACCGCTCGCGAAGCTCGAAGCGAAATGGGGAAACGCGCGGGCTGCGGTGAAGAAGCTGGCCGAGCTCGGCCTCGTGACGCTCGACGCGCGCGAAGCGCCCCGCGATCCGTTCTTTGCCGAAGCTGTCGTTCGCGACGTACCGCCGGAGCCGACTCGACCCCAAGAGGAAGCCGTGCTCGCGATCGGCGGCGCGCTCACCGCTGGATCCGCGGGGACGT
>CAXSGV010000386.1:0-6996 GCA_964236615.1 uncultured Polyangiaceae bacterium
CTTCGGTGTCCTCGACGGCGAGCACGCGCAGCGGCTCGGTCATCAAGGTCTCGCCGGCGGGGGCTCGTTGACGACGAGCCAGTAGAGCCCGAGCTGGCGTACGGCCTCCGTGAACTGAACGAAGTCGACAGGCTTGCGCACGTAGCTGTTCGCGCCGAGCCGGTAGCTCTCGAGCACGTCCTTCTCTTCGCTCGACGTGGTGAGCACGACGACTGGAAGGACAGCGGTCCGCGGGTCTGCCCGGATCCGGCGAAGCACTTCGAGCCCGTCCACCTTCGGCAGCTTGAGGTCGAGCAGGATCAACATCGGGAGCGGCCCGTCGCTGCGGCCGAACAAGTGCTCGATCGCCGCGGCGCCATCCCGCACGACGGTCACCGCATTGCCAATGTTGTTCTTCTTGAGCGCTCGCAGTGTGAGCGCCTCGTCATCCGGATTGTCTTCGATCAGCAGAATCGCTGGTGTTGTGCTCATTTGGTCCCCCTCAGAGTGTGATGAAAAAGCTCGCCCCTTCGCCCGCTCGCGAATCTGCCCAGACGCGTCCGTCGTGGCGCGAGACGATGCGGCGCACGGTCGCGAGCCCAATGCCCGTGCCCGAGAACTCGGTTACCGCGTGTAATCGCTGGAATGCGCCGAACAACTTGTCGGCGTAGATCATGTCGAACCCCGCGCCGTTGTCCTTCACGAAGAAGCCGCGGGCACCTTCGGCTGTCTCGAGCCCGCCCACTTCGATGCGTGGATGCTCGACCTTCGACGTGAACTTCCATGCGTTGGCGAGGAGGTTCTCGAGCGCGATCTCGAGCAACCGCGGATCGGCGGACGCATGCAAATCGGCGGCGACCTCGATAGTGACGTCGCGTGCGGGCTCGGCATCGCGAAGCCTCGAGACGATCGACCGCGCCAACGCGCTGACGTCGGTTGGTTGCCGATGCAGGTTGGCGCGCGTGATCTTCGAGAGCTGGAGAAGATCGTCGATGAGACGGCCCATGCGCTGCGTCGCCGCGCGGATGCGATCGAGGTAGCCGACTGCGGCGGCGTCGAGCACGGAGCCGTAGTCCTCGAGCAAGGCCTGGCTGAACCCGTCAATGCCGCGGAGGGGCGAGCGCAGATCGTGTGAGACCGAGTAGCTGAAGGTCTCGAGCTCTGCGTTCACGACGGTCACCGCCTGGATGCGCTGCTCGAGCTGGACGTTGAGCGCCGCGATCTCCGCGCTCGCCGCCTTCGTCGCCGTGGTGTCGCGGGCGACGGCAAAGAGCAGGCGGTTCTGGAGGTCGCGGGCCACCCGCCACTCGAGCCAGCGGTACGTTCCGTCCTTGCACCGGTAGCGGTTCTCGAACCCCAGGGTGCCTTCGCCAGCGGCAAGCTGCGTGTTCTCCTTGATCGTCGCTTCGACGTCGTCGGGGTGCACGAAGTCGATGAACGGACGCGACGTGATCTCGGCGCTGGTGTACCCGAGCACCGACTCGAACGACGGGTTCACGCGAAGGAAGCTGCCATCGAGGTTGGCTACGGCGATGAGATCCACCGAGAGCTCGAAGAACCGATCGCGCTCGCGCTGTGCATCTCTGCGTTCGGTGATGTCTTGCGCGTTGATCACGAGGCTCGGCGGCGAGGCCGCGTCGCCGTCGAGCCGTGCGATATCGACCGCGAAGGTGCGTTTTGAGCCGTCCGATGCCACGTGGGACGACTCGATCGCGCTGTGCCCTTCGGCGCGCGCGCGCGCGAGAGCGTCGAGGGTCGTCGCACGATCCTCGGGCACGAGCAGGTCCACCAGGGCGCGACCGTGGAGCTCGTTCTCGTGCCCCTTGATGCCGTGCATTTTAGCGAACGCCGGGTTCACGAGCGTGAGCGCCGCGCCGTCGATGGTCGCAGTCGCGATGCCCCACCGTGCATGCTCGAAGATGCGGCCCCATTCGTGAAGGCGCGCTTCGCCGCGAGCGCGAGCCGCGATCTCGCCGTGCAACACTCGGTACACCGCGATCAAGATCCCGAGCCCCACGAGCGTGCCGAGAGCGATCGCGAGCGACGTCCGCCGGTTGCCTCGATGCACATCGGCGGCTCGACGCTCGAGCAGTCGCGACTCCTCGTTTTCGAGCACACGAATGGCGCCCTGGATTGCTTCGCTCCGCGGCGTGCCGTCGCGCGTCGACCGCTGCTCGGCGGTGGAGTCGAGGCCATTCTTTCGGGCCGCCACCAATCCGGCGAGCTCGTCCATGCGTGCATTCACGAGGGGCTCGAGCTCGTCGAGACGTGCTTGTTGCGAAGGGTTGTCCGACGTGGCGCCGTGGACGCTCGCGAGGGCGATTCGCCCGCGCTTGAGTGCCTCCTCGAAGCGCGCGAGCTCGGGCGCGTCACCCGTGATGGAGTAGCCGCGCCGCGCGGTCTCGACGGCGAGCTGGGAAACGCTGAGCTCCTGGAGTTGCGCGCGGGTTTCGTAGGTGTGCTCGACCCAGTCGAAATGGTGGTCGAGCTCCCTCGTGTTGCGGTAGCCAAGGACGCCGATCGCGGCGAGCACCAGGAGCGCCACGCCGAACGCGGTGCCCGGGCTCGAGCGCGTCAGTGGCATGTCACCACGCGAACGTCGGGAACGGACGGCCTGGCTTCGCCAGGAGATAGCCCTGCAAGAGATCGCAGCCGAGCTCGATGACCATCGCGCGTTCGGCGATCGTCTCGATTCCCTCAGCCACGACGGCGATGCCGAGGTCCTTGCATAGTCCAGCCATCGAGCGGACGAGCTTCTGCTTCGTGGTGCTCGTGTCGACGTCGCGAATGAGTGACATGTCGAGCTTCACGATCTCCGGCTCGAGAGCCGCAAAGCTCGTGAGCCCCGCGTAGCCCGCACCGAGGTCGTCGATCGCGATGCGAAAGCCCATGGCGCGGAGCTCGGCCACCTTGGAGCGCGCCTGGGGAACTTCGTCGAGCGAGGCGCGCTCGGTGATCTCGAGCACGACGCGGTGTGCGATCTTCGCAAGCGGCGAGGTCAGCGCGACGAGCTCGGGATCGAGGAGATCGCGCGCGTGCAGGTTGACGAACAAGGCGCTCGTCGTGTCCTCCGCTTCAGCGATGGGCAACGCCGACGCCGCGCGGATCCGGCGGCCGAGCTCGGGCAATCTTCCGAGACGTTCGGCGCCGTCGAGGATCGCGCCGGGGTGGGGCAAGGCCTTCTCGGCGCTGCGCAGCAAGGCTTCGTACCCATACAGCGTTCCACTCGCCCGGACGATCGGCTGGTACGCCATCCAGAGCGTGTCGAGCGCGCGGTCGAAGCTGGCGGCGAGCCCGACCTTGTCCGATTCGCCGAGCCCGCCCGAGCTGACGGCGACGAGCGCCTCGCGTTTGAGCCGCGCCATCGCGTGAAGGCGCACGGCGCGCGCGAGGATCTCGGTGAGGTCTTTGATGTCGAATGGCTTCGTGACGTACTGGAGCGCACCGAGCGCCACCGCCTGCATCGCGGTAGCGATGTCGGGCGCGCCTGTGACGAGGATCACGGGGACGTCGGCATCGTCGGCACGGACCGCGCGAAGGAGCTGGATGCCGTCGAGCTCGGGCATCGAGATGTCGCTGACGATGGCGTCGAACGTGCCCTGCCTGAGCTTCTCGAGGGCCTCGCGCCCGTTCGCGGCGGTCGTCACCTCGTAGCGCGCCAGCACGAGATGGCGGGTGGTCGCGCGGAGCAAGGCGGGCTCGTCGTCCACCAACAGGATCCGTGGTGCACGGAGGGTAGCGTCGTCCGAATGGATGGCTGAGGTCATCAAGGTCGTCCCGCGATGGAGTACGGACAACACGATGTCCGCATAAGGGCTCGGCTAGATCACCACAGCCAAAGCGCGATCGTAGCGTTTTGCCCCACGAGTTACTCGATAAAAGCCGGCGAATTGAATTCGACGCTCTTCGTCACGATTCGGGCACGTTTGCTGCTGTTGTGCCTCGGACCATGTCGAACGCGTTCAAGAGCCCGCCCTACGTGGTCGGGATTGGAGCATCCGCCGGCGGTCTCGAAGCTCTCGAGCTCTTCTTCGGAAATCTCCCGAAGCGCCCAGGCATGGCGTTCGTCGTCGTCCAGCACCTCTCGCCCGACTTCAAGAGCTTGATGGACGAGATCCTCGGTCGCCGGACCGAGCTGCCGATCCACGCGGTCGAGAACGGCATGCTGGTCGAGGCCGACCACGTCTATTTGATCCCACCGAAGAAGGAGATGATCATCTCCGGCGGGCGCCTCCTCTTGAGCGAGCGCGACCTCGAGCAGGAGCTCACGCTCCCCATCGACGTGTTCTTCCGCTCCCTCGCGGAAGACTGCGGCGACCGCGCCATCGCGGTCGTCCTGTCGGGCGGTGGCAGCGACGGCTCACGCGGGATCCGTGCGGTGCACGAGGCAGGTGGCCTCGTCGTCATTCAGGACGTCGAGAGCGCCCAGTTCGACGGAATGCCGAGGACCGCGCGCGACGCTGGCGTCGCCGACTCCGTGCTCCCACCGCAAGACATGCCGCGCATCCTCTTGCAGCACGTGAGCACGTCGGGGCTTCTGCCCGCGCCGGCGGAGACGGCCGCGCGTGGAATGAAGGCCGTCTACAACATGCTCGAAGAGCAGTTCGGCATCGACTTCACGCATTACAAGCCGAGCACGGTGACGCGCCGGATCGAGCGGCGGCTCCAGCTCGCGCACTCGAACGACATCGAGCAATACGTGGCGCGCTTGAGGAGCGATGCGAAGGAGCTCGACGTTCTCTACCGCGATCTCCTCATCGGTGTGACCCAGTTCTTTCGCGACGAAGAAGCCTTCGCGTTGCTCGAGACCCAGATCCTCCCCGAGCTTCTGCGGAAGGGCGACGCCGCCCCCTTTCGAATGTGGGTTGCCGGCTGCGCCACCGGTGAGGAGGTCTATTCGCACGCGATCCTCCTCCACGAGCTCACGTCCACGTCACCCAACGGGAGCCGGCCGTTCAAGATCTTCGCGACCGACGTGCACCATGGATCGCTCGAGCGCGCGACGCGCGGCGTATTCGACGAAGCGTCGCTCGCCAACGTGTCGCCGGAGCGCCTGGAGCGGTACTTCGTTCGGCGCGGCAAGAGCTACGAGGTCGTCCCCGAGCTGCGCCAGAGCGTGGTGTTCGCGCACCACGACGTGATCAAAGACGCGCCCTTCACGCGCATCGATCTCGTGAGCTGCCGCAACATGCTCATCTACTTCCAACCCGCGGCGCAGCAGAAGGTGCTCAGCCTCTTTCACTTCGCTCTCAACCGCGGCGGCGTCGTGTTCCTCGGTCCGAGCGAGAGCCCGGGAAACCTGCTGCACGATTTCGAGACCGTCGATCACAAGTGGCGCATCTACCGGAAGTACAGCGACCGACGCATGCAGGTCGACACGCGGCTGCAGCCTTCGTCGGCGAAGAGCATCGCGTCGAAGGCCGGCGCGTCCTCGAACGCCAGCGCGTTCGGGCGGCATTCGGTGTCCCAGCTCCTCGGAACGTACGACACGTTGCTCGACGAGTTCATGCCGCCGAGCCTGCTCGTCGATGAGCAGGGTGCCATCGTCCACGCTTTCGCGGGCGCGAGCAGGTTCTTGAAGGTGAAGGACGGCCGGCAGGGGCTCGACGCGTTCGACATGGTCGACGACGAGCTCAAGCTCGTGCTCACCGGCGGCCTTCAACGCGCGCTCAAGGAGTCAGCGGCCGTCGTGTTCAAAGGAGTTCGCGCCGGTGACGGTGTCTACAAGATCACCGTCCGTCGCATCGACAGCAAGCGAGGAACGTTGCCGCACGCGCTCGTCGTGTTCGAAGCGAGCGAGGGCGCGACCACGGAGCAGCGGCGGCCCGAAAAGGAGATCGACCTCGGCGCAGTCTCGCGCGAGCAGCTCGCGGCGCTCGAAGCGGAGCTTGGCTTCACGAAGGAAAGCCTCCAGGCGACGACCGAGCAGCTCGAGTCGAGCAACGAGGAGCTGCAAGCGGCGAACGAAGAGCTCCTCGCGTCGAACGAAGAGCTGCAGAGCACGAACGAGGAGCTCCAGAGCGTCAACGAGGAGCTCTACTCGGTCAACGCCGAGTACCAGCGAAAGATCGCCGACCTCATCGAGCTCGGCAACGACATGGAAAACCTCCTGTCGAGTACCGACATCGGCACGATCTTCCTCGATACCGAGCTCAAGATCCGAAAATTCACCCCGCAAATCGCCGAGAGCTTCAACCTGCTACCGCAGGACGTCGGGCGACCGATCGAAGCCTTCACCTACGCGGTCGATCACCCCGAGCTCACGCAAGATCTCAAGCGCGCGCTCGCGACCGGCGAACGCGTCGAGCGTGAGCTTCGCGATCGCCACAACCGCGCTTTTTTTCTTCGCATCTTGCCGTACCGCGCCAAGGGCAGCGTCGACGGCGTCGTGCTCACGCTCATCGACGTGAGCGGCTTGAAGGCGGCCGAGGACGCGCTCTTCCACGAGCGCTACCTTTTGAACAGCCTGCTCGCGACGGTGCCTGACGCGATCTACTTCAAGGACGGGCGCGGCCGGTTCATTCGTGCGAACCAGGCGATGGCAGACCGCCTCGGGTTGGCCGATCCGCGCGAAGCCGTGGGGAAGACCGGCTTCGAGCTGCCCGCGCACGAGCACGCGCTCACGGTCCATCAGCAAGACGAGGTGGTGCTACGCAGCGGTGAAGCGCAGCACTACAAGCTCGAAGAGCGCGCCGGCGCGAACGGCGAGGTCGAGTGGGATCTCGTCACGCGTCTTCCGCTGCTCGACGGGTCGCGCCACATCGTCGGGATCATCGGAATCTTTCGCAGCGTCACCGAACAAAAGCGCTCCGAGGAGAAGATCAAAGACGCGGTCCGGCGCCGCGACGAGTTCCTCGCGATGCTCTCGCACGAGCTCCGAAATCCCCTCGGTGCGGTGGTCTCGGCGACGGCTTTGCTCAAGGCGAGCGCGGCGGAGGGAAAGTACGCGGACGACGGCTCGGCCCCCGTCGGCACCCCTAAGCTTCTCGATGTCATCGAGCGGCTAGCCCAGCAGAT
>CAXSGV010000387.1:0-6990 GCA_964236615.1 uncultured Polyangiaceae bacterium
AGCGTCCATGACGATGCCGGCGATCCCTTTTTGAACTACGTCACCACGTGGTCGAGCGATCTCCGTCGATCGGCGCGCGTCGTCGAGCACGAGTTCTGGGAAGAGGCCGACGGGCTCACTGCTGTCGTGAGCGTCGGGACGGTCGATCAGATCGCGAACGCGGTCGAAGAGATCCAGCGCCATCTACCCGATGCCGCGCAAGTCGCGATGTTTCCGATTCGCCGCATCGCCGGTGCGTGGGGGCTCGTCGTGCGTGCGGTCGGCGGCAACAAAGGCTCGGCGTTGACGTGGCTCGCGGACCACCATGGCTGTGCGATCGAGGAGACGGTCTGCGTGGGCGACTGGCTGAACGACCTCCCCATGTTCAAGGTCGCGGGCCGATCGTTTGCGATGAACCAGGCGCCCGACGAGCTCAAGATTGCGGCCACCGATGTCCTCGAAGAGAACGGGGAAACAGGCGGCGGGATCGCCCGTGTGGTTCGCGATCTCTTCGGTGTGAAGTTCTGAGCAGGCTCTAGCTCGCTAGGCGATCCCCGCGAGGCGCGCGAGCTGGCTCACGATGAAGGCCGCCGCGTAAGCGACCCCGTAGGTGTACGCGAGGACGAACGCGGGCCAGCGCCAGGAGCGAGTCTCGCGGCGGATCGCGGCCACGGTGCTCATGCACTGGCACGCGAAGACGAAGAACGCGAGGAGCGAGAGCGCGGTGCGCGTCGAGTAGGTCGGTGAGCCGTCGGGGTTCCTCGCTTCACGCATTTTCTTCGAGAGCGGGGTCGCGTCGGTGCCGACGTCCTCGATGCCGAAGATCACGCCCATCGTGCCGACCATGAGCTCGCGCGCGCCGAACGACCCGATGAGGCCGACGTTGATGCGCCAGTCGAATCCCACCGGTTTCGTGACGGGCTCGAGCGCGTGGCCGACCGATGCCGCGACGCTTCGCTCGATCGGGGATTCGCCGGGGCTTGCTGCGCGTGCGGGCACCGTGAGGAGGACCCATAAAATCGCGGAGACGGCGAGGATGCTCGTGCCGACGTCGCGCAGAAAGCGCCACGCCGACTGCATGGCTTTGCGTGCGACGACTTTCACCTGCGGCGCGCGGTAGGCCGGCATCTCGAGGACGAGCGGTAGCGAACGTCCGTGCGTCGCGGTGCGGCGGAGCACGAGTGAGGCGACGAGACCCGAGAGGATGCCTGTGAAATACAAGGCGACGAAGATGCACGCTTTGAAGAGCGCGCTGCGCGTCGGGAAGAACGTGGTGAGCACGAGCGCGTAAGTGGGCACGCGCGCGGAGCAGGTCATGAGAGGCAGCGCGAGGATCGTGGTGAGCCGCTCGCGCGGATCGCGGATCACGCGCGTCGCCGCAATGGCGGGCACGGCGCACGCGTGCGCCATGAGCAGAGGCAAGAACGAGCGACCGCTGAGGCCCATGAAACGCAGCGTGCGGTCGACGAGAAAGGCGCCGCGCGCGAGGTAGCCGCTCGCTTCGAGCAGCTCCATCGCGATGCTGAGGATCAGGATCTGCGGCATGAATGCGAGGACGGTGCCTGCGCCGCCGAGGAGACCGTCGGAGATGAACGAGGAGACGAGCCCCTCACCGAGCCCGCGCGTGATGCGCGTGCGAAGGGCGGCGTTGAGCGTGTCGAGCGCGCCGGTCACCGGCTCGGCAATCAAGAACACGGCAGCGAACACCATCGCCATCAGCGACAAGAAGAGAAATGGCCCGAGGACCGGCTGCAGCAAGATCGCGTCGGCCCGTGCGGTCGCGGTGCGCCGGCGCAGCGACACGGCCGAGGCCGACGCGTCGCGCACCACACGCGCTTGAAGCTTGTCGGCGTTCCACGCTGCGGGTGACGGGTGATCGGGCGCCGGCTTTTCCGGCTTCTCGGCTTTCTCTGCGTGCGCTTCGGAGGCGGCGATACGCGCTTCGACCGCGCGTCGAACGACCTCACGCGTAGTCTTCTTTCGCGCGCTCACGAAGAGCACGGGAATGCCGAGCGCGGCCTCGAGCGCGGGCACGTCGAGCGTGCGCCCTTCCGCTTCGAGGACATCACGTTGCGTGGCGACGACGACGAGCGGAAGCCCGCGTGCGATGAGCTCGCGCGTGAGACGAAGGCCGAGCGCGAGCCGCGTGACGTCGATCACTTGCAGGACGACCAGCGCTCGATCCGACGCCAGGGCCTGATCGAGGAACGTGCGCGCGACGCCTTCGTCGGTTCGCGGATCGACCACAGCGTCGATCGAATAGAGACCGGGAAGGTCGGCGACCTCGGCCTTGACGCCGCCCGACAGCGGGAGATCGCCTTCGAGGATGTCGACGGTGATGCCCGGGAAATTTCCGACGTGCGCGTCACCGCCGGTGATCGCGTTGAACAGCGAGCTCTTGCCCGAGTTCGGTCGCCCGATCAGGACGACGAGAGGTCGCATCGGAGGGCGCGTTGCAGCACGTACTTCCAGCCGCTCAGCCTTCTGCACCACTCACGCCGCGTCCTCGGGCACCGACCGGATGTGGATGGAGCGCGCGAGCGAACGATGAAGCGCGAACTCGCCGCCGGAGCTCGTGCGGATATGAAGCGGCCCGCCGAACGCAGCGCGACGCAGCACGATGACCCGCTCGCCCTCGGCGATCCCGACGGCGCGAAGCCACGCGACGAGATCGGGCTCGAGATCGAGCGACACCACTTCGACCGCGATGTTGCTGTCGAGCGCATCGAGCGTGCGATGGCTGAGAATGCTCGCGACGACGGCCACGCCGGAGATGGTCGTGTCGCGCTTGTCGGCAGCCGTGTCGGGCGCCTCGGGTGCGTGCAGTGGGAAGGTGGAGCTGTTGGCCATGGAGACAGTGAAAGTCAGTTTCAATAAGCTACGATGAAACGCGGGCTCATGCAAGACGGGTAGGGTAACGCCCGTGGCAGCAACGCCGGGGCTGCGTGTCCAGATCGTTCTCGCGCTCGCGGGGCTCATGCTCCTCGCGTTTCTTCCGCTGTTTTTCGCGGTCGCAAGCCTCACCCGCGCCTCACTTCTCGGGGAGCGCGAGCAGAGCGCCCGGCTCGCCACCCGCGCCATCGGCGTGCACGTGATGGCCACGCCCCAGCCTGAGCTCGCGCGTGTTCTCGCGCAGCACGCCGCGACCGAGGGCGTCGTGGCGTTGGTCGTGTTCGACGAGCGAGGCGACGCGATCGCGAGCGGGGGCGACGCCGCCGAAGTGACCAAGATGCTCACGCGCGGACACGCCACGGGTGGCGTCGTGCTCGTTCGCGGTGCGCACGCGCCCTTGCTCGAAGTGATCGCGCCACTTGGCCCGGTCGCGTCCCCTGGCATGCTGCTCGGCGATGCGACCTCGCCGGCGGCGCATCACCCGTCATCGCTCCTCGCGCGCATCCGCGCCGACGACGGAACGAACCGCGAAGCGCCGCTCGTGCGCCTCGTTGCGCTCTACATGGGAATCTTCGCGGTCGCGTTGCTGACCTTTGCGTACTTCGTGCTGACGCGGCTCATCGTGCGACCGATCGAGAGCCTGGTGCGGGCAACGGGACGAGTCGCCGGCGGCGCGCGCGTTCTCGCGGCGCCACCCACCGGCGCGCGCGAGCTCGGCGAGCTCGGTGAGAGCGTGCAGACGATGACGACGCGCCTCATCGCCGACGAGGACGCGCTGCGCGCCAAGGTCGACGAGCTCACCGAGACGACGCGCCGGCTCACCGAAGCCCGCGCGCAGGTCGTGCGAAGCGAACGCATGGCGAGCGTCGGCCGACTCGCAGCTGGCGTCGCGCACGAGATCGGTAACCCCATCGCCGCGCTGCTCGGCATGGAAGACCTTCTGATAGACGGCGGGCTCGACGCCGCAACCGAGAAGGATTTTCTCGCGCGCATGAAGAAGGAGACCGAGCGAATCAACGGCGTCGTGCGCGATCTCTTGGATTTTTCGCGCCCTGAAGAGAAGAGCGCCGTGGCCGAGGTCGGTTCGGCAAGCGTCAAAGACACCTTCGATGACGTGATCGCGCTCGTGAAGCCTCAGAAGGCCGCGCGCTCGATCACGATTGCGGCCGTCGCGGATCCGTCGACGCTCGAGGTCGCGCTCGCCTCGTCACGCCTGACGCAGGTGCTCCTCAACCTCGTGCTCAACGCCGCGTTCGCGGTCTCGAAGCTCCACGGCGAAGGGAAGGGCGGAACGATCCGCCTCACCGCATGCCGGCGCGACACGACGGTCGTCATCGCGGTGGAGGACGACGGCCCGGGCATCCCCGCCGATCGCGTCGAAGAGATCTTCGAGCCTTTCGTCACGACCAAAGACATCGGCGAAGGCACGGGCCTCGGCCTGGCGGTATGCCGAGGCATCGTCGAGTCCGCCAAAGGCACCATCACCGTCGACCTCGGTTACGGGCCCGGTGCGCGCATCGTGGTCGAGCTCCCGGTCGCAGGAGGTTGACCGCGCTCTTCGTCGTCAGAGAAACGAGGAGAGCGGGACGACGGAGAGGCGTTTGTCGTCGAGCTCCGACAAAATTTTCGGGAGGATGTCGGGCGCGATCGGGCTGTGGTCGCCGCGTTCCGCCGCGTCGTGCATGAGGATGATGGAGCCGTCGTCGACGCTGCCGAGGATGCGACGAAGGACCGTCGTCGCGGAGGCGTTGGCGCGGCCATCGCGCGCGCTGACGCTCCAGCCGATGACCGTGAGGTCGAGCGCGTCGACCACGCGGGCGATGGTGGGGTTCGTGTGACCGATCGGCGGACGAAAAAGCGTAGGGCGGGTCCCCGTGATCTTCGTGAGCACGTCGACAGCGCGCTCGAGGTCGGCTTTGACGCGACGTGCGCCGCGTAGCGAGAACAGGCGGTCGTGCTCGAACGAGTGAACGCCGATCTCGTGACCGCGCGCCAGGATCTCGCGCACGAGCTCGGGGTGGGCTTCGGCCTTTTTGCCGATGACGAAGAACGTCGCCGTGGCCTTCGCCGCGTCGAGCGCGTCGAGCACGCGCGGTGTCGAGGTCGGGTCGGGGCCGTCGTCGAACGTCAACACGACGCCACGTGCATCGCTGGGGCCGTGCACGACGGCGTCGACGAAGATGCGGAGGCGCAGAACGAGCACGCCCAGCAAGAGGAAGGTGACGTAGAGCAACACGAGGAGCACGGCCACGGGCAGCGGTAACGGGGCGACGAAGATCGTGCGCGCCGTGATCACGAACGCGATCGTCGTAGCCGCATAGAAACCGAGACGCGCGATGGGCACCGAGGCCGCAGTCTCCGAGTCAGCGCTTGGCGCGCTTGGGCGGCGCTTCCGCCTCTTCTTCGGCTTCTACTTCGTCGGCTGAGGCCACACGGACCTTGCCTTTGGCGGCAGGCTTACCCGCGTCCTTCGCGTTGCTCTTTTTGGCGTCGCCTTCGGGCTCGGGGGTGTTGTCGATCTCGTAGAAGCCGCCGAGCACGCCCGCAATGAGCGGAAGGGAAACCGCGGGGAGGTTGCCGATCTCGCCAGCGCCCGCTGCGAACTGCGTGAGATCGACGTTGAGGTGAAGCCACTGGCGGATGGCGAACATCGCGCCCGCCCCGACGACCGCGCCAGCGAGCGCCTTCAAGCCGGCCTCGATCTGCCCACCCTTCGCCCAAATGGGCTTGCCTGCGACGAGGCCGACGACGACGCCCGTGACTGCAGCGAAGACGTACGCGAGGAAGCCTCCGAACTCCGTGAGGCCCATGCCCTTGACGAGCAGGGCCGCGACGAGCGAGCCCATGATGAGCCCGATGAGGAGCCCGAGAATCAGCCGTTTCAGCATGACGCTCTCAGCCTGACGACCCTTCTCCTCAGCGTCAACGCTCCCCCGCTGATGTCGCGGCGATTTCCCCCATGCACCGCATCAATGGCTAGTGTCTCGGGGTCCATCGCCGCGCAACCGTGCTTCGAGCTGGGTATACCGGTCGTTCCGTCGATCTTCGGCCAGCGCCACCGAGAGCGCCCGCGGATCGTAGACGAGCACGACGAGACGTTTTCCGCGCGTGACCGCCGTGTAGAGCAGGTTGCGCGAGAGCATGACGAAATGGGTCGTGAGCATCGGGACGACGACGGCTGGATACTCGCTCCCTTGAGACTTGTGTATGCTGCACGCATAGGCGAGGGTGAGCTCCTCGAGCGATCCGGCGTCGTACGCGACCTCCCGCTCGTCGTCGTAACGTACATGGAGCTCCATTTCTTCCGCGGACAGCCGCGACACGACGCCGAGGTCGCCGTTGAAGACGTCGCGGTCGTAGTCGTTCTTGAGCTGCATCACCTTGTCGCCTAGGCGAAACGTGCGCGATCCGCGGGTCAGCGTAGGCCCGGTGGGGTTCAGCGCCGCCTGCAGAGCTTCGTTCAGGGCGATCGATCCCGCAGGGCCACGGTGCATCGGCGTGAGCACCTGCACGTCCTTCACGGGATCGAGACCGAACGCCTTCGGGATCCGCGAGGTCACGAGCTCGAGGATGGTCGCCTTCGCCGCCTCGGCGTCGCGGCGCTCGATCATGAAGAAGTCGGACTTCGGATCCTTCGACGCCACGGGCGGGAGGCCATCGTGGATACGGTGCGCGCTCTGCACGATGAGGCTCGCCTGCGCCTGACGAAACACGGGGGTGAGCCGCACGGCAGGCACATGCTGCGACGAGAGGAGATCGCGCAGCACGGCGCCGACGCGGGCGAGGACCCCGGGGTCGCGGGCGAACCAGCCCGGGTGAGCGCGTCGGCCATCGCGAGATCGATCATGCTCGCCTCGTCGACCACGAGCGCGTCCGCCTCGATCGGGTTGTCGCCGTCGCGTCGGAAGCTGCCGCGCTTCGGGTCGAAGTCGAGCAAGCGGTGGAGCGTCGTGGCTTCGCGGCCCGTGGACTCCGCAAGTCGCTTCGCGGCGCGTCCCGTGGGCGCGGCGAGCTTGGTCGTGAGCGCCCCGAGCGCGAAGCCCACCCCCGCAGCGACCATGGCGACACCGGGGCCGAGTCCGCGCCGCAGCTGCGGGAGGAGCGCGACGAGGCCCAGCG
>CAXSGV010000388.1:0-6986 GCA_964236615.1 uncultured Polyangiaceae bacterium
CGTGTAGCCCTTCAGCCGTTCGGCCCCCGCGTTCCAGGTGTCGACGTTGCCCTCCGGCGTGAGGATGAAGATCGCGTAGTCCTGCACGCTGTCGATGAGCAGCCGGAAGCGACGCGATTCCTCCTCGGCCGCCTTCCGCTCGGTGAGGTCGCGCGTGACTTTGGCGAAGCCGATCAGCGTGCCGCTCGGGTCGCGAAGCGCCGTGATCGTGACGTTCGCCCAGAAGCGCGTGCCGTCCTTGCGAATCCGCCAGCCCTCGTCCTCGACGCGTCCGACGCGCGCCGCGACCTCAAGCTTTTGCTCGCACTGACCCTCTGCGATGTCGGCCGGCGGGTAGAACGCGGAGAAGTGTTTCCCGACGATCTCGCCAGACGAATAACCTTTGAGCCGCTCGGCGCCCGCGTTCCAGGTCTCGATGTAGCCGTCGGGCGACAGAATGAAGATTGCGTAATCCTTCACACTCTCGACGAGCACCCGAAAGCGCTCTTCGCTTTCTTTGAGTTGCGTGCCTGCAGGCATGACCTCACGCAGTGTAGTCGGTCGTCAGGGCTTGGGCCGAACTACCTATCCAACTGAAGCGGTACTTTTGTTTGGCCGCTCATTGGTCCTCCAGCTCACGCATGCGCTCGGTCTGGCTGAGCCCTTCGGCGATTTCGGGAAGAATCCCGAGCCGAACGTAAGTAGGCCGCACGAGGCGGCGGAGCTCGGGGAGCTTGCGCGCAAAGAACGTCATGGCGACCAACGTCGCGACGCCGCAGCAAACCACGGTCGACTGGGCGCCGATGCGATCGCCGAGGAGCCCCGCCGCGAGACTTCCGAACGGCAACATCCCGAAGAACGCCATCGTGAAGAAGCTCATCACGCGCCCGCGCTTGTCTTCGTCGACGAGCGTTTGCACGAGCGTGTTGCTCGCGGACATCTGGACCATCATTCCTGCGCCCGTGAGCACCATCAGCAGCATGGAGAGCCAGAGCCACTGCGAGAGCCCGAACCCGACCATCGCCGCGCCGAAGGTGCCGCCGGCGACGCAGATCACGCGGCCGAGCCCCAACACGCTGCGACGCGACGCGAGCCACAGCGCGCCCGCGAGCGCGCCCAAGCCCGATGCGCCCATCAAGAGACCGAGCGTGTGTGGTCCGCCCGAAAACACGCGCGCTGCAAACACGGGCATCAACACCATGTACGGCACGCCCACGAGGCTGACGCACGCCATCGAGAGGAGAATGGAGCGGATTGGCGCGTGGCTTCGAACGTAACGAAACCCTTCACCGAGTGACGCGAGCATGCCCGCCTGCGTGGCCGGACGTGGTCGCGGGACGAGCTTCATCATGAGCAGTGAGGCGATCACGGCGAGGTAGCTGATGGCGTCGATCGTGAAGCACCAGCCCTCGCCGACGACCGCGATGAGCCCACCGGCGATGGACGGCCCGATCAGCCGTGCGAGGTGCACCATCGACGAGTTGAGCGCGATCGCGTTCGGCAGATCTTCGCGCGCGGTGACCATCTCGACGACGAAGGCTTGGCGCGCAGGCGTATCGAACGCGTTGATCAGACCCTGGAAGATCGAGAGAAGGAGCACGTGCCAGACGGTGATCGTGTTCGTCAGCGCGAACGCAGCGAGCATCGCCGATTGCACGAGCGCGCACACCTGCGTGGCGACGAGGACGCGGTGACGGTTCCAGCGGTCGACGAGCACACCGGCGAACGGAGCAAGAAGGAACGTCGGAAGCTGACCGGCGAAGCCCACGACGCCGAGGAGAATCGGCGAGCTCGTGAGTCGGTAGACGAGCCAGCTCATGGCGACGCGCGTGAGCCACGTGCCGACGAGCGAGATCGCTTGCCCGATGAAAAAGAGCCGGTAGTTCGGGTGCCGCAGGGCGCGGCTCATCAACCGAAGCGGCGATGGTTTCGGATCCTCCAAAGCGCGGATCTATTTAAGACCGTGGTGCTTCACGAGCCACATCGCTTTCAGAATTCGGTAGCGGCTCCTCGCCAACGCGTCCGGGGGAACGTCGCGGCACGAAGCGCCGCCAGCGGCGTAGTACGCGAGCCTTTCTTCGAGCGGACGCGCGCGGCAGAGCTCGAAGCTCTCGCGAACGAGCGCAAGCGCAACACGCGTCGCGACGACCGGATCTGCGAGATCGCCGTGGCCACCGGTCTGGTAGAGACCGC
Source organism: uncultured Polyangiaceae bacterium (assembly GCA_964236615.1). Taxonomy (GTDB): domain Bacteria; phylum Myxococcota_A; class Polyangia; order Polyangiales; family Polyangiaceae; genus CAXSGV01. The sequence continues at coordinate 2,173 of CAXSGV010000388.1, forward strand.
GAAACCGCCCGCCTCCGCCGACCGCGTTGGGCTTGAAGGTCGACTCGAACCACGCAAGGGACACGAGCACCGCCGCCGTCTTTTGAAGCCCCTCGAGATCGTCGGTGAACAGCGAAGGCTGCTCGTGCACGACCTGATCGATCGCGGTCGCTGTCGCCGCGTACGTTCCGCTCCACGGCGCCGTGGGCTGCAGGAGCAGCATCAAGGAAAGAATCCAGGCCGTCAGCATCCGCGATCGTCCTTAGCACTTTCCCTCGGCGACGCGCGTTGCGAAGGCCGAGCAGCGAAGGCCGAGGTAGACTCGGCATGCCATGAACCGCCGGCGCGCTCTCTTCCTCTTCGGCAGCGCGTCGTTCGCGTCGTTCGCGTCGCTCGCGTCGCTCGCCGCGGGCCGCGCGTGGGCTGGCAACGCGCTCGTGCTCCCGTTCTACGCGCCAGCCGATCTCGCAGCGCGCATCGCCGACGTGCAGAGCGGCAAGCTCGCGGTCCTGCACGTCGGGCGCGCGACGCTCTTCCAGGGTCAACGCATTCCCGGCTCCAACCACGCGGGTGACGCCTCGACGCCCGCGGGCCAAAAGAGCCTGCTCGCGCTTCTTCGTGCGCTGCCGTCGAGCACCCCCGCGATCCTCTACTGCGGCTGCTGCCCGCTCGATCACTGCGCGTTCATTCGACCTGCCGAAGAAGCCGCCCGCGCGTCGGGCCGCGCCAAGACCTTCGTGCTCGATCTGCAAACGAACTTCGATCGCGATTGGGTCGCCAAAGGTTACCCCGTCGCGCGCGGCTGACGCGTGGCCGAGCCCGTCTTCTTCGATCGCAAAGCGCTGCGTGCGCGCGCGATCGCGAAACGCGACGCGTACCGCGACGCATCGCCCTACCCGCACGCCGTGTTCGACGACTTTCTCGGTCGGGCACATGCGCGTGCGCTCGCCGAGAGGTTTCCGACGCCCGAGCATCCAGGTTGGCTACGCCGCAATTACCGCGAGCAGTCGGCGCGCCTCGGGCAATTGCAGCGCACGGGCTTCGAAGGCGTCGACGCGGGCCTACGTCATCTCCTCGCCGAGCTGTCGGGCATGGCCTTCCTCGATTTCCTCGGCACGTTGACGAACATCGAAGGGCTCATCGCCGACCCTCACTTCCGCGGCGCCGGTCCGTCGTTGACGCTGCCCGGCGGCCACCTCGCGCTGCACGCCGACTTCAACCGCGATCGCACCCGTCACCTCGAGCGAAAGGTCACCGCGATCTATTACCTCGGCGACGGATGGCAACCCGCGTGGGGTGGCGCGCTCGAGCTCTGGGACGCAGAGCGAGCGCGGTGTGAGGCGAGCTACTTGCCAGTGCTCGATCGTCTTATCGTCATGGCGCACGGCGACCACCATTGGCACGGCCACCCATCGCCGCTCGCGTGCCCGCCGGGACGGTACCGTGCGTCGGTGTCCGCGTACTTCTACGTCGCGTCGCCATCGCCGGACGAGTCCGACGCGCACGGCGCGATCTGGGCCGATTGATCAGAAACGGCGATCAAGCGATCGCGGCGACCGGTGGTACCGACTCGTTCATGGGCGCGGCCGGAAGGACGACGCGGAACGCGGCTCCGTGCCCGAGCTCGCTGGTCACCGTGATCTCACCACCGAGCGCCGTGATCAGGTTGTGGCAAACCGAGAGCCCGAGGCCGGTGCCTGCGCCGATCTCCTTGGTCGTGTAGAAAGGGTCGAACACGCGGCTGAGTGCTCCCGGCGCGATCCCTGGGCCGCTGTCGCGGATCTCCACGACGGCCGCGCCGGTGGCATCGGTCGCAGTCACGATCCGGATCTCGTTTTGGTCCGGCTCGCCCTCGGGGATGGCTTGCGCCGCGTTGAGAAGGAGGTTGATGAACACCTGGCCGAGACGAGCCTCGTCGCCGACGACGAGCGGTACGTCACCGTAGGCCTCGATGACGAGCGCACGCGGGCGAGTGAGATGGTTCGTCATGCGAACCGCGAGCTCGACGACGGATTTGAGGTCGAGCACGACGCGGGTGTCTTCGTCGGTGCGCGCGAACGTCAGCATCCCTCGCACGATCAGCCGAACCCGCTCCGCACCGTCGCGCGCGTCGCGTGCCATCGCTTCGATGTCCTTCGCGTGCGCGGAGAGCGGCGTTTCGAACGCGCGAACCTCCTCGAGGATCGCGTCGAGATTGAGGATCACGTACGAAAGCGGGTTGTTGATCTCGTGCGCGACACCGGCCGCGAGCGTCCCCACCGAGGCCGTTCGACCCGCGATGAAAAGCTGGCGCTGCGTTCGCTCTTGGAGCTCCTCGGCTTCGCGGCGTTCGGTGACGTCGCGTGCTGCGCCGTAGATGAGACCGCGCTCGACGACCGAGATGGATCGCCACTCGAGCCAGCGGAACGTCCCGTCCTTACAGATGTAACGGTTCGTCAAACCGAGGAGGGCACGGCCCTGGTGCAGCTCGTCGCGCGCCGACAGAACCCCTTCATGATCGTCGGGGTGAACGTGCTCGAGCACCGGCCGCGCGAGCAGCTCTTCGGCTGTCCATCCGAGGACGCGCGTCCACGATGGGTTCACGCGCTTGAAATGCCCGTCATGACCCACGATGCAGAGGAGATCGAGCGACAGGTCGAAAAAGTTCGCCTGCTCCTCGCGCGTGATTTCGGCGGGCTGAGGTATCGAAGGTGAGCCGTGGTCCACGTCGAAAGCTCGATTAGCACACTCGCGTCCCGCACGTCGGAGCGGTAATGGTGCAGGCCGTATGTTGAATCGCCTCCTTGCATCCGCCGAAACCTCGTTCCGACCATCCGCCATGTGGGCCTACGCGTTCAATCAGTCGCGCGCGAAGGTCGTGATGGATCCGATTTACATGGCCGTCGCGCGGCGCATCCTTCCTGCGTCGACCCCTCTCAGCACCAAGCTCGCGAGCGAGAAATTCGAGGGCAACCTCTTTCTCGCGTACCGCGCGCACTCGCGAAAGCTTCAGTACTTCATCGAGGACTGGGACTGGACGCAGGCCAAGCCCGAGCTGCTCACCCCGCGCCAGCGGCAGATGATGCACACCATCGCGCTTGGCGAGACGAGCGGTTCCGCCGTCGCCGATGGCTTCTTGCGCTCGTTCCGTTCGCACCCCGAGCTCGCCGCATTCTTCGGTGTGTGGTTCACCGAGGAGCTGAATCACTTCATGGCCTACCACCTCTACCTCGCCAAGATGAACGAGGCTTGGCCCGCGGCGCGTGGGCTCGAGGTCTCCGAGGTGACGTTCCTCCCCTACGCCGACGACCCGATGGAGGTCGCGGCGGCGAACATGTACCAGGAGCTCATCGGCTTCCTCGTCTACCGCTCGCTCAGCAAGCAGGTGAAGGATCCCTTCCTCTCCAAGATGCTGTGGCAGTTCGCGAAGGACGAGTGCCGTCACTTTCGCTACTACCAAGACGTCGTCGCTCGCCACATCCAGGAAAATCCGGACTTCCGCTACAACGTGCTCCGCGTCTTCTTGAAGGCGACGAGCCCGTACAACCAGGTGTCGGGGAGCGCGAGCAACACCCTCGATCACCTTGCGATGGGTGCGTTCTATTTCCGGAAGCCCGAGTACGACTACTTCTTGAAGGAGAACGCTTACCTCTTCGGAAGCGATCTTCGCGGCTTCTGGGATTGGTACTTCAAGGGCGTCGTCGAGCCCTGCTCCTTCTGCGCGAAGGCCCCTTACCAGTGCTCGTGCGAGCACTACGAGGACGGCAAGCCCGCCAACGTCGTGAACCCCGACTGGTGGAAGCAAGTGACGACCTCGAAGGACACGAGCGCCGTCGCGGTCGATCAATGGGCGGCGGAGATCTTCGGCGCCGCACGCGTGGCCGAGCGGCGCAACGCGAGCGCCCAGTCGACCGCTTCTTAACGCGATCCGCGTTGCCGTCGATGCGAGGGAGCGGCGCCAGCTACATCGCGCTCTTCGCGTTCATCTTCGGCGTCCTCTTCGTGGACGGCCTCGGCGGCGATCGCGTCGTCCAGGCCGTTCTCGGCGCCGCGACGCTCGGACTCTTGGGTGTCGTGCTCCGCGCGTCGCCCCCGAACGAGCGTCGTGAGACCTGGATCTGCGTCGGCTTCAGCACGCTCGTCGAATTGCTCTGCACGCAGCTCTGGGGGCTCTACACGTACCGCCTCGGCAACGTGCCGCTCTACGTTCCGCCAGGCCACGGATTGATCTTCGTCTGCTCGCTCCAGGCGTCGCGAACGCTCTTCGTTCACACGCATCGCCGGGCCATCGTGACGATCGCGATCGCCTTTGCCACTGCGCTCGGCGCTTGGGGCGTCTTCGCGCACGGAGACCACCGTGATCTGCACGGTGCGATCTATTGGCCCTTCTTCGTCGCGTTCCTCGTGCGATCGAAGAAGGCGACGGTCTGGGCGCTGACGTTCGCCGTCACCGCCTTCATCGAGGCCGTCGGCGTCCGTTATGGCACGTGGCACTGGAGCGCGGTCGTTCCGGGCCTTGCGCTTCCGTCCGCCGATCCGCCGTCGCTCATCGCGGGCGGCTACTGCGCCTTCGCGGTGGTGGCGACGTGGCTCGCTCGGGTCTCGCGCCGCTCTCCCCTGCGATCGATTCGCTCGCAGGCGCTCGTGCGGTGCGATGGGATCGATCGCAGAGCGCAAGCAGCCGGCCCTTCCCACGCGGCTTTTCAAGGCGAGTCACGAGGGCACGTGGCTTGCTCAGGGTCGACGGATGCGGAAAGCCATCTTCCTGATCGCGATGTCGATGGGCGCGGCGACGGCGGCATGCAGCTCGGACGACTCGAGCGCTGAGCCGGCCGGAACGACCGAGGCGCTCGACT
>CAXSGV010000389.1:0-6971 GCA_964236615.1 uncultured Polyangiaceae bacterium
TCTTTCGCTTCGAGGACGACCGGCGTGATCTTCGCCGACGCGAGGGCCTCGGCGCTGTCCGTGTGGGGGCGACCATCGATGGACGCCTCGCCTTCCCCGATCAGCGTGAGCGCGAGGTGCGCGAGCGGCGCGAGATCGCCCGACGCGCCAACCGAGCCTTGAACGGGGATCCGCGGGTGCACGCGGCGGTTGAGCATCGCGATGAGCGTCTCGACGAGCAAAGGGCGCACGCCCGAGTAGCCGAGCGCGAGCACCTGCGCGCGGAGGAGCATCATCCCGCGCACCTCGGGATCGGAGAGGTTCGGGCCGACGCCAGTCGAATGCGAGCGGACGAGGTTGCGCTGGAGCGCGCGGATGTCGTGCGACGAGATGCGCGTCTCGCTGAGCGCGCCGAACCCCGTGTTCACGCCGTAGACGTTCGGCGCGTCGTCACCCGCGAGCGCGATTCTCTCGACGGCGGCGCGCGAAGCCTCGACCCGCGCGAGGGACCCTTCGCCCCAGGCGACAAGGCGCCCGCGGACGGCGACGTCTTCGAGATCTTCGAGCGTGATCGGGCTTCCAACGAGGACAGGCTTCGAGTCGGACATCGGATTCGATTCCGTAACGCGGGGGCCGAAGCCCTGCAAGCCGTCTCGCCGATTCGGTTATGCTCGCGCGCCGATGCCGCCGAAGACCTGCGCTTTGCTGACGCTCCTGACGATGCTCGCGATCTCGCCGCTAGCGGCCGCAGCGGAGACCGAGGAAGCGGCGCCCCAAGATCCGAACGCCGTTCCCGAGGATTTTCCGCGCCTCGTGCTCGACACCGGGCGCACCACGGTCATGCCGCCGGAGAAGGATCTGCTCCGGTTTCAGCTCCACGGCGAGTACCAGGTTCGCTACCAGCACATGAGGAGCTTCCCGCTCGACGTCTCGACCCGCGTCGCGAACGAGAAGCCGGGCGCCATCGAGGACTCGCTCGGCCAGCGCAACATGCTCACCCACTGGCTGCGCCTCACGCCGCGCTTCCAGATCAAAGACAACATCGAGATCATCGGCCAGCTCGACGCCGTGACCGGCCTCGTGATGGGCGACCTCGCTCACGACAGCCACGCCGACGAGACACCGCGCGACGAGCACGACGGCTTCAAGAACATCCAAGCGCGCTGGCTCTACGCGGAGATCAAATCGCAGATTGGCCTCTTTCGCGTCGGCCAGCAGCCGAACCACTGGGGCATGGGCATCCTCGCCAACGACGGCGACCACCCCACGATCTTCGGCGATTACCGCTACGGCAGCATCGTCGAACGCCTCCTCTACGCGACGCGTCCTGGCGGCAAGGACAGCCCCATTGCGGTCGTCATCGCCGGTGATCTCGTGTTCCACGATCAGCTCGCGCGTCTCTCACGCGGCGACGAAGCGTTCCAGGGTGTGCTGTCGGCCATCTACGAGAAGGGTCCGAACCAGCTCGGCCTCTACGGAGTGTGGCGCCACCAAGTCAACGACAAGACGAGCGGCTCGGACCTCTTCACGTACACCGACCGCCTGAACCTCGGCATTCTCGACGTCTCGGGCAAGTTCGCGGTCCCGGTCGCCGGCGCCCCGAACACGTTCGTCTTCGGCGCTGCTGAAGGCGCGCTCGTCTTCGGCTCGACCAACATGGTTCGCACGAACGATCAGGCAAGGGACGACGCGTCCACCGCGGTGCGCTCGTTCGGCGGGGCGGCCCGAATCGGCGTCGTTCACCGAGCGTACTCGCCCATCACCAAGACCTACGGCATCCTGGACCCGGTCACCTACGGCGACGTCGTCGGGCAGTTCGAGGTCGGCTACGCCTCCGGGGACGCCGATCCCAACGACGGCACCGAGAAGCGCTTCGCCTTCAACCCGAACTACAAGGTCGGCCTCGTTCTCTTCGACGAGGTCATGCGCTGGCAGACCGCGCGGGCTGCGACTGCCGCGATGGATCCGCTTCTGCAGAACGGTAGCCGCTCCACCCCCGGCGCCGAGCTCCTGCCGTCGAACGGCGGCGTGTTCGGTGCACAATACATCAACCCGACCATGATCCTACGACCACGCCGGTGGCTCGATCTCAAGGCGGGGATGGTCGTCGCGCAAACGACCGCCGACTACGTCGACCCGTACCGCGTCGCGGTGAACGGTGCGTACACGAACTACCGCGGCGGCAACCCGCAGCGACACGATCTCGGCGTCGAGCTCGATGCCGGCGTCGAGGCGCGGATCCCGCTCGAGTACCAGATGACGCTCGCGCTCGGCGCGCAAGGCGGCGTGCTCTTTCCCGGTGGCGCGCTCGCGAACGAGATGGGCGAGACCATGAAGGCTCCGTGGCTCGCCGTCGGCCGCGTCGGCCTGCTCTTCTAAGCGAAGGATCCACCGATGAAGAACGTCAGGAACGCGTTGCCCTTCGCGGCGGCGCTCGTGGCCACGATCGCTTGCTCGGTCGACAGCGCACCCGTCGGCTTGCGCGCGACGCCAGCCGGCAACGGCCCCAAGGTCGTCTTCGATCTGAAGCACCGTCCCCTGCCCGCCATCCCGCTTCCCAACGACGTAGCGACCATCGCCGATCCCTCGAGCCGCACCGGCCGCCGCATCAACGCGAGCCTCGTGACGCCGACGGAAATGGAGCAAAAGGCACGCGAAGGCTTCGACGCGATGGAAGGCTGGGGCACCTTCGCGCCCATCGCGGTCGAGCTCGAACGTGCGCCCGGCGCCGATCCACGCGCGCCCGCGATCGACCTCGAGGATGTCCGCGCGCGGATGCAGAAGGACGGCCACGACTTCACGAACGACCCCGTCTACGTCATCAACCTGCGCACGGGCGTGCCGGTCATGCTCGACATGGGCGACGGCAACTTCCCGCTCACCGTCCGCGATCCCTTCAAGTACTGGCCGAACGATCCCAAGGCCAAGGAGCCGAACCTCCTCTTCGAGACACAGGAGGAAGGTGCAGGCCTCACGCAGGCCGACTACCGGCCCGAGCTCGACCTGGACTTCGATGGTGTGCTCGATCACCCGAACACGCTCGGCGTCGCAGCGAGCGGACTCGACAAGATCGACAACCTCGTCACGTTCTACGAACGCGAGACCGACACGCTGATCCTGCGGCCGCTGCTGCCGATGGACGAGAAGACGGAGTACGCGGTCGTCCTCACCGATCGCCTTCGCGGCGGCACGACCAAGGAGCCGGTGCGCTCACCCTTCCCGTTCGTGCATCATCCGATGCAGACGACCTCCGTCGCGCGCGCGAAGGAAATCCTCGGCGAGGCCGCCCACAAAAACTACTACGGCGATCTTGCCGGCACCGGCCTCGATCACGTGGCGTTCGCGTGGACGTTCACGACGCAGCCGGTGCAAGAGGACATGCGTCTCCTCCGCGATGGCCTCTACGGCAAAGGGCCGTTCGGGCACTTCGCCGATGCCTACCCGCCGAAGGTCACGCTCGCGCGTGCGGTCGGGAAGGCCGCGGCCGACGGCGAGGATCCGCCGGGCTGGGAGGGCGATCCCGCCTGCGCCTCGAAGTCGAAGAAGAAGTTCACCGTGTTTCTCACCGATCCCGACGTGCGCGCGGCGTACCACGATTTCTTCGAAACCGTGCTCGGCTTCTCGAAGGGTGAAACGAAGCGCCTCGATGACGCGGTCTCGAACATCGACCACATCGTGATCGGCACCTACCAGTCGCCGTTCTTGATGGGCGATCCCGCCTCGCTCGACGAGGACACGCGCTTTCATGTGAACTTCAAAACCGGCGAAGGTGACGTGCAGCCGGACACGGTTCACTTCTGGATGATCGTGCCCAAGGTAAAGCCCGGCATGAAGCAGCCGTTCCCTGCGACCTACTACGGTCATGGCGCGACCGGCAACGACACCACCGCCATGCTCGTCGCTGGAGACTTCGCGCGGCAAGGCATCGCCACGATCGGCATCGACATGCCCGAGCACGGGCTCGCCTACGGGAGTGGCGATCGCGCCATCGCGGCGGCCGCGCTTTCGACGCGCTGCCTTCGCCCATGGGTCGACGCGATCGCCAGCGGGCGCGCGCACGATGTCGACGGCGACGGCCTCGGGGATTCGGGCGGTTTCTGGTGGACGGCGCACCTGCTCCACACGCGCGACAATCTCCGGCAGGGGCTCCTCGATTCCATGCAAGCCACACGCATTCTTCGATCCTTCGACGGCATCCGCAAAAGCGAGCAGGACTTCAACGGCGACGGACAGCCCGACATCGCCGGCGACTTCGACGGCGACGGCACGCCCGATCTCGGCGGCACCGCGCCTCTCTACGCGTCCGGTGTCTCGCTCGGCGGCATCATGAGCGAGCTGCAGGGTGGGGCCGATCCGCACGTGCTCGCGACCGCGCCCGTCTCCGGCGGCGGCAACTTGGTCGACGTCGGCTTTCGCTCCTACGGCGTCAACGAGGCCGTGGTCGAGCAGATCTTGTCGCCGCTCGTCGTCGCGATCCCCGCTTCGGATAGGCCGCCGCAGAAGGATGTTGCGCGGACGCGCTGCGGCGCTGACGCGCGCTCGGTGCGCTTCGTCGTCAACCAGGGCAATGGTTCCAAGGAGCTCGAGGTCGCGTGCTTGCGGCCTGACGAGCTGGCCGAGAACATGACCGTCGTTCTCACCAACGTGAAGAACAAGGAGCGCCGCTGCGCGAGAACGGGACCGGACGGTCGCTTCCGCGTACCCATCCCCGCGACCGTCGGCGATCGGCTCGATATCCAGCTCTACACGAAGGCCGACGTCGTCCGTTCCTACAAGGGCTGCGACGTCGTGGACGGCGCGCCCATCGGTCGCCGCATCCAGACGTGGGAGCAAGCGGCGACGATGGGCTCCCCTGTTGCGAACGAAGCTTTCACGTGCCGTTCGGATGCCGGCTGCCAGCAATTCAGGGACACGTTTTACGAGGTCGGCTCGGATCTCGTGGCGCCGCAAGAGGGGCTCGGCCTCATGCGGCAGACGCCGGAGGTGCGGCGTCTACGCGATCTCGCGCAGGCGATCGTCGACGTCGCCGATCCCGTGAACTTCGCGCCCTATTACATGCTTCGACCGCTCATCGACGAGAACGGCGCGCGGTCGCCGGCGCACGCGCTCCTCGCCATCACCACGGTCGGCGACAACTTCGTCCCCGTCGCATCGGGGCTCACGTTCGCGCGCGCGGCCGGTGCGCTGCCTTTCCTTTCGCCCGACGTGATCACCCGCATGCCGGAGTACGCGGACTACGCGACGCCGCCAGCGCTCTACGAGGCGCTCGGCGGAAAAACGCCGAACGACGTGCTGATCGAGAACGGCGTCGTCGAAGGCATCGCACGCTTGCAGCGCACGCACGCGGGCCCGGCGTGCAACGTCAACTACGTGCCGGGCGACATCTGCACGAAGGATCCCAAGCCCGATCCCGCGACCTGCGCGAGCGCGCTCTTCGACGCCGATTGGTTGAGTGAAGGCGCCGAGCGCTTCGATCAACCGCACCCCGCGACACCTCTCCGGCTCGCGCGAATTGCCGACGCACGCGTCAGCGATCTCGGCTCGCTCGCGAGCGCGTGGCGTCCGCGGACGGCGAGCACGCCGCAGGGCCCCGACGAAACGGCGTGGACTGCCGACGCGACGGTCGTCGCCAACATGCTGCAGTACGTCGTGCCCGAGGGTCAGCACGGATGGTCGGCCGGGGACGCGTGCAAAGCGTGGGACGACGCGACCTACGCTCGCACGGTTGCCTAGCCGACGCGAGCTGCGCGCTGTTCCAGTAACGATCGCGACGGGGCAACGAGGCGCCGTGAATCGTGCTAGCTCGTGGCGGGTGAAGTCGCTCTCGCTTGCGTGCATTGCCGTCGCGCTCGGGTGCGCGGCGCTTCCTTCTTGCGCCGTCGACTCCGCCCCGGCTGGGCTGGCGGAAACGAAGCCGGGCGACGGTCCCACGGTCGTGTTCGATCTGGCGCACCGGCCGCTTCCCGACATCCCCGTGCCGAACGACATCGCGACCTTCGCCGATCCCTCGAGCCGCACCGGGCGCCGCATCAACGTCAGCATGATCGCCCCGACCCAGATGGAGCGCCGGGCGCGCGACGCCTTTGGCGAGATGGAAGGCTGGGGCACCTACGCGCCGATCGCGGTGAAGTTCGCGCATGGCCGCGGCAAGAACGCCGATCCGCACGAGCCCGCGATCGATCTCGAGCTCGTGCGTGCGCGCATGCAGTCGCTCGACCACGAGATGGCAGACGACGTCGTCTACGTCGTCAATCTCACGACCGGCGTGCCCGTCATGGTCGATCTCGGCGGCGGCTCGTTTCCGGTCACCGTGCGCGACCGCGCTAGCTACTACCCGAACGATCCGCACGCTGCCGAGTCGAACGTGCTGTTCGACATGCACGAGGAGGGCGCGGGCCTCACGCAGCGCGACTACCGCCCCGAGCTCGACACCGACTTCGACGGCGTGCTCGACCACCCGAACGCGGTGCCGGGCGCGCTCGCTCCGGGCGCCATCGCCGGCGTCGACGACGTGATGACCTGGTACGAGCGCGAGACCGACACACTCCTCTTGCGACCCCTGCTCCCGCTCGACGAGAAGACGGAGTACGCCGTCGTCGTCACCGACCGATTGAAGAGCCGCGCCGGCGACGCCGTGCGCTCGCCCTTTCCCTTCATCCACCACCCGAGCCAGAAGGACGCGGTCGCCAAAGTTCGCTCGGTGCTCTCTGATCCTTCCAAGGGCACGTACTACGGCGACCTCGCCGGCACCGGGCTCGACCATGTCACGTTCGCATGGAGCTTCACCACGCAGCCGGTCTACGAAGATCTGCGCATCCTCCGCGACGGCCTCCACGGCCAAGGACCGTTCGCTGATCTGGCGCGCGATTTTCCTCCACGCGCGTCGGCGTTCCGCGCGGTCGGGCTCGCGCGCGATCGTGCTGACGAGGCCGAGGGCAGCCTCGCCGATCCACGCTGCACCGGCGTGAAGAACACCCCCTTCATCGTCCACC
>CAXSGV010000390.1:0-6279 GCA_964236615.1 uncultured Polyangiaceae bacterium
GCAGATGGAGGGCGGGGGTTGGCGTGCCGTGCAAGATCCGTCGATGCTCGCAGAGGTCGAGGCGAGGTGGAAGCGCTCGCTCGCCACGGGTGAGCCATTCGAAATGGAGTTCCCGCTGCGCGGCGCGGACGGCGCATTTCACTGGTTCATGTGCCGGGCGCGATCGCTGCGGGACGGCGAGGGGCGCATCGTGCGCTGGTTCGGTACGAACGCGAACATCGACGAGCGCGTTCGCCTCCTTGCGAGCGAGAAGGCGGCGCGCGAAGAGGCAGAGCAAAGCAACCGGTCGAAGGACGAGTTTCTCGCCATCGTCAGCCACGAGCTACGTAATCCACTCAACGCGATGCTCGGGTGGACGCGACTCCTTCGCGCGGGCTCGCTTCCCGAGGCGCGAAGAGAGCGGGCGCTCGAGACGATCGAACGCAACGCGGTGAATCAGGCGCAGCTGATCGACGACCTTCTCGACGTGGCGCGCATCGTCGCCGGGAAGCTTCCGCTCGACGTGCAGAGCATCAAGCTCGCGCGTGTGGTGGAGGCCGCGGTCGACTCCGCGCGGCCGTCGGTCGATGCGAAGGGTCTGCGGTTGAGCGTGGTCCTCGATACCGAAGGTCTTCTTTCAGGGGATGCAGCGCGCCTCCAGCAGGTCGTGTGGAATCTCCTCACCAACGCGACGAAATTCACGCCGCGTGGCGGCTCGATTCGCGTCGTGCTTCGTCGCGATTCGTCGCACCTCGAGCTGACGGTGACCGACAGCGGCCAAGGCATTGCGCCGAGCTTTCGTCTTCGACCGCTTCAAGCAGGCGGACCCCTCGACGACGCGAACGCACGGCGGTCTCGGCATCGGTCTGTCCATCACGAAGAACTTGGTGGAGATGCACGGCGGAACCATCACAGTGGAGAGCCAAGGCCTTGGGCACGGCGCGACCTTCGTGGTGCGGCTGCCTGTCGCCGCCGTCCGCCGCCCCGACGCAATCGCGACACCACTCCCGTCGCCCGCGCCGACGCTCCCCGACATGCGCTTCGACGCACCCTCGGAGCTCGCGGGGTTGAGGGTACTCGCTGTCGACGACGAGCCCGACGGACGCGACATCATCGCCGCGGTGCTCGCCTCGTGCGGCGTCGAGGTCACGACCGCCGCGTCCGTCTCCGAGGCCATGGAGGCCATCGAGCGGCGCCCACCGGACGTCCTGCTCACCGACATCGGAATGCCAGGCGAGGACGGATACGCCCTCATTGCGCGGTTACGCGCCCTTCCACGCGAGCGCGGCGGCGCGACCCCGGCGGCGTGCTTGACCGGTTACGCCAGCAGCGACGATCGCCGCCGCGCGCTGCTCGCTGGTTTCACCATGCACGTCCCGAAGCCTATCGATCCCGCCGAGCTCGTCGCGGTCGTGACGAGCCTCGCGCGCATGGCGAAGGCCTTGCGTGCACCGCCTGGGTGAGCGCCGCGAGAAGCCGCGCACCCCTCACCGCTCACAGCCTCACGAAGGGTGGCGGCTCGGGCGACCTGTTGCTTGTGTCGCAGCCGCAGCGCGGCGGGGCAGCAGGATGGTGAACGTCGTTCCGCTCTTCGTCGACTCCACCTCGATCGTGCCGCGGTGCGCGGTCACGATCGCCTGCGTGATGTAGAGCCCCAGGCCGACGCTGCCGGACCGGTCTGCCGACCGGCTACGCGCAGGCTCGAAGCGTCGAAACGGATTGAAGATGTTCTTGAGGTCCGTTTTCGGAATGACCGGACCTTTGTTGTGAACGGTCAGCACGATGCCATCGTGCTCTCCGGCCATCGGTCCGCGTGACGCCCGCACGGCGACCTCCACCGGCGCGTTCTCCGAGCCGTGCTCGTACGCGTTGCCGACGAGGTTCGAAAGCACTTGGCCGATCCGCCCGCCGTCCCACTCGCCGCTGAGGTCGCCGGTGGCTTCGAAATGCACGACACAGCCCGGGTGGAAGGCGGTGACCTCGTCGATGGTCTGGCGGCAGATGGCCTCGATGTCCGTCTCGACGCACACGACCGGTATTCCACCGCCCAGTCGACCGCGCGTGAAGTCGAGCAGGTCGGTGATGATTCCATCCATGCGTGTGCCGCTCGTGAGGATACGAGACGCCGTCTTGTGGTGAGGTTAGTCGGGTCCTTCTTGCGTCATCATGACGGTTGCGGCCATCAGGATCGCCCCGAGTGGATTGCGCAGATCATGACCGACGATGCCGAGGAACAGCTCCTTCGAGTAGGCGACCTCCTCCGCGTACTTCACGACGGACTCGGCGAGCGCTTGGTCGATCGCTTCGTTGAACCGGATGACGTCTTCGAGATCCTCTGCCTTGAAGTCGCGTCGCCCTTCGGACCAAAGCCGCAAGATGCTCGCGCGTAGCGCACGGAACTCCGCCACCATTTCCGTCAGCGTGTAGCCGAGCGCGGCACGGTCGGTTCCGTGCAGATTCGCAGCGGTGTCGTTCCCCGCGCGCGCATCGCTCTTTCCCTTGGATTTCTCCGCTTGCTCGTCGTTGGTTTGCGGAGTTTCGAGATCGAGGGCGATCGCCTCCAGCATCCCGGCGATGTGGTCGCGACGCTCGTCGAGGTTCGTGTCCGGAAAACACGTGCGCGCGAAGTGCTCCCACTCGGCCGTGATGGGCTTCGTGCAAGTGTGGATGAATTGCGCCAAACGCATTTGGAATCCCTAAGCCCCGCGGGTGTCCTTCTTTGCGGCCTCGGCGAGCTCCTTTGCCCAGACGTGGAGGGAGTCTTCGTTGGGGCCTTCCAGCATGATGCGTAGCTTCGCCTCGGTGCCGCTCCAGCGAATGAGGACGCGGCCATCGTCGCCGAGCTCCTTCTTCACCTTGTCGGTCGCGAGCGAGAGAACCTTCATCTCCTCGAGCGGCTTGCGCGCGGGGAGGTTCACGTTCTCGAGGACCTGCGGCACGCGCTCCATCGACGACTGCGCGAGCGCGGAGATCGGCAGACCGGTGCGCATCATGAGCGCCAGCACTTGGAGCGCCGCGATCGTGCCGTCGCCCGTCGACGCGTGGTCGAGGAAGATCAGGTGCCCCGACTGCTCGCCGCCGAGGTTGAAGCCGCCCTCGCGCATCGCGGCGACGACGTAGCGATCGCCGACCGCCGTCCGCACGAGGTGGCCGCCCATGCCGGTCATCGCGCGCTCGAGCCCGAGGTTCGACATGACGGTCGCCACGACGGTGTTCTTCTTGAGCTCACCGTCTTTGAGCATGCGACGCGCACACATCGCCATGACGGCATCGCCGTCGACGATCTGGCCTTTTTCGTCGCAGACGACGAGGCGGTCGGCGTCGCCGTCGAGCGCGATGCCGATCTGCGCGCGGCGCTTCACGACCTCGGCGCGAACGTTGTCGGGGTGGAGCGCTCCCGCGTCCTTGTTGATGTTCACGCCGTTCGGCTTCACGCCGATGCACATGACGTTCGCGCCCAGCTCGCTGAAGACGAGCGGCGCGGTGCGGTAGGCGGCGCCGTGCGCGGCGTCGACGACGATGCGTACACCTGCGAGCGAGAGATCCGACGGGAACGTGTTTTTCGCGAACACGACGTAGCGGCCGCGCGAGTCTTCGAGCTTCGTCGCGCGTCCAACGCCGGGGCCGGTGGGGCGCGGGCCGAGCAGCGCGTCGTTCGCCATCAGGCGCTCGATCTCGAGCTCGGCTTCGTCAGGAAGCTTGTAGCCGTCCTCGCCGAAAATCTTGATGCCGTTGTCCTGGTAGGGGTTGTGGCTCGCGCTGATGACGATGCCGGCGCTCGCGCGCATGCTGGTCGTGAGGTGTGCGATCGCGGGGGTCGGAACGGGGCCGCAGAGAATGACCTGGCCACCCATCGAGCAGATGCCGGCGGCGAGAGCCTGCTCGATCATGTAGCCGGAGAGCCGCGTGTCTTTGCCAATGAGGATGCGTGGAGCGCGCGCCTTGCCGCGACCGACGAGGAAGGTGACCGCGCGACCGAGCTGGAGCGCGAGCTCCGGCGTCATCGGGCTCACGTTGGCGAGACCACGAATGCCATCGGTGCCGAAGAGCTGGCGGGCAGGGACGGGCGGCTTGGTCGCGACGACCGCGGTGCTGGTGCCGTTGGTCTTCGCGCCGTTGGATTTGGATTTCGTGCTGCGGGTCACGCCGGTTTTCACGCTGGGATCTTTCATTCGCGGAAGTTGATGAACTGGAGCTCGATGGGGAGGTCGACCTGCTTCACGATCTGGATGGCCGCCTGGAGATCGTCCCGGTTCTTCCCGGTGACGCGCACCTGCGCCTCTTGGATCGATGCCTGGACCTTCATCTTGCTGTCCTTGAGATGCTGGACGATCGACTTCGCGTGCTCACTCTCGATGCCTTCCTTCACTTTCACGAGGATCTTCGCGCCGCCCTTGCTGGTCTTCTCGGGTTTCTGCTGATCGAGGTGCTTCAAGCTCACCTTTCGCTTCACCAGCTTCTCGTGGAGCACCGTCAGCGCCGCCTTCGCGCGCTCTTCGCTCGACGAACGCACTGTGATTCCGTCCTCCGTGCGTTCGAGCTCCGTGTCCGTGTCTTTGAAGTCGTAGCGCTGGCCAATCTCCTTTTGGGACTGGTTGAGCGCGTTTTCGACCTCGTTCCACTGCACCTTCGAGACGACATCGAAGCTCGGCATGAGCGGAGTTTAGTACTAACCTTTCCAACGGTGGGGATCTGGCGTGCGCTTGCGCTTTCACTGCTCGTGACGGGTGGTGTCGCGACGCCGCTTGGCGCCGCGGGCTGCATGTTCAACCTCGACGAGGTCGACTACGGCGACGGCGGGGCCCGCGACGGGTCGACAAGCGACGCCCCGACCGACGCATCCAAGGTCGTCGCGGCATGCAAGAGCAGCGGAAACATCGAGGGCGATTGCGTTTGCGCGGGCGGCTCCACGTGCAGCTCGCAGTGCTCGCCCGGCCGGTGTGACGTCACGTGCAAGGGCGGCTCGACCTGCAATCTCGAATGCAAGGGCGGCAACTGCGACCTCTATTGCGAGCGGGGCGCGACGTGCACTGCGTCGTGCGGCGGCAAAGGCGGTTGCACGTTCCATTGCCCGCCCGGCGCGACCTGCACCACCTCGTGCAGCGGCGGCGGCTGCGAGACCGAAACGAAGTAGACGCGCGAGCTCTGAGCGCGAGCTCTATCTCAGAGCGCGAGCTCGATCTCAGAGCGCGACGGGCGGATCGCGTGGCAGGCCGAGCAGCGTGCCGCGCGCTTCGCCGACGAGAAAGATCGAGCCGGTGACGACGACAACGCCGTCGGGGCCAACCGCCGCACGTGCGCGATCGATGGCGTCCCGGATCGAGGTTGCGATCTCACCGGGATGGCGTGCGGCGAGCACTTCGGGATCGGTGGCCGGGCGGAGGCCCGCATTGGCAGGCGGGCGCACGTAGACACGAGAGCTCGCGCGCGGTGCGAGCATGTCGAGCATCGAGGGCCAGGCTTTGTCGGAGAGCGCGCCGAAGACGAGCGCGACCTTGCGATTGCGGAGCTGAATGTCGAGGTGCGCCGCGAGCGCCGTGACGCCGTCGGGGTTGTCCGCGGCGTCGAGCAACACCTCGCCCTCGGGCGTGCGCAGCGTCTCGAGCCGACCAGGCCAGGTTGCGCGCTCGATGCCCACGCGGCACGCGTCGTCGTCGAAGCCGGCGAGCCTTGCCGCGTCCCACGCCACGAACGCGTTGTTGCGCTGGTGCGCGCCCGGGAGACCCGGCGTCACGGTACGCGGCGTAGCGAAGGCCACGGTCGCCCCGACCTCGACCGCGCGCGCGCGGATGACGGCTTCGACCTCGGGCGTCAGCGGACCGAGCACGCAGTGAACGCCGGGCTTCAGGATACCCGCCTTTTCAAGTGCGATGGCTTCGAGCGTGTGCCCGAGGCGATCGGTGTGGTCGAATGCGATGCGTGTGATCGCCGCAGCGCGCGGCGGGGGGATGACGTTCGTTGCGTCGAGCCGCCCGCCGATCCCAACCTCGACGATCGCGATCTCGACGTTGGCCGCGCGGAACGCGACGAACGCGGCGAGCGTCGCCGCTTCGAAGAAGCTGAGCTCGGGCGCGCGATGAAGGACATCCTCGAGCGTTTCGGTGAGCAACTCGTCCGGGATCGGCTCGCCGCCGATGCGGATGCGTTCGGCGAACCGGCACAAGTGCGGTGACGTCGCAAGCCCGGTGCGTTTTCCGGCGCCGCGCGCGATCGACTCGAGCATCGCTGCGGTCGAGCCTTTGCCGTTCGTCCCGGCGACGTGGATCGCGTCGAACGCGCGTTCGGGATGCCCGAAGTCCG
>CAXSGV010000390.1:6289-6966 GCA_964236615.1 uncultured Polyangiaceae bacterium
CGCACGCCGCCTCCATGGCCTCGAGCCCGAGGCGCATGCCGAGAGGGATGCGCGCGTAGAGAGCGGACAACGCCGCGCCTGTGCGGCTAGCGTCGCTTGTCAGGGCGCGTCCTCTTCCTGGTTTTGGCCGTTCACGTCGCGGTGTAGCTCCGCGACCGGCACGCGCGGCGCGAGGTGCTGCACGAGCGAGGACAGCTCACGCTTCATCTCGAGGCGACTCGCGATGCGATCGATCATGCCGTGCGCGAGGAGAAACTCGCTTCGCTGGAAACCTTCAGGCAGCGTCTGCCGGATCGTGGCCTCGATGACGCGGGCACCGGCAAAGCCGATGAGCGCTTTGGGCTCGGCGATGTTGACGTCGCCGAGCAGCGCGAAGCTCGCTGCGACGCCCCCGGTCGTCGGATCGAGCAGCACGCTGAGGAACGGAACGCCTGCGGCGCGGAAGCGCTCGAGCGCGGCGACGGTCTTCGCCATCTGCATGAGGCTGAGAATGCCCTCCTGCATGCGCGCGCCGCCCGAGGCTTGAAGGAGCACGACCGGAAGCCGCGCCGTCGTTGCGCGCTCGAAGAGGCGCGTGATCTTCTCGCCGACGACCGAGCCCATCGAGCCGCCCATGAACGCGAAGAGAAAGGCGCCCCATGCGATCGGCCTTCCATCGATGTGGCCGCGTCCGGTCT
>CAXSGV010000391.1:0-6954 GCA_964236615.1 uncultured Polyangiaceae bacterium
GCTTGCGGAAGACCTCCATCATCGAGGGGCAGACGCCGATGATGTCGCCGAAGCGTTTGTCCTTGAGCTCGGCGGACAGCTTCTCTTTGTCGGCGCGGAGGGCCGAGAGAAGCATCGCGTTCTGAAGGATGAGCGACGCCTGACCCGCGAAGATGGAGAGGACGTCGAGCTGCGAGCGCTCGAAGAGACCCTTCACGCGATCGTTGCCGACGTACATCGCGCCGGTGACCTGGCCTTGCGAGACGAGCGGCGCGCACATGACGCTCGAAAGACGAAGTGCGAGGACGCTTTCGCTCGTGCCGAACTGCGAGTCCGAGAGCGCGTCGCTCACGATGATCGGGCGACCGGTGTCGAGCACACGGCGCACGATGCTGTCCGAGATGACGCCCGAGGTGTTGGTGATGGCTTCGCGCTTCACGTGGCGCGACGCGCGCACGACGGGCTTCGGATCAGGGCCGCGCTCGGCATCGAACGCGTCATCCATCAAGAGGATGAGCCCCTTCTCGCCGCCGGTGACCTCGAGCACCGCGTCGAGCATGGCCTCGAGCAGCTCGTCGATCTTCTTCATCGTCATCAGCTTTTCGCTGAACTCGTAGAGCTTGCGGACGCCGGCGAGGGGCGCAGCCGAATTGGCCGCGGCGTCGTTCGACGGCGAACCGAAGCCGCCGGTCGTGCGCGACAGGTTGCTGACGCCGGTCGCGGCAGACACCGGAGCTTCGCGCGCAGGCTCGTCGAAAATACTGAAGGTGAGCTCCGCGTCGCCGAGGGTCAGACGGTCGCCGTGAACGAGGCGCGCGCGGCGCTTCTTCTTGCCGTTGACGAGGATCTCGCCGGTCTTGTCGACCTCCTCGAGGTTGAAATCACGACCGTCGAAGAGCACCTGCGCGTGCGTATCTGCGATGCCCGGCGTCTGGATCGCGACGTCGTTGCCAAGCGCTCGACCGACGGTCGAAACAGGCTTGAACAGGGTGAATGCGCGCGGAGCGCCGACGGCTGGAAACCATTTCAACGTGGGCATGAAGCGTGTGGTCCCTACATTACTCTCGATTTCGAATTGACGAGCGCGTCAAAATCCGTGGTAGAACGGCTTCGCTCTTTATGAGCGAAGAGGAGAATACAATGAAGACGATTGCGATTTTCGCGGCGCTCTCACTGAGCGTTATCTCGATGGCCTGCGGCGGCGATGCGAAGCCCCCGGCGGATCCCAGCTCGACGACCACGACGACCACGACGACCTCGTCGCCGGCCGACACGACGGCGCCGGCCTCGACGGCGCCCGCGTCGACGACGTCGACGACGACGACCACCCCCAGCAAGTGATGCGGGTGTCGACCCGACCCGCTTCCCTCATTCGAGGGTGAGTGGTTCGTGTCGCAGAAAGCGCAGGGCCTCCCTAAAAGAGGCCCTGCGTGCTTTTGTGGCTTTCACAAAGAACGCGCAACGCGTGTAGGCTGTGAGCTCGAGTCGAAAGGGGCGTCGGATGAAAAGCGCGGGACTGGTTTTGGTTTCGATCGTCGTCTTCGGCGTCGCAGCATGCGGCGGTCCCGACAAGCCACCGCTCACGCCCGATCAGGACAACGGGATGGGCATGGATGGCGGTACGGATCCGAGCATGACGCCTCCCGCCGATCCGGCGAGCACGCCGGTCGCGCCCGCCTCCGCACCCGCCCCTGCCAAATAAGGGCGAGGGTGCCGCTTCAGGAAATCCCTTCCGAATCGCCTTCAGAAATCGCCGTACGCGCTGAGCATGGTCCCTTTGGGGCCAGCTCCAGGGCTGCCAGGAATTCCCGGTAGCGGCGCGAGGCCGAGCTGAAATGGCTGTTTGAAGAGACGCGCTTTCCCACCAGGCGGCGCGGAGTCGTCGTCTTTGAGGTTTGCAGTAAACGCGGCCGCCACGCCGAGCCCAGCGAGGCCGCCGACGCTCGTGCCGATGAAGCCATGCTTCGCATCGTCGTCGGTGAAGAGGTACGCGACGAAGACGAGCGAGCCGAGCGCGCTTCCACCGAGGTGGCCGAGCCACATGTACTGCTGTGATTTCCACGACGGAACCCAGCCGATCGAGAGCGCGCCGGCCGCGACGATGCCGGCGTTGTAGCCCACGAGCCCCGCGATGCTCGCGCCGTCTTTCCAGTCTCGTCCGCTCACGCCGATTCCGAAGAGCGTGCCCGAGATCGCTCCCCAGCCCGCGCCGCTCGCGATGAAGCCGAGGCTTCGCGGATCGGGGCGCAGCGCTTCGCCGAAGAAGAAGCCACCGGCGCCGCCGCCCGTCGCCATGACGAGCGTGAGCGTCGAGTAGCCTTGAAAGCTCTTCGAGCTGATCGAGCCGTTGCCCGTCGCTTGCCAATGCACGCCGCTGATCGCGAGACCCTCGACCGCACCAAGACCGAGCCCCGTCGCCATCGAGGAAGGAACGCCGCGATGGAAAGGCGCGGCTTCGTCCCAGAAGTACACGCCGATGGGCGCCGCCGCGCCGAGGAGGAGCGGCGTGATCACGGCGAGACCGGGGTCGGAGATCTTGAAGATGCCGTCGACCCAGATGCCGGCGCCGACGCCGTACCCGATGCTCATGCCGTAGAGGAAGGGCAGCTCACTTGCGCTGCGCCGATCGGACTTCACCGGCGGCGGAGGTTGAAACGGCGGTTGTTGGTAACCGGGCGGTGGCTGCTGCCATCCGGGAGGCGGCTGCTGCTGTTGCCAACCCGGCGGTGGCTGCTGCTGCGGCTGCCATCCGGGAGGCGGCTGCTGCTGTTGTTGCGGAGGCGGTTGCCATCCGGGAGGCGGCTGCTGTTGTTGCTGCGGAGCCGGTTGCCATCCCGGGGGCGGCTGCTGCTGTTGCTGCGGAGGGGGTTGCCATCCGGGAGGCGGCTGCTGCTGTTGTTGCGGAGGCGGTTGCCATCCGGGGGGCGGCTGCTGTTGCTGCGGCGCAGGCTGCCAACCGGGCGGCGGCTGCTGTTGCGGCTGCTGCGCGAAGGCGTCGATCCCGATCGTCGAAACGGCGACGCATGCGGCGGCCGCCAAGCTCGTAGAACGCATGCGCGTCAGCCTACCTGTGCAGGTCTGGGCCGCGACTAGATTTTCGCGCGCGGGACGTGCTCGAACTCCGGTCCGAGCTCGCGGCTCATGAGATCGACGAGCGCGCGATCGACGGCCTTGTTCTCGTAGAGGACGGCGTAGACCTGCTCGGTGATGGGCATGTCGACGCCGAGCTTCACGCTGAGGTCACGTGCGCTCTTCGTCGTCTTCACCCCTTCGGCGACGTGTCCGAGGCCAGCGAGCACGTCGGGGAGCGAGCGCCCCTTGCCGAGCTCGAGCCCGACGGTGCGGTTTCGCGAGAGCTCGCCCGTGCAGGTGAGGACGAGGTCGCCCATGCCCGCGAGGCCGGCGAGCGTGAGCGCCGAGCCGCCCCGCGCGAGCGACAAGCGCGCGACCTCGGCTAGACCGCGCGTGATCAACATCGCGCGCGTGTTGTGCCCGAGCCCGAGCCCGTCGATGGCGCCTGCCGCGATCGCGATCACGTTCTTGAGCGCGCCGCCGCACTCGACGCCGATGACGTCGTCGCTCGCGTAGCAGCGGAGGTACGGCGTGTGGAACGCGTACATCACGTCGTTGCACGCGCGCTCGTCGCGGCCGGCGATGACGACGGCGGTCGGAAGATGAGCAGCGAGCTCCTTCGCGAAGCTCGGACCCGAGAGGAACGTGAAGCGATCTTTCGCGTGCTTCGGAAGCTCCTCGTGCAGGACGTCATCCATGAACATGAGCGAGTCGTTCTCGATGCCCTTGGTCGCGCTCACGATCAACGCGTGCTCCGGAAGGAGGGGCGCCGCCGCTTTGGCGACCTCGCGCGTCGCGTGGCTGGGGGCGACGAACACGACCATGATCGCCCCGTCGAGAGCCTCGGCCAGGTTCGTCGTCGCCCGCAAGGAGTCGGGCAAGTGCGCGCCAGGGAGGTACCGCGGGTTCTCGTGCTGGGTGTTGATCTGCGCGGCGAGATCTTCGCGCCGCGTCCAGATCGCCACGTGGTCGTTCTTCTCCGCGAGCACCTTCGCAAGGGCGGTGCCCCACGCGCCCGACCCCAAGACGCAGACCTTACCCATGGCGGCAGAGTACACCCGTCATGCTGTGGTAGTCCTCTCTCCCATGCTGCTTGTCGTGCGTCTTGCGCGGGCCCTCGCCGGTGCGACCGTTCTCTCGCTTGTCTTTGGCTCGACCGGCTGCACGTCGTGCGCAGGTACCGGGCAGCGTGCCCTCGGTATGATCGAAGGGCCGATCAACGATCCGGCGAACCGGTCCTTGCGGCGTTCGATCCTCGCGTTCGGCCTCAGCGAGTTCTGCCGTCAGATGACGACGCACGATGCGCCGCTCAAGCTCACCGACGACTCGCCGATCATCGGGCGCTTCTACCCGACGACGTGCTCTCAGCGCGAGCTCGACAACGGCGATCTCTTGGTCAACTTCGGCGGCTTTGGTTACGCGTGGACCAACCTCTCGAAGAAGATGACGTTCTCGAGCACCGGTCAGGTCCACTACAACCAGGACTTCCTGATGGACGGAAGCACGATGTATGCGTATTTCCGCACAAAAGAGCTGAAATCGAGCGATTTTCAGACGCACGTGATCGAGCAGCCGGTCGCGAATTTCGTGAACCAGCTCTCGCCGCTCGGGAACAACTTCGGCCGCCAGCTCCTCAGCGGAAAGCTCGCGGAGGGCTTCACGGTCATCCGCGAAGCAAACGGCACGGCGGACTTCGCCATCGGCATCGTCGAGAAGGGCAAGCGCCCGGTGCACCCCTTCGACGTGCACGGGAACGATCGCGTGACCTACGAGAACCTGCGCACCGAGGTTCACCAGAACCAACGCGACTTCATCGGCCCCATCGAGGTCGAGGACGGCGGCCGAGCGCTCTACTTGATTGCGAACGTCGACGGGGGCCAGCCCATCGACGTCATGGTGATGACGAAGGACTCCGCCGAGCAATCGCTCAAGCTCTATTACGATTACCCGCAGAGTGGGCCGCTCGCGATGCAACCGATGCTCTCGGACATCGCACAGCCCGGCGTCGAGTACCGCCGCACGCTCCCCGTGCCGAAGGGTACCTATTACGTCGTGCTCGACAACACACCCACTGCGGGACTCGCGG
This sequence comes from uncultured Polyangiaceae bacterium, assembly GCA_964236615.1. Taxonomy (GTDB): domain Bacteria; phylum Myxococcota_A; class Polyangia; order Polyangiales; family Polyangiaceae; genus CAXSGV01. The sequence continues at coordinate 5,138 of CAXSGV010000391.1, forward strand.
CCCCTCCGAACAACCCGCTGGACGACCGCGCGGCCGTCGTCAACTACGTCGTTCAGATAGGCGACGCTCCGTGATCGCCTCTTCCGTCGTCTAGCCCCCGGCGGAACGTTGCTGGTACGCTCGGGCCGAGCAATGGTGGAACAGGATCCTCTCAGCCTGATTGGCAAGACCCTGGCTGGGCACTTCCTCGTGGAGAGCCTGAGGGGGGAGGGGCGTTTCAGCATCGTTTACCGCGGCGAGCACATCGGCCCGAAGGAGTCCGTCGCGCTCAAGTGTCTGAAGCTCGGCCTCGAGCTCGACAGCGCCGGCGCCGAGACCTTCCTCAAGCGGTTTCGTGAAGAGAACAAGACGAACTCGCGCGTGTCGAAAGGCAACGCGCTCTTCGTTCGAAGTATCGGCAGCGGCATGACGACGTCCGACGCCGGCGTGCACGTTCCGTACACCGTGCTCGAGTGGCTGGACGGCCACTCGCTCACGAAGGAGCTCGCGACGCGACGCGCGCAAGGCGGCACGGGTCGTCCGCTCTCCGAGGTGCTCGCGCTCCTCGGACCTTCGATCCAAGCGCTCGGTCACGCGCACGACGCCGACGTCGCTCACGGTGACGTGAGCCCGGGTAGCTTCTTTTTAGCGGGCGGCGACATGAAGGTGCTTGACCTCGGCGTCGCCAAGCTCGTGAGCGATCTCTGCCGCGAGATCGATCCTTCGGTCGTGCACGCCCGCATCTTCTCGCCGCAGTACGGTGCGCCCGAGCACTTCGATCCGCGCCTCGGCGAGTTCGGTCCATGGACCGACGTTTACGGGATCGCGCTCGTCATCCTCGAGCTGCTGCGCGATCGTCCCGCGGTCGACGTCGTCGGCACAGGATCGACGCGCGAGCAGTCCAGCGTGGTCCTCGATCCGAAGAAGCGCCCCACGCCGCGCAGCCTCGGTCTGCGCGCCGGCGACGCCGTCGAGAAGGTGATGGCGCGTGCGGTCGCGCTCGTTGCACGCGACCGCTACGCCAACGCGAGCGAATTTCTCGCCGCGTTGAAGGCGGCGATGCAGAAGGACGCCGCCGCGCCGATCGAGCGCGCGCCCAACGGAAAGATCGATGCGTACTCGCCGGCTGACGACGAGCTCGACACGCTCGTGCGCCCGCCCGAAGTCGACAAGGTCAGCGACAAGACAGCTCTGTCCGAGCCACGTCCCGCAGCGGTCGCCGGTGCTTCTCCTGCCGTGGCGAGCGCGGTCGCCGCGAAGGCCATTCCGAAGCCTCACTCGACGTCGACGCCCGCACCGGCGGCCTCGCTCTCAACGGCCCCCGCCGTGCTGCCCCATGCGCCGCAGCCATCGCATGCCGCGCAGCCATCGCATGCGCCGCACGCGTCGCCGATCAAGTCGGTACCCGTCTCGATGAAGCCTGCGCCGCTGGTCGTTCCCGCGGGCACCCGCGGAACGACGAAGATGGTCGTGCCCCCTCCGACCGCGCGCATCTCGACGCCGGCGGGCAAGCCGGATCTTCCGGCCGCGCCTGGCCCCTCGCTACCGTCGGCACCCATGGCGACGCCCCATCACGTTCCCCCTCCGCCTCCCGCTGGACCCGTGACCGCAACGCCTGCGCCCGCTCCGCCTCCGCCTCCGCCTATGCCGTCGGTGATCGTCGCGCCCGCGCCGCCACCGCCCATGACCGGCATCGGCGACATGTCGCAGAACGTCGCCAACGTGATCCAGCCCGCGCCGCCGAAAATGCCAGCACCAAGATGGTCGAGCGGCTGTTCAAGGCGGGCGCCGATCCCAACATCGCGCAAATGAGTGGCATGACGCCGCTGATGATCGCG
>CAXSGV010000392.1:0-692 GCA_964236615.1 uncultured Polyangiaceae bacterium
GAGCGGTGAAAAGGACGGGCACGGGCACGGGCACGGGCACGTGAAGCGGAGAGGGGCTGTCGCGAAGTGGGCAACTTGCGAGGCTCGTCGCCGGAGCGGGCACGGTCCTCGATCGCGAGCGTCTCGACGTGTACGTCATTGCCCTCGATTTCCTGGTGTTCGCAAATGACGTCATCGAAGGTTTGCCGCGCGGTCGAAGCCACCTGGCGGATCAACTCACGCGAGCGTCGACCTCAATCGTCCTGAATTTGGCCGACTCGGCGTCATCAACTGTGCTTGCAGTATGCACAGCAACTCCGCTCGCCACACAACGCGAAGGCCCGCGAATGTCGCCCTCTGCTCTCCACGTGCCCGTGCCCGTGCACGTGCCAGTGCCCGTGCCCGGTCTCACTCTTCGAGCGCCACCGGAAATAAAAACGGGCCCTACTTCGGGTACCTTTGCCCAATGACCCAGGACAGCGGACGTAACGTCGTCTCCTGCATCGAGCTCTTCTTCCAGGAGGGCACCTCGGACAAGATCTACAAGGCGACGCTCGTCGAGGGCGCCGGCGCCTACTCGGTCGAAGTGGAGTGGGGACGCCGCGGCGGGCCGTTGAACAAGGGCATGAAGGCGGTGAAGGTGCCGCTTGCCAAAGCGCAGAAGGAGCTCGACAAGGTCGTCCGCGAGAAGACCAACAAGGGCTACCAGGCGA
>CAXSGV010000392.1:702-6943 GCA_964236615.1 uncultured Polyangiaceae bacterium
GAGCTCGCCCTCGCGATCAAGATGGCGAATGCCGCGATCCTCGCGAAGGCCCCTGCCGCGATCGCGCCGCCGGTCGGAGAAGGATCGGCGAGCCGCGCTTCATCGAGCGGACGAGCGCGCACGGGGCAGGGCGCGCAGCTGCTCAATCCGATCGAAGACCACATGGTCGACACGCTCCTCGACGATGACGACATGATCGCGCAGCAGAAGCTCGATGGGTCGCGGGTCCTCATCCACGTGAACGACGAGATCATCGCGACGAACCGCACCGGGCAGCACACGCAGATCCCCGAGGGCGTACGCGACGCGCTGGCCAACGCCCCGCGCGGCACGGTCATCGACGGCGAGCTCGTGACCACCAGCGGCACCAAGGCCCACGCGTGCTACTGGGCGTTCGACCTGCTGCAGCACGGCACCGAAGATCTTCGCGGTCTGGGCTACGAAGCGCGCTACGCCGAGCTCGACGCGCTCGTCGAGGAGCTCTCCGGTCCGGTGAAGCTCGTTCCGATGGCGGTGACCTCGAAGGAAAAGCGTGCGCTCTACAAGAAGCTTCAGAAGAGCAACGCCGAGGGCATCGTCTTCAAGCGAAGGGGCTCGCCTTACCAGGCGGGACGGCCGTCGTCCGGCGGTACGCAGCTCAAACACAAATTCATCAAGACCGCCGACGTGTTTCTGACGGAAAACGCAGGAAACGCCTACCAAATGGCGATCTTCCACGCTGGCAAGGTGCGCGAGGTCGGCAAGGTGTTTGCGGGAACGACCAACCAGTCACGCAAGCAGATCGACGACCTCATCTCGAGCGGGGAGCGACCCGTCGCCGAGGTTCAGTACCTCTACGCCACCGACGACGACATCCTGTTTCAGCCCGTGTTCGTCCAGCTTCGCGACGACAAAGATCCCGAAGAGTGCACGCTCGATCAGCTCGTACGCACGAACCGCGAAGTGACGCGCTGACGGCGGACGCCGCCGCGAGCGACGCGTCGATCGACGCTCGGCGTCACGAAGGACTCGCGTCGATCGCGCGGCGGTAACGCTCGCGGCGCGCGGCGTCCTTGAGGATCTCGTAGGCCTCTTCGAGGACGACGATGATCTTGCGAACGTCGGGCGCGAGGTCGGCGACCACCGGCGTGAGCAGGCGCGCTGGATCGAAAGCGCGGCGTAGCTCGAGGAAGGCGCGACGGATCTCGTAACCGGTCGCGGACTTGGAGACACCGAGCACGGCGAAGTAGTCGCCTTCGTCGACGAGCGCGAGTCGTGCGCGCACGCGATCGCGAATGGCGTCCTCGTCGAGCGCGTCGACGTCGGCGCGCGAGATGTCGCCTTCGCGCGGTGCCTCGATGGAGCGCATGACCTCGATGACGCCGAGCAACGACAACGCGTAGAGCACCGAAGCCATGTCGGTCTCACGTGAGGTCTCGAGTGTGTCGTCGATCGTCTGACCGCGGCCGCGCTCGAGGATCTGAACTTCCGCGGCGCCGAGCGCACACTCGGTGAGAAGCGCGCCGTTGGGACCATCGCTGATGCGCGAGGCGCCGCCGCCGAGCCGCGCGATGGCTTCTTCCGGAGCGACGACGCGTCGAACGACCTCGACGAGAACCTCCGCGCCCGTCGACCCGCCGAACACACTCGGCTCGCCCCGAAGGCGCCCGGGAGGATCGGGCTCGATCATCGCCGTGCCTTCGGTGATGAGCAGCGCGCGTGCGAGCAGCCACTCGGCGTGGGCGCGAAGTACGTTCCATAGCTGGTCTTGCCGCAAGTAGCCGTGCGCGACCAGGGCGGCGCCGGCGTGGCGGCCGAACGTCGCGAAGCGGCCCGCGAGGTGTTGCAAGCGCTCGCGCGGAAGATCGCCACGCGCGACGAGGAAGGCGATCAAGCTCTCGTCGTCGACGCCGGAGGCCGCGGTGACGAGGTCCCCTTCGCGCAAGACCGCACGACGCACGCCGTCTTTCGACTCGTAGCAAAGCGTCCCGGTCACGCGCCGCGCAATCGCGCTCGCGAGAGCGCGCGCGGCGTCGCCCGGTCCGAGCACCGTCGGCATGAGCTCCGGCGGCGGCACGCTCTCGGCCTTCAACGAAGGCGCGCCCTCTGCTTCGCGCATCGCAAGACCGGCGTCGGCCGGCGGCGAGCTGCCGCGCGCGTCGAAGTTCCCGATGTTCTGAAGCAGTATTTCGCTGCCGAGCGTGGTCGAGAGCATGTTCTGCGGTGGACCAAACGCGGTTGGCGGCGGGCCTGAGTCGGATGGTCGGCGGTCGGTTGGCTGCGACTGGGATTGCGAATGACGGAGGGCAGCGTTGTGACGTTCACGTGGGCTCGACGGCATCGCGCTCGTCGGGGGCGCATGACCGAGCTGCGCTTGTTGCGCGGGCACGTGCGACGACGGTGGTTGAGGATGGATGTCGTGCGCGGGCGGCATCTCCGACAGCCCGTCGCCGTAGCTCGGCATCAGGCTCGCCGGCTTCGACTGGCGCTGGTGGTGGGTCGTGATCGCTGGAATTTCGCCGTGCGTCTTTTGAGGCGCGAACGCGTTCATCGCCTCGTGGGTGAGGCTCGCGCCGCCGGTACCCGTCGTGTGTCGGCGCGATGCGCCCGTCGTCGCCTTGCTGCCGCCTGACGTCGTGGCGCGCCCGTGCGTTCCGCCGATGCTGATCTCGTTCCCGTCGCCATCGTCTTCGCTCTCCTCGAGAGGCTCGTCGAGTGCGGCGAGGACCTCCTCCGGGAGCACGGCCTCGATCTCCTCTTCGGGCGTTGGCAAGTGGGGCTCACCAATCATGTCGGCACCGACGCGCTGTTCTGCTTCAGCGAGGAGCTCGGCGAGCTCGTCGCTCAGAGGCCCTCGCATATCGACGTGACCGCGCGCGCCGAGAGGAACGTTGGGCGGTGGTGGCTGCGAGAGGCGCCCCGAGCTCACCGCAGCTTGCGAAGGCGCAGGCGCGGGAGCCGGAGGCTGGCTGATTCGTTCAGCGCGCATGCTGGCAGGCGGGAGCATCGCGGGCGGACGGTTCGAGGGGCCTGGGCCGGACGCCGGCGGGTGCGATTCGGCTGCCGGGGGCAGCGGCGCAGCAGCGGGCTCGGGGGCGGATTCGCTTTGCTCCGAATCGGAATGGGATTCGCTTTGCTCGGGCTCGGGCTCGGGCTCGGGCTCGGGCTCGGATTTTTTTTGGTCGAGATGGTCCTCCGGGGCGAGCGAGACCATTCCGGTCGGCATGACGGTGGGTGCCATCTCGCGCTTCTTCGCGACCGAGTCCTCGCTCACGGGTGGCACACTCAGCACACTGCCGAGCGCGAGTGCCTCGATTCGCTTCACGACCGCGGTGACGTCGACGGGGCGCGCAAAAAATCCGCTGCCCTCATGCGCGAGTGCTTCTTCGGCCGACGTGAAGGCGACGCCGACGCGACCGATGAAGAGCACATCGACGTGCTCGGCCTCGGGGAGCTCGCGCATGCGCGCGATCGCTTGAAGCGCGCCGTCAGCGTCGGCATCGACGAGGATCACGCGTGGCCGCTGCACGGCGACGCGCGCAACGAGCATCGAGAGGGGAACGTCGACGACGACGAAGCCGCCCGCCCGCAGCGACTGGGCGACGCGCTCGGCCTCGGCGGAAGGATCGCTGACGAAGACAGTCGCGCCCTTCGGCCGCGTGCTCTCGGAGTCGGCCGCGGGCCTCACTTCAACCCGTGCGCGGCGGCTTGCCCGCGAGCAGCGCCGTGAGCTTGTCGATGACCCAGGGAAGAAGCCCCGCCCCGTAGACGAGTGCGAAGATGAACAGCACCAAGCCGAGTTCGCCGCGCGTCATTCCGAAGAGCATGGCCGAAGCCATCATACCCCCGGAGCGATCGGAGAAGTGCCTTCAGTTGAGGGCCGTCCTCGCTCTCAGAGCGGGTGCCAATCGAGCTTACCCTCACGCACGAAGACGCCGAGCGCGCGCCCGAGGATCCGCGGGCGCGCCACGAGCCCGAACATGCGTGAGTCTTTGCTGTTGCCGCGGTTGTCGCCGAGCACGAGGTAGCTGTCATCGGGAATGCGCGTGGGGCCGAAGTCGGGGCCGCCGCCGTCGATCGTTTCCGTCACCGCGTGGGGATCGAAGGCGCGAACGCCGTCGATGAAGGCCACGCCGTCACGGATCGCAACCGTGTCACCGGGCACAGCGACCACACGTTTCAAAAGCACGCGCCCGTCTTCGGGCGACTCGAGCACGACGACGTCACCGCGGCCCGGACCCCCACGCTCGAACGCGTACACGTCCGCGACGGGCACGCGCAGGCCGTAGGCAAGCTTGCTCACCGCGATGCGATCACCGACGTGCACCGTCGGCTCCATCGACCCCGTTGGGACGAAGTAGTGATCGGCGAGCGACGTTCGTGCCGTGAAGACCACGGCCGCCGTCGCGAGCAGTGTGATGACGTTTCTCTTGGCTGCGGCGCGACGCGGCGAGATCATGGGAGCTCCTTCCGCGTGGAGCGCCCGAGCCGCGTTCGTTATTCCGCGCCGCTCACTCGACTTTCGGCGAAAGCCGGACATTCGGCGCGAGGCCGGGTGCCGCAGAGTCGAGCACGACCATCGCGCCCTCGGTCATACCCGTGAGCACCTCGATCTGCTCACCCTGGCGCGCGCCGACCGTGAGCTCGGCGAGCGTGGCGCGACCACTGGGACCGACGACGTACGCCGTGCGCGTGGTGCCCGTGCCGGCGAGCGCTCGAGCCGGGACGAGCAGCGCATTCTCCCTCTTTCCAAGCAGAATGTCGGCCTTCGCGGTCGTGCCGGGACGGAGGTGCACGTCCTTCGGAAACGCGAGCTCGACGGCAATCACGCGCCGCCCTTTCTTGTCGGTCTTCACGACGGTGCCGACCTTCGACACGGTCGCGGCAAGCGCCTCGGCGGCGCCTGGCACCCATACGTTCGCAGGCATGCCTGGCTTGAGTCGCGTGGCCTCGAGCTCTTCGAAGCTCACGTTGGCGTGAAAGTTCGTGTCGTCGACGAGCTCGCAGATTGCGGCTGACGGTTGCACGAGCTCGCCACTTCCGATGATGAGCTCCGCGATCACACCTCCGAACGGCGCGAGGACCTCACTCTTCCGGAGCTCCTCGCTGCGCGCCTCGACTTCGCCGCGCGATTCGGACAGCGCGCCGCGCACGTTCGCGAGATTGTCCTCGGCTGTCTTGAGCTCGGCCTCGGGCACATTCTTGTTCCGCAGCGCCGCTGCCTGATCGCGCGCGCGTCGGTAGGTATTTTCAATCTGCGCGAGGCGGGCCTGAGAACGCGTGAGCGACTCCGACAACCACTGTTCGGTGGGACGCGCGATGACGTCGCCGGGTTTCACGCGATCGCCTTGTTTTACGGCGAGTCTGAGCACGCGCGCGGCGGGGAGCGTGGAGCGCACGGTCACGCGTTGCTCAGGAACGATCTCGCCGTACGCGAGCGAGCTCGCGACCTCGTTCACCTCGCCGCGCTTGGCGACCACAACGGCGACGGGAACGCCGCGCCGGCTTTCGGCGACGTAGAGGCCGCCCGCGACGAGGCCGGCGAGGAGCAGCAACGCGAGCGGAATAGCAAGCCAGCGCAGGCTCCGCGAAGCGCGTGCACGTCGCGCCGAGCGCGTCGCCGCCTCGATCAAGCGATGCAACTGCTGCTGCTGCTCGCGCGTCAGAAGAACGACCTGCACGGCGAACGCGCGCTCGTACCCGGCCGGTGCGTCGTGCCCTTCGGCAACGCGCACGATGCTCGCTTCGAAATCGACGGAATGCGTCTGGTGCACGAGCAGCACCTTGCACACCGTCCCTTCGCGGATGGCGACCTCGAGACCTGGCGGGGCGCCTAGAAATGCGCCCTTCGAGGAGACGTCGATGGTTCGAAGCACGAAGCGCCGCCCGCCCGGTGTCGTGACCACGGCTTCGATGTCGAGCGCCTGCCGCGGCTTCTCGCGCTTGTCGTTCGACGCTTGCGCGCGAGCTGGCGGCATCGTTCGCGTCTGCGATGCGGCGGTGCCCACGGCATCGGCGGTGTCGGTGAAGCGCGTTGCCGCGTTCTCATCGGCTTCGTCGAAGCCACTTTGGGTGCCGAGCCCCGTCGGAAGCGGGGCCGCGACGATCATCCGCCGCGTGCCCTCGGGTCCCATCGACGGCAAGCGGAACATCTCGGGCCCTTCGCCCGCGCCCGTATCTTCGTCGGGGGGGTGGCTCTCCGCTGAAAGTGTCCCGATGATCTTGCCGTCTTCGTCCGACACTCGCTTATTTCCAACGTACC
>CAXSGV010000393.1:0-6930 GCA_964236615.1 uncultured Polyangiaceae bacterium
CACTTTGGCATCGACGTTCGCGACGAGACCGAGGCCGCCACAGCGGTCTTCTCGGCTCTCGCGACGCGCGCTGTCGAGCTCGGGCTGCCCAACGTCGCGCAGGGTGGCAACGGCGCGCGCGTCTTCTGCTGCCATACCTTGGTTGCCGCGAAGCACTGGGTCTTCCCCAACGCCTCAGGGCGTACGCACGCGCCACCGTCGATCGAGTTCGCTCTCGGCCCGCTCACGATTCAGGCCGGTGCGAGCGGCTGCGATCTTCGTCCGACGAACCCGGCGCTGAAGGTCGAGCCCGCGCGCTGTGGCGCGGCTCGCGGCGCCGACGCCGGTCATTGAGCGCGGGCGAGAGCGGCAAGGCAGGGTAGGCCAATCGTCCTCACGGCGTCGCGTCGAAGCGCCGTGCCCTGAGCGCAGTCGAGCGAGCGTCCCGCCGTACGTAGGGCGTCGAGCACGCGCTCGCCGCCCGCGCTGCAGGCCCACGCGAGCATCTTCCACGCGAGCTCGGCGTGGCGTTCCTCGTCGTCGGCGATGCGCTCGAGAATCGCGGCTACCACGGGATCGGTCGCCCTCGCTGCGGCGTCACGCGCTTCGAGTGAGGCCACGAGCTCGCCCACGCAACCGTCGACGAGCGTCTCGACCGCGAAGGCATCGAGCGGCATCGCGATCTCCATGCCGCGAGCCGCGACGAGCGCCCCGGGACCGACGGGCTCACCGGCGTAGGCGGTGGCGAGCGCGTAGCACGCAGCCGCGTGCTTCACTTCGTCGAGCGCGGCGTGATGGCAGCCCGCCACGAGGTCTGCGGGGGCGCCGTAGGCGAGGAGGCGCAGCGCGACGAGCGCGAACGCGCCGACGGATGCGTGCTCGAGCGCTGCGTCGTTGCGCCACTTCTGCGCCAGGGCCGCGCGCGCCTTTGCATCGAGGCCGCTGACGTCGGGCGTCGCCGCGTCATCGAGCCAATCGGCGCGCGCGGTGAACGGAGCGCGCGTGACGTTGCCCTCGACACGAAGCAGGCGCCCGGGCCCCGAGGGGCTCGAGCCCGTGAAGCAGCAAGCGTCCGGACGCTTTGCCCGTTGCGCGTGCGTGACGGTCGGAGAGAACGCGAAGGAGCATGGACCGCACGGCCGCGAAACGCCGCCGCCCCACACGACCTCGCCGGGTCCGAGGCCGCACGACGTCGCCGGATCGCGCGGCCCGACCGTGTCGTGCGCCCCCATGCAGATCTCGCGCGTGCTGGCGGGCCAGGTGGCCGGTCCGGCGGAGCGCGCGATGGCGGTTTTCGTCGTGCTCGCGATGGGGGTGCTCGACGCCGTCGCGCTCGGAAGCGCGCTCGCCGTCGCGCTCGGAAGCGCGCTCGCCGTCGCGCTCGGAAGCGCGCTCGGTGTGTCCGCCGCGCGCGCCGGGATCGTGGGCTCGGGCGTGGCGCTCGTGCCCCCGCTCGGCTTGCTGCACGCGGCCAGCGTGAGCGGGATCCCCATCGCCGCCAGGAACCGTTGCCGCAAGCGCCCGCCCGTCTCGTCTCGCATGGATCCGAGGCTAACCGATGTCGACCTTCACCGCGGTTTTGCGCGGCCCCTCGAGCAGATCGCGGAGGCACGTTTCGAGGAACGCGAGCCGGATGCGGGGTGTGCCCGTGCTGGTCGCAGCCAGCGTGACCTTCGCGTGGTGTCGCTCGTCGCCATTCTCGGTCGCGCTCTTGACCTCGATGCGCGCGCGGCTCGCGATGGCTGCAATCTCGGCGTGGCCGCACGCAGCGAGGTACTCGGACGCGAGCACGGGCCAGTCGGGCTCGCGCGCGTGGCCAAGCTCGGTCGGGGGACCACCTGGCAGCGGCGCGGCCCCCCGGTAAGGCGAGGCCACGACCGGCGGTGCGGCGTCACGATCGAAATGGAACGACAGCTCGCTGACGCTTTCGTTCGGCCGCGTGGTCATCACGACGCTGACGATGCGCGCGACCTCGTCTTCGACGTGGGGGTGACCACGCACCATGCCGAGCCGATCGGCCGCGAGCCCGATCCTCACGCGATGCGAGCGCATGTGACCGGAGGTGGCTTCCCACTCGGCGACGTCGTGCTCGATCGAGAGCTCGCCTTCGACGAACACGGACACCACGCGCGGATCCGCGTTCGGACCGAGCTTTGCCCGCGCCGCGGCTTGGAGATCCGCCGCGGTGATGTCGTCGTCCTTCATCGCCTCGCGATGGGGCGCATCTCTTCTTCGTCCTCGTCGGCTGCAACCTCCTCGGGTTGATCGTCCTGCATGGCCGCCGACATCGCCGCGACGCGCGTGCGCGCACCGTGGTCGTCCGATTTCGCGAGATCGAAGATGACCTTGCTCGTCTTGCCGGAGAGGTTCTGCAGTGCCTCGAGGCGTCGGAGCTCCATCGCCCCCGGCGAGCTCGACAAGATGCGCGCCGCCTCGGCGAAGTTCTTCGCGCTCTCGACGTCGGCGCGGCTCTTGATGACGACGTACTGCCGATCGCGCTCGCCGATCGCCACGCGCGCGATGACCTCCTGCATCTCCTTCGGAAGCTGGATGTCTTGCATCGCGATCGCCTCGACGTGCAGACCCCATTGCGACACGAACTGCTCGACCGCGACGCGCACCTTGGCGGCGATCTCTTCCCGGTGCTGCAAGAGATCGTCGAGCGTGGTCTCGCCGACGACGTCCCGAAGCACGACCTTCGCGCGATCCTTCACCGCGGCTTCGTAGTTCTCGACGTTCAGCGTCGCCTTCTCCGCGTCGATGACCTTGAAGTAGATCACCGCATCGATCGACGCGGTGACGTTGTCCGCGGTGATGACCTGCTGCTGCAAGAGATCGCGGTTGCGGATGCGGTTGTCGATCTTCACGAGACGATCGAGGCCCGGGACGATGAAGTTCAGACCGGGCGAGAGGCGGCCGCGGAACTTGCCGAGCGTGAACTTGAGCCCAACCTCCCACTGATTGATCTGCCGAACGCAGCGGAGGAGGTAGAGGGCCATGAACGCGACCACGGCGCCCCACGCGAGAATCGACGGATCGAACGGCATGCGCGACCATACCACCGTGGCGGGACACCTCGCGCTGTGGCTCGATGCCACATGGGCCCGGTGCAAATCAGCGCGTTTTGCGGGGAAATCGTGCGGGTTTCGCGCACGGCATCGGCGCGGCGTGCGCTTTGCAAACGCTAACTCTCGAAGGGCGCCACTGCGGCGCTCACCCCTTCGAGGAGGTTTCTCATGAAGTACGGAATCGCATGGCTGCTCGGTGTCCCCCCGGTCCTCATCGCTGGCTGGTTCCTCCTCGGTCACTGCTGAGGAACGACAGGCGCGCGCGAGGTGTCACTCCGCCTTCGCGTGCGCCTCGAAGAATTTCCAGATCGCCTCGAGCGATTCTGGCGTGAACACGATGACGTGCGGCGCGTCGGGGATGGTCCATAGCTCCGCGCCGCCGTTTTTCGTGCATCCGTCGTGGCGCGTCACGAGTGTCTCCTGCCCCTTACCGCTGCTGGTGACGTGCATCGTCCCGCCGGAGGTGGGCTCGGTGGCGCAGCCATTTTTCCGCGCCCACATGGCGGTCGTCGCGACTGCGCTCGGGTAGACGTTGTCGAGCCCGGCGTAGGCGACCGATTCGTCTTTGGTGCCGTGAATCTGAAGCATGCCGACCGGCGCGCTCGGGTTGCACTTCGCAGGATCGAGCCACGCCGCGCCCGCGAAGCTCGCGCCAGCGGCGAAGAGATCCGCGCGGTCACAGGCGAGGCGATGGGTCATGAACCCGCCGTTCGAGTGACCCATGACGAAGATGCGTCGCGCGTCGATCGCGTAGGCGGCCTGAATCTCCTTTACGAGCCCCGTGATGTACGCGACGTCGTCCACCCCCGTGTGGTCCTCGTCGCAGCACGCGTCGGTCGCGTTCCAGAAGCGGTTTTGTTTGCTGTCGAGCGTGCCGCTCGGGGCGACGTAAAAGAAACCGTGCGCATCGGCGAGCCCCGACATCCGAAAGTAGAGCTCGGTGGCGCCCGGCGTGCTCGAGTAGCCGTGGAGCATCACGACGAGGGGAGCGGGCTTCGCGGCCGTGTAGCCCTCGGGCACGTGCACCGTGACCGGGCGCGCGCCACCGAACGTCTTGGGCTCCGCGTCGGCCGCGGTACCCGCGTCGTTGTCGGACGCCGCCGTTGTCGTCGTGCTCGAGCAGCCGGCGAAAGGCGCGACCGAGGAGCAGACGGTCAAGAGGACGAGGAGCGGCTTCGATACGACGCGGGAAAGCATGCGCGTCAACGTAATCCGAATCGACGACGCGGCGCACGGAGTCCGAGCATCTGAAGGGTACCCATGCCCCCTGACCCACTGCGGAGCTTCGAGCTGCGCGTGCCGACGGGCACGATCGTGAAGCTTCTCGGCACCGCGCTCATCGTGTGGGCGGTCCTCAAGCTGTGGCCCGAGGTCGTGTTCCTCAGCATTTCGTTGTTGCTTGCCGTCGCGCTCAACCCGGTCGTCGGCTGGTTGGGGCGGCACGGCATTCGGCGAGCGATGAGCGTCGTGTTGCTCGCGATCGTCCTCGTGCTCGTGGTGGGGGCGTTCGCGGTGTTCGTGTTTCCGCCGCTGGCGCAACAGGGGGCCGACCTCGCCGCCAATTTCCCGGGCCTTCAGCACCAGATTGAGGAACGCGTTCCTCCCGACGCAAAGGTCGTTCGGAAGATCGTCGATCAAGTCTTCAAGCTCCCGTCGTCGCCGGAGGTCGCCGCCCAGCTCGACAAGCCCCTCGTCTGGGGCCGCGCTGCGGTGTCCGCGTTGATGACCACGTTCCTCGTCGTCATCACGACTCTCTACCTCTTGCTCGACGGCAAGCGCCTCTACGCGTGGCTCCTGGCGTACGTGCCGCGCTCGCACCGTGACAAAGCAGCCGAGACCGTTCCCGAGGTTTCGAAGGTCGTCTACGCGTACGTGCGCGGCCAGTTCATCACGTCGATCCTCTTCACCCTCTTCGTTGCGATCGTCCTCAAGCTGCTCAAGGTCCCCGCGGTTCTACCGCTCGCGATCCTCGCCGGCATCTGCGACGTCATCCCCGTGGCGGGGATCATCATTGCCACGGTGCCCGCGGTGCTGCTCGGGTTCACCGTGTCACCCGTCGTCGCCGTGGCCGTGTTTGGGCTCTACGCCGTGTACCACCTGTTCGAGACGTACTTCATCGTTCCGCGCGTCTACGGCAACACGCTGCGGCTCTCGACGCTGACCGTCATTCTGGCGCTCATCGTCGGGGGGACACTCGGCGGGATCCTCGGTGCGGTGATGGTCCTGCCCCTCGTCGCGGCCTACCCGATCGTCGAGCGCATCTGGCTGAAGGACTACCTCGGCCGCGAGGTGCTCGCCGACCACAAGGCGCTCGACAAGGCCATCGAGAAGGACAGCGACCTCGCCGTCGAAGCGGTGCTCCAGGGTGAGAAGCACCCTGGCGAACGCACGAGCCTCGACTCACGGCGCACATGATTCAGCGGTAGTACATCGAAGGACGCCTTGACGATCGCCACGTGCGCGGTCATTGTGAGGGCGCTGCATCCCGCGGCGAGAGGAGGTGGATTGTGAAGCTCATTGCGACAAGCGGTTTCCAAGGCCTCTCCCTCTCGCGCGCCTGACATCCTCGTCCACATACGAGGGTAAGAGCGCGCTCGACGGAGCGTGAACACTTGCCCTTTGTACGCGGCGACTCCGGCGACGGAGCGCTCGCGTGTGTGGAGCCGTTTCCATGCGACGAGAAGATGAAAGCAGCACCGGGTTTCGCCATATCCGTTTGCAAGATTTGATTGTGGAGGAGCTCCGTGGGCTCCTTCGTGACGACGTTTCCGATCCGGCCCTCGCAGGGGTGCGGATCACCGCGATCGTGCTGTCGGTCGATTACCGCCATGCACGTGTTCACTTCGCTCTTCAAGCGAGCGACGACGAGGCGCGGGACAGGCGTGCGCGTGTCGAGCATGGGCTCGTGCGCGCGACGCCCTTCCTGCGCGCGCGGCTCTCTGACGCGCTCGACCTCAAACGCGTACCTGATCTCCGGTTCGTGTTCGATGCGGCCGCGATTCTTCCCGACGAGGACGATCTCGAGGGGTTGACGTGAAGCGTGTGATCTTCGAACCCGAACGGGGCCAGCGCGTGCCCGTTCGGGTTTGGGCTCGCACGATCGACGACAAGACCGCGCGCCAGCTTCAGCTCGTGGCCTCGCAGCCTTGGGTCGTCGAGCACGTCGCGGCCATGGCCGACGCGCACGTCGCCGAGGGCGTCGCGGTCGGCACTGTCTTCGCCACCGAGACGTTCGTCGTACCCAAGGCGCTGGGCGGCGATCTCGGGTGCGGCATGTCCGCCGTTTGCCTCGACGTCTCCATCGACGACGTCGATCGCAAGATGCTCGAGCGACTCGTCCAGGATCTCGGGCGCGCCATTCCGGCGGGCGCCGGCACGCATCGAGGCCGCGGCGTCGATGTTCCCGACGCGCTGCTCTCGACTCCCCTTTCGACGCACGCGCTCGAGCACACCCGCGACGCGCTCGCGCGGCGGCACCTCGGCACCCTCGGGGGCGGGAACCACTTCCTCGAGATCGAGCGCGACGCCGATGGCGCGCTCTGGCTGCTCGTGCACTCGGGGTCGCGTGGGCTCGGCGCCGCGATCGCCGCACACCACACGCGTTCTTGCGAATCTGAGAGCGGTCCGCTGCACGCGCTCGACACGCGACAGGACGAGGGTGCGTCGTACCTCGACGACCTCGGGTGGGCGCTCGTCTTTGCGCGCGCCAATCGACAGGCGCTCGCGAACAAGGCGCTCGAGGTGATCGCCACTGCGCTCGGACGCGACGTGCACGGTGGCGACGACGTCGTCGACATCCACCACAACTTCGTCGCGCGCGAGAGCTGGTTCGGTCGCGAGCTCCTCGTACACCGTAAAGGAGCGGTGGCGGTACCTTCGGGGG
>CAXSGV010000394.1:0-6925 GCA_964236615.1 uncultured Polyangiaceae bacterium
TGGATCATCGGCTGACGCGGCGTGATCCGTCACGGGTGGCGAAGATCCAGCGGCGCTTCCATGCCGAAGCTCCGCCGCGCGATGAGGTCGTGGCGCGCAGCGAAGGCGGCACGTGGATGCGCACCTATCCCGCGAGCGCGGTTGCTGGCGCGCCAGCAACCGCGCTCGCGGGAGCGGCGGTCGATCGCCTGATCCGCGTCTTGGTCAGCGCCCGGATCGACGACTTCCACCACAACACCGGCGACGAGGCCCGACGCGAGGGTCACTATTACTGTGACAAGGCGCCCGGAGTGTCGCTGCTGGCGGTGCCGATGGTGTTCGCCAGCTGGAACATCGATGCGCTCGAAGCCCTCGCGCGCACCTTTTCCAACACCACGACATGGGCGATCGCCTTGCTCCTCACGACGTGGATCATCGCGTTTCTGCTCACGCGACTTTTCAATCGCCCGAAGGAGATGGCCGATCTCGTCAACCGGCTCGGCGCCAATTCGAACGACACGGCGACTGCCGCGTCGTCGGCTCTCCGGCGCGCGCTTCCGCCCACGCTGCTCTACCTCACCGTGATCGTGCTCGCGGCGGTGGCCCTCTCACGCACGCGCGCGCAGCTCAACATCGCCGTCGTCCCCGTCGTCACCGCGCTCGCGATCGATCTCGTGCGCGCGCTTCGCATGTACTCGCGCCGCCGGGTCTCGGTCGTTCCGGTTTGGGAAGAGCGTCGCGCGGCCGCAGTGCCCCTGCTTCGAGCCGTGCTCGCCTCGGAGGGGATCCCGTGCGAGCCGCGTGGCATGGCGTTCCTCACACTCGCCCAGGTCTTCGCGCCTTACGCGCCCGCCGAGCTCCTCGTGAAAGAAGAGCACGCAGCGCGCGCGTCGGCCGTGCTTGCGCACCTCGTTGCGGGCGCTGAAAAACCAGAGCGCGAGGAGGCGGATCCCGACGCGGAGGTGAAGCCCACCAAAGCGTGGTCTCTGCCGCAGCGCCTCGCCATTCTCGCAGTAGCGCTCCTCGGCGCGTGCGGTGCGGTCGTTCTCGCGGTCATTCGTCTCCCGGTGCCAGCCTCCGAGCGTGGCCCCGCTGCGAAGCTCGAGCTCACGCGCGTCGACGACACGATC
The DNA here is from genome assembly GCA_964236615.1 of uncultured Polyangiaceae bacterium. GTDB lineage: Bacteria > Myxococcota_A > Polyangia > Polyangiales > Polyangiaceae > CAXSGV01. The sequence continues at coordinate 1,110 of CAXSGV010000394.1, forward strand.
GATCCATTCGCCGACGTCACCGACGCGGAGTCGACGGAGCGCGAAGGCATCTCGATCCTGGTGGAGAACATTCCCGCCGGTCGCGGTCACATCGCGCGTTCGCACTACGCCCGTGTTGTGCTGCGCGAAGGCGAGACGCCCGAGACCGGGACGGCGCGCCTCGCGCAATGGGTCGCCGCGCACGGCGTGCTGAACGAAGGAGGTCGCTTCGCCTACCAGGATGTCGAGGACTTCGACGATGCGGCGCAGCGCACGCGCATCATCGGCGCGCGAACGGTCGTGCTCATGGGCGAGCCGATCCTTCAAACGGCGGACGTCGTCGACGCGGTCGCGGTCGCCCCGGACGATCGCCACGCGTACGCGCAAGAGGCCACCGTCCAGGTGACACTGTCACCGGAGAGCGCAGCTCGTTTTGCGGAGGCGACGCGCGGGTGGGTCGATCGTCGCATCGCCATTCTCATCAACGACAAGGTCAACAGCGTGCCCGTCGTGAAATCGGGCATCACCGGTGGCCACATCAGCATCAACATGGGGAGCGCTGGCGATCCCGCGCTTCACCTCGTCGAAGCCAAGCGGCTCGCCCGCGCGCTCGGCGGTGAGTGAGTCGTGCGCGGTCACGCGAGACGGCGAACCATCCGGGCGGGAAACGCGATGATTGCCCACACGAGATCGAGCACGCCATGCACCGCGATGCCGAGGATGCGGAACGGCAGAAGCACGACCCAGATCAGCGGGTACAGGACGAGCATCACGAGCGCGAGCGGCCAGCACACGACGAGGAGCACGCACCACAGGAGGAAGGTCTTCATGGTCTCCCCCCAGTTCGGAGACGCGGCCTCCGAAATTTCGAAATTCGACGCGCCTCCGAAATTTCGAAGTCGACGGCCGTCAGGCGGACGCGTTTGCGATCGCCGTCATCGTGACCTTGCCGTCGACGGTCTCGAGCGAGAGGAGCCCGATGCCCGTGGCGACGAGGAGCACCTTGGTCTCACGTGGTCCGCACGGCGCAACGAGCCACGCGCGCTGGTGTGGCGCGAGCTCGGGGAAGGCACGCGCCGTATCCGGTCCGGCGAGACCGAAGACGCCGGTGCCACCCGGCTTCATCTCGAAGCCGAACATCCGGCACAGGCGCACGGCGCCGTCGTCGGCACGAACGATGAGGCACGCGATCATGTTCGGATCGTTCGCGCGGACCTGAACGAGGTACTCCGCCTGCGACGGCAGCAGCTCGGTCAGGAGAGCGACCGACTCCGATTCAGGCAGGACGCTGCGTCCGCCGTAGCGCTCGCGAAGAGATTTTCCAATCATGAGGGCACGTGGCTTCTTACTCGACAGCGCGACGAACGTCGCGCCAAAGGTCACATCGAGCCCGTGACGCCAACCCCTATGCCGCCGACGACCGGCTGCAACGTGGGCACCATTTGTATGTCGCCGGCGCGCCGTGGCTTGCTGGTGCGCGTTCGGCCGAACCCGTAATGAAGCCAAGAGGGGATGATGTAACCGGAGAGGAAGCCGACCCCCGCCGCAGTCATCACGTCGCTTGCGTAGTGATCGTCCGAGACGATGCGTAGAACCGCCGACGACGAAGCGCCAATGAGAGCCCACAGGCACGCCCATTTGTCGGGCGCGCCGCCTCCGTAGAGCGGGAGATGCTCGTGATGCACGCACATGAGCCCGGCCCCGGTGAACGCGCTCACCGTATGGCCACTGAAGAAGCTGCTGTTGTCGTAGTTCGTGCCGCAGGTGTGGGTGCCGCTGATCGTGCCCGCGCTCCCGCAGTCGCGCGCGTACGGTCGCTGGCGGCCAATGGCCCACTTGGTGAAAAGCGTGAGGCTGCCGGTGAAGCTCTGCGCCTGCGCGTTGATCAAGAACATCTGCGCGGCGATCTCGGGATCGCGGTGGATACCGAGCGCGACGGCCACATCGAAATACGGAACGAGGCTGAGGACGATGCCGTTGGTGTCGGCGTACATCGTGGCGGCTCGCTGCTCGTGGTTGTTGCCGCGAAGGAGGCCGCGGATCGGGTTGTCGAGCAGGATCCCGCCGGTCCAGCGCGGGGACGTCGGGGCTTTGAGGTACTTGTCCTCGGCGTACGCGGTCGCGATGAAGCCGACGGTGGCGACGCCCTCGGTCCACCGAAACTTGGGCCACGCGGGATTCCACTTGAAGGGCTCGGTCGCAGCGTGGGCGCGCGCGGGCAGAAAGAAGAGCGCCGCCGCGATGAGCACCGGCAGCCACCGTTTGCGAGGAATCGTAGCGATGGCGGTGAACACTTGGAGCGCCCGGGATATTACATAGGGATGCGCGCCGCGGGCACGGATTACCCCAAGAATCGCCTGCGCTTGTGGTTGCTCGGCGCTGCCACGATGGCGGGCCTCCTTCCCACGATCGCGAGCTGCGGCGCGCGGACACCGCTGCCCGACTCGGAGGCCTTGGCCGAGCTCGACGCTTCGCTTCCCGAGGATGGTCCGCCGCCCGCTTGCGTGCCCGGTCGGTTCGTTCTCGAGCATGCGATCGCGCAGCTGATGTTCGTCATCGATCGGTCGGGCTCGATGGACTTCGATCTTCGTGCCGACACCCGGAATGGCCCATCACGCTGGGCGACGCTCGAGAACGGGCTGCGACAAACGGCGATCCCTCTGACGGGACAGCTCGCCATGGGCGCCAAATTCTTCCCCGAGCCCGTTGGCAACATCGCGGGCGTCGACGAGGCGTGCCGCTCCGATCTCGGAGTCGCGATCGCTCCCGCGCTCAACAACGCCTACAAGATCCTCGACGTATTCGCGAAGACGCGCCCGCGTGGCGGCACGCCGACCGCGGAGGCGGTTCGCATCGCCGCCGAGTACGTCGCGAGCCAGCGAAAAGTCGGTCGCGCGATCGTGCTCGCGACGGACGGCGCACCCAACTGCAACGGTGCGCTCCCCCCGAGCACGTGCGTGTGCACCCTAGCTTCGTGCGACCGTCCTGTCGGCGCCTTCGACTGCCTCGATGACGCTCGGACGGTGAACGTCATCCGCGACATCTTCACGAAGCGCCAGATCCCCGTTTACGTCGTGGGCATCGGCGGCGGCGAGCGGCCCGCGTACGGCCAAACCCTCGACGCGATGGCGGTCGCCGGCGGGCGTGCTGGTCCGACGTCGCCGAAATACTACGACGTGCAGACGGCCGCACAAATGAGCGGCGCGCTCACGACCATCCGCGACAGCGTCACGCGCTGCACGTACCTCACGCCGTCGGTGCCGACGGACGCGAACGCCATCGGGATAGAGATCGACGGCGTGCTCGTGAAGCGCGATCCCAACCATGTCGACGGTTGGGATTGGGTCGATCAGACCTATGGGGTCATCGGTCTCTTCGGCACTGCGTGCAGCGACAAGGACGCGGCGAAGGTCTCCGGCATCGTCGCGTGCACCGCTGGTTCCAGCGACGCGGGCAGCTCCGACTGAGAGCTCGTCCGCGCGCTCTCGTCACGTCAGGGAATCTTGACGGTCTTCTTCAGGCGCGCGCTCTCGATGTTCGTCGCGTCGACGACCGAGATCTCGTACTCGATGTTCGCGCCAGGAGCCCCGTTGAACAGAACCTTGATCGTCGCGCCACCGCTGCTGCCGCCACCACCGGGCAGGTTCACCGTCAGCGTCGGATCCGCCGCGCCCGCAGGCGTGTAGATCCGCATCGTCTTCACGGCGTTGTCATCGTCATGGTACGTGAGCGTGCCCGAGACCGAGTACGCCGTCCCCTCCTTCGTCGCCGTGTCGGGGATGTCCAGCTGATCGATGACCGGCGCCGAATTCGCGTCCGCGGAGGAGCACGCTGCCGTGCCGAGCATCGAGGCGAAAGCGACCATGGTGACGTACGTCCGTAGAGCCATTCGGGCAGGCTACGGGCAGCCGCGTCGCACGTCGAGGGTGGCGCCCCGCCGCTGCCGCCTACTTCGGTGTGAATGTTCCCGTCAGCACGCCGAGGCGCTTGATGGCTTCGATGGCGTCGTGCGCAGCTTCGACGACCGCCGGGTTCTCCTCGCCCTTTCGCTGGCCGACGAGGAGCGTCAGACGCATTGCCATGAGGAGAGACTCGGTCTCGCCCATCGAGTCGACGACCTTCTGCGCGAACGCTTGGGCGTCGTCCATCGGCTTGCTCGGATCGTCGAAGCTCATGTTCCAGAGACTACCGCGACGCGACCGCGGGGCTAAAATGAGCGACCACGATTCTGCATCAACTCGTGCGAAGCACGATTCGCCGAAGGCGAGACGGGGAGGCTCGAAACCGCAGGTTTAGAGGGGCCGGCAGGCCCACCAGACACGTCCTAAATCTAGGTTCGTGATCGAAGATCACGAACCGTGATTTAGCGCGTGACGTGGATGGTGACCGTCTTGCGGATGGCGCCACCCTTGTTGTCGGCGATCGAGATCGTGACCTTGTGCTTGCCGGCCTTGTCGAACGTGAGCTGGAACTTGGACGCATGCTGGCGCGGGGACATGGGGTCGCCCTCGGCGCGTGCGGCGTAGGAGATCGGATCGTGATCGGGATCCGAAGCGTCGACGTCGAGCGTGATGGGCTTCCCGACCTTCTGGTTCTTGCTGATCTTGATCTTCCCGCCGTTGGGCTTGCCGTTCTTCAAGGCGGGGAGCGTTCCTTTGAACGACTTCTGCATGATCTCACCCGCGTGCGCGCCCGCCGAGTCGGAGCACGCGCTGCCCATCGCGGTCGGCTCATCGAAGCGATCGCGGAAGTCGCGCGTCATCGAGTACGGGCTGTCGAACGCGAAGCCAACGAGTCCCATGTCCTTCTTGTCGACGTACTGCACGAACTCGGTCGCGAGCTCGATTCCGAACTTCTTGCACCACTTGTCCTTCGCCGACGCGTCCCACGCCGTGATCCAGTAAGGCTTCGTGCGCGCGATCTCGCCGAACATCGAGTACCAGTCGATGTGTTGGCCATCGAGGGCCTCGGCTTTGTTCGGTAGGAACGGGTGCCCCGAGAAGGCGACCTTGCCGTCGCGGATCCCACCCGGGTAGTCACTCCAGTCGGCGCTGAGGCCTTGCACGACCGCGACGTTCTTGGCGCCGCGGCTGCGCATCCGATCGAGCAGATCGTTCACGCCGACGAACTTCACGCCCGCCCACTCGCCGCTGCCGACGCCGCCTTCGAGGTAAGTCTTCCAGTTGCCGAAGGGCTCGTTGAACAGATCGATCACGACGCCAGCATCGTTGCCGAAGCGGCGCGCGAGAACGTCGACCGCCCCCATCGTGTCCGACGTCGGCATCGGGTATTTCGGAAAGCTCGTGACGAGCTTGTCCGGCGCGCCTTCGTTGCGACCCGAGAAGGGCGCGAGGATCACGACCAAGCCGCGGTCGCGCGCCATCCGCGTGTACTTCGCGATCTCGTCGATGTAGTCGGGGTCGAACGCGTCCTTCGAATTCGGGTCGAGCGCCGACTGGTTCAAGTTGAAGCGCACCGTGTTGGCGTTCCAGTTCGTCACGGCGAGCGTGAGCGCGTCCTTGCCTGCGAACTGCCCCTTGCCCTCGTAATAGTCGCGGGCAAGAAGGTGCCGCTGGCAGAACTTCCGGTCCTCGTTGTCGCCGTTGTAGTCCTGCGCGACGCATTTTTTGATGTCGCGCTCGGTGTAGAGGAAGCCCTCGAAGATCACGCCACGCGAGACGAAGCGATGGCCGTTCGCGCGGATCTGGTTCCCTTGCACGGTGAGCGCGTCGACCTTGCCGCGGTGCATCTCCTCGGTGCTCGCGCGCTCCTCGTCACCCTCCCAGCTCGTCTCGTCGCCGACGGTCGTGAGCTCGTCGTCCGTCTGGCCAAGCTCC
>CAXSGV010000395.1:0-4690 GCA_964236615.1 uncultured Polyangiaceae bacterium
CCCTCCCACTCCCACTCGCTTCCGAAGCAGTCGCCGAGGTCGATGTACCAGTGCTCGTCATGGACGATGACGTCGCGCGCAAACAGGAACGTGGCCGGGCCCGAGCGCGCGAGGCTGTCACGGAGCTTGAGGGCGTGCTCGCCCTTGATCGCGTGGTGCATCATGGTCGTGTGCGTCGACGCGTTGACCATGTGACTACCGTCGACGCAGCCGACGGGCCCGAGAACCCCGAGGGCCATGGCGCTCGCGCGTGTTCCCGAATAGAGACGGCCGGTGACGATGCTGACCGCGACGCCAGTTTCGGCGAGCGGACGGAGCGCCCGCACATCCCGTTCATGCGGAACGCCGCGCGGGTCGAGCAGGGTGCCGTCGAGATCGACAGCGAGCAGGCGTGGAGTCGGGGAGGACAAGCTTTTCAAACATCACGCGGCGCCTACCTGATGGCAAGCGCCGCGCGAGTGCTGCTTTCGACTTGGTGCTGTTCAGGCGGTCGCAGGAGCGGCGACGGTCTTCGGGTGCCCAACCGGGTACACCGAGGCCATGCGCCGCGTGTTCGAGCGCCACTCGTAGACGACGACGCCGTCGACGAGCGAGAACAGCGTGAAGTCCTTGCCGAGACCGACGTTCTTGCCGGCCGCGATCGACGCGCCGACCTGACGAACGAGGATGTTGCCGGCGCGAACGACTTCGCCGCCGTACACCTTGGTGCCGCGGCGCTGGGAGTTGGAGTCGCGTCCGTTGCGGGTTGAGCCCGCGCCTTTTTTGTGTGCCATGGCGGTTCCCTGTCAGCCCTTCGTGATGCCGGTGATCTCGATCGCGGTGAACGGCTGGCGGTGCCCGTTCTTGCGTCGGTAGTTCTTTCGGCGACGGAACTTGAAGACGATGATCTTCTTCGCGCGATCTTGCGCGGTGATGCGCGCTTCGACCTTGGCCCCGCCGATGAGGGGGGTGCCGATCGTGACTGCGTCACCACCCAGGAGAAGAACTTCTCCGAAGGTGATGGTGTCGCCGACCGAGCCCGGGAGCTTTTCGATCCGGACCTTGTCGCCCTGCGCGACGCGATATTGTTTTCCGCCTGTTTTGATGACCGCGTAGCCAACTGACGACATGACATGCCCTCTTGAGCAGCCGCTCCCCGATCGAGATCGGTGGAAACGGCGGGGTTTGAAGCGAGGTCGCGCACTATACTCAGGCAGTCACCTTTGTAAAGGCGGGTGCGAACGAACGGAATCGGCGATCGCTCTTCCCGGGCGTGCGCCTTGCTACGGAGATAGACTCTGGGTCTCTCGACCCCAACGCCGCTGGGTTTCTTTCGGGATCCCTCGCGCCGCAACCGGGCCGTAACGCGCTCTGATGGAGGCTGGCAAATGACGAGGATTCATGGACTTTGGCTATCACTGGCGTTGGCGCCGGCGATTGCATCCGTTGTCCTCGCGGGTTGCAGCGCACCCGATCCAGGGGCGGTCGAGTTCTCCACCAGACCGGACAGCACCGGTCCAGGGGGTGGCGGCGGTGGTGGTGGTGGAGGAGGTGGTGGCGGGGGAGGCGGCGGCGGTGGGGGTGGTGGCGAAGATGGCGGCCCCGGAGGCGGAAGCGACGCCACGACAGCAGCCGACACGGCCGTGGCTCCGACGGCCTTCACCGGAGCGCCTGCGTTCGCCGCCAAGACCGGCGGCCCCACCGACAACGCGGGTCACAACGGGTCGTTCGCGAACAACAACCCCGTTGGGCAGAACTGCTTCAGCTGCCACAAGACCGGCGGCGCGGGCACGCCGTTCGTGCTCGGCGGCACCGTCTACAAGGACGCCGCCGCGACGATGCCGGCGGCCGCGGGCGTCGAGATCCGCGTACGCGACGCCGCGGGCGTCTTCATGGTGACGTACACCGACGCGCTCGGAAACTTCTACCTCGCGCAAGGCGCGACCGGCGCAAACCCTGTCGCCGCCAACTCCCTGATCGGCGCCCGCGATGGCGCGGGCAACGTCGCTACGATGACGCAGAAGCTGGCAGGCCCCACGCAGGGAAGCTGCAACTCTGCCGGTTGCCACGTCGCCGGTACCGCTTCGGGTCGGATCCACCTGCCGTAGTCACTTTCCCGTAATCACTTTCGCGTAGCGCTTTTTTACGGAAGATCGTGGTACTCCCCGGCGCATGCCTGACGGGTATCTCGCGCTCGTCCTCCACGCGCACCTTCCGTTCGTCCGCCATCCGGAGCACAAACGACACCTCGAAGAACGTTGGTTCTACGAGGCGTTGATCGAGTGCTATCTGCCGCTTCTCGACGCGTTCGATCGCCTCGCGGAAGAGGAGATCCCTTTCGCGCTCACGATGAGCATCACACCGCCGCTCGCGGCGATGCTGAAGGACGAGCTTCTTTGCGCGCGCTTCGACCAGCACCTCGCGCGTATCGAGGCTCTCGCCGAAAAGGAGATGAAGCGTCTCTGGGGCGACGAACAGTTCGCTCCGATCGCCACCTTCTACCGTGACGAGCTCGCACGCGTGCGTGCGGTTTGGGATCGGCACCAGGGCGACGTCGTCGCGGGCCTCGTGCGGCACTGGGACGCAGGCAGCCTCGAGCTCATCACGTGCTCGGCGACGCACTGCTACCTGCCCGGAATGATGGCTGCGCAGGAGGGCATCCGGCCGCAGATCGAGCTCGGCGTGAAGGGCTTCGAGGCCCTCGTCGGTCGCAAGCCGCTCGGCATGTGGCTCCCCGAGTGCGCGTACCACCCGAGCTTCGACAAGGACATCGCCGACGCCGGCATCCGCTTCACGATCGTCGACACGCACGGCGTCACGCTCGCGAGCCCGCGCCCGCCCTTTGGTGTGCACGGGCCGATCGTGTCACCGAACGGCGTCGCGTTCTTTGCGCGTGACGCGGAGTCGAGCGCGCAGGTTTGGTCGCGCGAAGAGGGCTACCCCGGCAACGTCTACTACCGCGATTTTTACCGCGACATCGGCTTCGATCTTCCCGAGAGCGAGCTGATGGGCGAGGTCGGCGGCGACGGCGCGCGCATGATGACCGGCCTCAAGTACTACCGAATCACCGGTAAATCGGCGCACAAGGAGCCGTACATGCCGGGCGTCGCCAAGCAGCGCGCGTGGGAGGACGCGGCGAACTTCGTCCAGAACCGCACGCAGCAGATGCGCCATCTCGCGGCGCACGTGCCGTCCCCGATCGTCGTCGCGCCCTACGACGCCGAGCTCTATGGCCACTGGTGGTTCGAGGGGCCGATGTTCCTCGAAGCCGTGTTCCGTCAGCTGCTGCACACGCGCGGCGAGGTCGAAGCGATCACGCTGCGCCACTACCTCGAAGAGAACCCGGTCGCGACGACGGCCACCCCTGCGGCATCGTCGTGGGGCGCCGGCGGCTACGGCGAAGTCTGGGTCGGACCCGAAGCGGCGTGGTCGTGGCGACACGTGCATCATGCAACCAGGTACGTGTCGTGGCTCGTGAAGACGTACCGCCACGCCGATGGCGTACGTGGTCGCGCGCTCGATCAGACCGTCCGCGAGCTCTTGCTCCTCCAGTCGAGCGATTGGAACTTCATCATCAAGACCGGCACGTCGATGACGTACGCCGAGCGCCGGATCCGCGCTCACGTTCACCGTCTCCGCCACCTCGGCCACCTGGTCGAGACCAACGTGTTCGACGACAAGGACGCAGCGTGGCTCGATGACGTCACGGCGCGCGACAACTTCTTCCACAACCTCGCCAGCTCCACGTTGCGCTCTTCCTTCGACTGAGTAAAACGGGGCGATGCAGTTCTCCGGCACGTACACTGCGCTCGTCACCCCGTTCAACGACGACGCCGATCAGTCCATCGACTGGGACGCGTTCGATGCGCTCATCGAAGCGCAGGTCGAAGCGGGCGCGAGCCTCGTCCCCTGCGGCACCACCGGCGAGAGCCCGACGCTCTCGCACCAAGAGCAAGCCGCGCTCATCCTCCGCGCGGTGAAGCAGGCGAAGGGCCGCGTGCAGGTCATCGCGGGCACCGGATCGAACTCGACGCGCGGTGCGATCGAGCTCGCGCGCGCTGCCGAAAAGGCGGGCGCCGATGCCGTGATGGCCGTCGTGCCCTATTACAACAAGCCCACGCAAGAAGGCCTCTACCGGCACTACCTCGCCATCGCCGAGTCGGTGCGCTGTCCGGTGATGCTCTACAACGTCCCCGGTCGCACGGGGATCGATCTGCAGGCCGATACGGTCGCGCGCATCTGCGCCGCTGCAGCCAACGTCCGCGCGATCAAGGAAGCGACGGGCAACGTGCTCCGCGCGCAGGAGCTCGCGCGCCTGCTCGGCGATCGGCTCCAGGTGCTCTGCGGCGACGACGCGCTCACGGTCGCGATGATGGCCGTCGGGGCGCGAGGCGTCGTGAGCGTGACGTCGAACCTGCTCCCGCGCGAGGTCGCGCGTGTGACGACGGCAATGCTCGAGGGGGACTCCAAGAAGGCGCTCGCGCTCCACCTCGCGCTCGTCCCCGTGCACGAGGTCATGTTCGTCGAAGCGAACCCTTCGCCGGTCAAGGCCGCGCTCGCGACGCGCAGCCGCATGAAGAACATCGTGCGCCTGCCGCTCGTTCCTCTCAGCGAGGCCGCACAGAAGAAGCTTGCCGCCACGCTCGGAGCGTTCGCCTGATGCGGCTCGCGGTCGTCGGTGCAAGCGGCCGAATGGGCGAAGCCGTCCTGC
>CAXSGV010000395.1:4700-6924 GCA_964236615.1 uncultured Polyangiaceae bacterium
TACCCCGACATCGAGGTCGTCTGCCGTGTCAGCGAAGGCGACGACGTCGCGAGCCTGCCTGCGTCGGGCGCCGAGGTCGCCATCGATTTCTCGTCGCCGATCGCCACCTTCCGACTCGCCGAGATCGCGCCCGCGGCCAAGTGCGCGATCGTCACCGGCACCACGGGGCTCGACGCCTACGCGGCCAAGGCGCTCGACGAAGCCAGCAAGAGCGTCGCCGTTTTCGCCGCCGCGAACATGAGCATCGGCGTCGAGGTTCTCCGCACGTTGGTGGCCGCCGCGACCGCGATGCTCGGTCCGGAGTTCGACGTCGAGATCGTCGAGTCACACCACCGCAAGAAGGTCGATGCCCCGAGCGGCACCGCGCTCGCAATCGCCGAGTCCGTGCGTGAGGTGCATCGTCATCACGCGCTCGTGCACGGCCGCGAAGGACGCCCCGGCGCGCGCCCCGCGGCGGAGATCGGCATGCACGCGATACGTGGCGGAGACGTCATCGGCGATCACACCGCGTTCTTTTTGGGGGACGGCGAGCGCATCGAGCTCACGCATCGCGCCTCGAACCGCGATCTCTTCGCGCGCGGCGCCGTGCGCGCTGCGCGGTGGGCCGCGGGCATGCCGGCGGGTCGCTACGGAATGAGCGACCTCGTCAAAATGCCATTTTCAGATCGAGGCCGGCCGACGTGAGACCGCCGTGCGGGCGCACCTTCAACGTGCCCGCGGTCTCTTTCTTGTCGTCGCGATCGGTGATCAGGAGCACGACGCCGGTGCCCACGAGCACGGCGCTGATGCTGTAAAAGACCGCTTCGAGCGCGAGCGCCGACTTCGCGTCCTTGAGGTTCTGGCAAGCCTCGTCGAGCTGCTGGGGGTTGGCGCTGTGCGGCTGCGCGGGATCGCAGAAGTCGTTGGCACCGTAGGTCTTGTGGTGCTCGTCGTTCTTCGACTGCTTCGAGAGGAAGCTCACGCCTTCGACCGTGCCGACGACGCCGAACCCAACACCGACGGCGAGGATCCCGAGCGTGAGAATAGTGCGTCGGGAGATCGGGCGTGAAGGCGCGTCGGCGACGGCGGCCGTCTCGGGAACGAGCGTGAGGTTCAGCACGAGATCGGCGCCTGGTGCGACGACGACGTGGTGGCTCAGCGACTTGTACCCGGTGACACGAACCTCGACGTTGTAGCTGCCGGGTTTGAGCTCGAGGACTGCCTGGCCATGCTCGAGCGCACCTTGCGTGACGCCGTCGACCAACACCGCACCGTTCGATTCGCCCGCGCGCAGCGTCAAGAGGCCCGCGACGGGAGCGCCCGTGAGCTTGTCGAAGACGCGCGCGGCGATGCGCCTGAGAACCTCGTCGTTCTGATCGCGAAGGTTGTCACTGAAGGTCTCCTTCACGACGACGTCCGGCTTGCCGCGGGCCCAGAGGTGGACTTCGGCTGTGACTTGCCTCGGGCCGCTCTTCGCGAGGGTGCCCCAGAAGAAGGTGTCGACCTTGAGCTGATCACCCATGCGCTGGAGGCACGGCGCGTCGGGATGCGTCGGGCATTTCAGCGCGGCGACGAGGAGGCTGAGCGACGTCGAGCCCTCACCCATGGTGAAATTCGGGGACGCGCGAACCTTCGATCGAAGCGCGCCCGTCAACGCCTCGGCCTGGTCCTCCATGTCCTCCGAGTCGAGCGAGAGAACGGCGGCCGGCGTCTTCGACGGCGCTTCGGCGCGCGCCCTCGTGGGGCCGAGGAAGCAGAGAAGAAGCGCCGCGAACGCGAGCACCTTCATCGCGACGCGCCCTCGGACGAAGCCGAGCATGATCAGAAGGTCCAGTGAAGGTCGACGCCGCCCGCCTTCGGACCCGCGTAGGGAACGATCTGCGGCTTCAGGCTGCCTTGCGTCGAGACCGACGCGTGCTTGCTGCCCGAGCTGTCCGTGAGGAGGATGACCGCCCCGAGCCCGAGCGCGGCCACGCCGACGCCACCGGCGATCCAGGCAACGGTGCTCGAGGACTTGGCGGACTTGTTCGTGTCGCACGCGTTCTTTGCGGCGGGCGTATCGTGGTTGCAGGGATCGGTGACGCCGACCGTCGCGACGTCGTAGTTCCCGCGGCCGTCCGTCCCCTTGCGAGCGTCGTCGACCTTGCTCTGCAGCGAGCCCCAGTGCACGGCTTCGACGACCGCGACGACGCCGCCGATGACGCCGACACCAACGAGGCCCCAACCGAGGATTTTGCGACCCGAC
>CAXSGV010000396.1:0-6915 GCA_964236615.1 uncultured Polyangiaceae bacterium
ACAAAGGCGGAAATGCACCACGCGAGCAAAGAGATCAGTCGCCCGCGGCCGATCTACCCCGGCCCCACCGAGAACCAGTACGTGCCGATGGAGCAGCGCGCAAAGGCGTAAGCGCCCAACCTTCCCGTCGCATGCAAGCGCGCGCGCTGGCCAGCGAACCCATGACGTTGCGCCGCGAGCGCGGCGCCGAGGTCGCTGGCCAGTCGCGTTTCGACCGTTTGCCCGCGCTGCTGCTCCCACTCGAGAGCAGCGTCGTCGAGCTTGCGATCGAAGGCTTCCCGCCGCAGCGGATCGATCGCGCCCGCTTCGCGCTCATCCCCGCGCGCCTGCGTTACCGCGTCGCCGCAAAGAGCCCGGTCACGAACCTGCTCACGTTGCTCGTCGGCGAGCTCGCGTGCACACGCACCTGCCGCGAGTACCGGCCGCACATCGACGCGGCCCAGCTCGCGAAGGTCGTGGGCGCGCCGCGGGTGCTGCCCCGCACACGCTGGTTCGACGAGCTTGCAAGCCGCTACGTGTTCGAGCGCGACGTCTGCGAGAAGCACACGAGCGCCGCGGCGCGCTTTCTCGAGATCGAAATCACGAAGGAGCTCTTTTTTCTCGGGAAGGAGGCGCTCACCGACAAGACCCGCGCCTCGGTCGTGCACGAGGGCAGCGAGGTCGTGCAGCGCGCGCGGCAGTGGATCGAGGACCACCTCTTTTCGCCACTCTCTATCGAGGAGCTCGCGCAGCGATGCCACACGAGCCCGTCGTCCCTCTTGCGCGCGTTCCGCAAGGAGCTCGGCATCGCCCCCGCAACCTACCTGCGCGATCGTCGCCTCGACGAGTCGCTCTTGCTGCTTCAGTCGGGTCGCCACAGCGTTGGTGAGGTCGCGACGCGCGTCGGCTACCAGAACCTCTCGGCGTTCACGGCGGCATTTCATCGCCGATTCAAGAGCCCACCGTCGACCGTACGCCCGACCCATGGCGGCGAGCGCCTTCCGCCCCAGGGCGGGCCACCGCGGAAAGCCACGCGACGCAAGCGCCGTAGTCTTTGACGGCTGCGCGAAAGGCCGTCACGGGGCTGCGTGGTAGACCCACGGTCATGAAGTCGCACCGACGCACGGCGTACGCGCTCTTCGGGCTCGCGGGTCTCCTTGGCCTCACGCGCTGTGGTGGTGGCGCGAACGGAACGAACGCCGCGGTCGCGACGCCGCCCGAAGCGGGCATACGCGACGCGAGCGATCTCGTTGAGGTCGACGGCGGAGCGGGCGATGCCGGCCCTCCCGCGCGTCTTCCGGTTCCGCGTCTCGGCGCCGACGTCGACGTCGACGGGACCGGCGTGCTCTTTCGGGTGTGGGCTCCGAACGCGACCGCAGCCTGGGTCACCGGCGATTTCCCGACGGCGAAGGTCCCGCTCGCGAAGGGCCCCGGCGACATCTGGAGCGCGCATGTCGACGGCGCGCACGCGGGCACGCACTACAAGCTCCTCTTCGACTCCCCTTCCGGATCCATCACGCGCATCGACCCCTACTGCCGCGAGCTCGTCGCGGACGGATGCAACGTCGTCGATCCCAACGCGTACGCGTGGAAGACGCCGCCCTTCAAGCGCCCGTCGCGCGAACAGTCGGTCGTCTACGAGATGCACCTCGGAAGCTTAACGACCGATGCGGCGGCGGGCCACGGCACGATCGCGTCGGCGCAGAGCAAGCTCGCCGCGCTGAAGGACCTCGGCGTGAACGTCGTCGAGCTCATGCCCGTGCACGTGTTTGGCGGCTCGAACGGGTGGGGCTACAACCCGCAGCTTTGGCTCGCGCCGAACCCCGGCCTCGGCTCGCCCGGCGACCTTCGCGCGTTCGTCGACGAAGCGCATCGTCTCGGGATCGCGGTGTGGATCGATCTCGTCGTGAACCACACCGACGGCTGGAAGAATGCACCGCTCCGCTGCTTCGATGGGGCCTGTCCGAATGGCGTGGCCGGCGTGTACTTCTTTCCGAGCGGCCCTTACGCCACGACGCCGTGGGGCCCGCGCCCCGACTACACGCAGCCCGAGGTCGCGAGCATGCTGGTTGCGTCGGTCGAGCAGTGGCTCGTCGAGTACCGCGGGGACGGCTTCCGCTGGGACTCGACCTCGAACATCCGCGGGCTCGACGGCCAGGGCACGTTACCGGGCGGTCGCGAGCTGATGGTTCGCGGCAACGCGCGCACGCACGAGCTCGGTGGCATGAGCGTCGCCGAAGATCTGAAGGGCTCGGACGCGCTCACCAAGGCAGCGAGCAAAGGCGGCTTCGGCTTCGACGCGCAGTGGGACGGCTTTGGTTACGACGTCCCCAACCAGCTCGTCGCGCAGAGCGACGACGCGCGGAACATGCAAACCATCGAGAACGCTCTACGCGGCGCCTACGACGGCGATCCCTTCGCGCGCCTGCTCTTCACGGAGAACCACGACACGGTCGGCAACGGCGGCGCGCGCCTGCCGAGCCGGATCGACCCGGCAAACCCCGCGAGCGTCGCGGCGCGGAAGCGTTCGATGCTCGCCGCCGTACTGCTCCTCACCTCGCCCGGCGTGCCGATGCTCTTCATGGGGCAGGAGTCGCTCGCGACCGGCTCGTTCGCGAGCCCGCCCACATCGCTCGCTCCGCCGACGCCCGCGGGCCAGAAGGTAAATGCATTCTACAAAGACATGATCGCGCTGCGTCGCACGCTTCGAGGGCTCGCCGACGCGCAAGTGGAGGTGATCCAGCGCAACGACACAGAGAAGGTGATCGCGTTTCGGCGTCACGGCGCGTCGGGTGAGGACGTCCTCGTGGTCGTGAACATGAAGAACAAGGCCTACGCGCAGTACGACGTCGGGGTGCCCACCGCGGGGCCGTGGAGGGTGCGCCTCAACACCGAGCGCGCCGCCTACGGCGACGATCTCGTCGACGGCCAAGCGGGCGCGATCACCGCCGTCCCGGGCCCGAAGGACAACAAACCCTTCAAGCTCCCCCTCCAGCTCGGCGCCTACAGCGCGATCGTGCTCACGCTGTGATCACGCGGCCCCTCGGGCGAACCGGGCTCGTCGTGTCGGCGCTCGGTCTCGGTGCGGGCCCACTCGGTGATCTCGCGCTCGCGGACGAGGCTGCCGTGCGTGTCGTCCACGCCGCGATCGATCACGGCATCACGTTGATCGACACGGCGCCCAGCTACGGCGCGTCGGAAGAGCGCCTCGGACGCGCGCTCCGCGGCAAGCGCGACGGTGTCGTCTTGTGCACCAAAGGCGGCTACGGCGTAGCGCGCGTCGCCGACTGGACGCCGGAGGTCCTCACGCGCGGCATCGAGCAAGCGTTGGATCGTCTCGCGACCGATCGCATCGACGTCTTCTTTCTTCACTCCTGCGGTCGCGAGCGGCTCGAACGCGGCGATCTCGTCGAGCCGCTCGTGCGTGCGCGACAAGCGGGAAAAATACGAGCGATCGGCTACTCCGGCGACGGTGACGCGCTCGCGTACGCCATCGCTTCCGAGACGTTCGACGTCGTCGAGTGCTCGGTGAACCTCGTCGATCAGCGCGCGCTCGATCGCGCGGTGCCCGAGGCGCGAGATCGAGGAATGGGCGTGCTCGGCAAGCGCGCGCTCGCGAACGCCGCTTGGCTCGCGAGCGAACGCCCGTCGCGCGACGATGTCGCCATCTACTGGGAGCGCTTCCTCACGCTCTTCGAGGGTATGCCGCCGACGCTTGCGTGGGACGAGCTCGCCGTACGCTTCGCGGCGCACGCCCCTGACGTTTGCTCGGCGCTCGTCGGCACGCGCTCGGCTCTCCACCTCGCGCGCGCGGTGGAGCACGTGAGCCGCGGTCCCCTCCCCGCTTCGCTCGCGGCCGAGGTGACGGAGCGCTTTCGACGGCGCGGACGAAACTGGGACGGGATCGTCTGACGGCAACCCATCGTTCCCCATGAACCGACTGTTACACTGCGCGCATGACGCTCCGGAATTTGGGCTTGCTCGCACTCTTGCTCTGCACCGCGAGCGCGTCGCTCGGGTGCAGCCGTCTCTTCGAAGAGAAGAAGAAAGATCCGGCGAGCTTCGACTGCTCGCGCGTCCCTTCGGCGGACGTCGAGGCGATCGTCGGCCCTGCGACGAAGCCGCCGAAGGAGTCGGCCGACAAGGCGAACGGCGGGCGCTGCCGGTACCAGTGGAAGGACAACTACGTCGACGTGCTTGCGCCGCCGGCGCCTCTGTTCGACGCGATGGCGGCCGACAAACACGCGCCGCTCGCGAGCGGCATCCACGATCCAGCGTTCCGCAAGGCCGCGGTCTCGTTGACGGTCGACGGTCTCGGCGATGAGGCGTACCTCGCAAACGCCAACGGCATCGAGTTCGTGCTGTGGGTGAAGAAGGGCACGTGCGTAATCGCGCTGCAGTCGACGATCGATCCCGCCTTGCACATGGACCAGTACCGGAAGCTCGCTGAAGCGGTCCTTGCGCGAAAGCCCTGCGGATAGGGTGTCCGCTTCACTCTGGCGATAGCCAGCGGAGGAACGTCGAGAAGATGCGCTCGCGCGCGAAGAGCAGCTCGAAGCACGCCAGGATCAAGAAGGGGCCGAACGGCAGGCGCGCTTTTCCGAAGCCCTCTTCGGGGGCCGATCCGACCGGATCATCGGCGAGGATCTCCTTCGCCTCTTCGTCGCCTTCGTCGGCGAGGCGCTGGAGCTCCTCGCGATCGGCGGTCACGCTCTCGGGCTCGTCGATCTTTCCGCGCACGAGGTAGATGAAGATCGCACCGAGCGTCCCTTGAAGCGCGCCGGCGAACAGCGCGAAGACCGCGCCCGGCCAGCCGAACCACGCACCTGCGAGCGCGAGCAGCTTCGCGTCACCGAGGCCCATCCCGGCGCGGCCACGAATGGCTTTGTAGAGGACGATGAACGGTAGCCAGACGAGGAGGTAGCCCGCCACCGCACCCGCGATCGATTCGACGGATCCGAGCTCGTGAAGCGATGCCGTCCCGATGCCGAGGAGGGTGCCGCCGATCGTGATCGGATCCGGCAGGAACATGTGCTCGGCGTCGATGAACGCGGCGGCGAGGAGCCCGAGGCACAGCGCGAAGTCGGCGAGGTACACCGCCGACGCGCGGACCGCCGATGTGTCGCCGGGAAGCGTGCGCACGATCACCTCGAGCACCGCGAGAGAGAGCAGACCGCCGAGCAGCTCGACGACCACGTAGCGCGGGCTCATCTTCACGCCGCAGCAGCGGGCTCGACCACGAAGGATGAGGTACGAGAGGACCGGCAGGTTGTCGTAGGGCTTCACCGGCTTGCCGCATCCGGGGCAGTGCGACGGCGGGTGGACCACGCTCATCTCGCGGGGGACGCGGTAAATCACGACGTTGAGGAAGCTCCCCCAAATCAAGCCAAAGGGAATGGCGACCCCGCGAAGGAACCAGAGCGGGAGCTCATCGAGCCGCATCGTGAATACCGAAGACGAGCGTACCAGCCCCGAGATTCCCTCATGCTAAAAGGCGGGCCATGTTGCTCGAGATCATGCCGGACACGCCCGAGCCGCGGAAGGTGCGCCAAGCCGTCGAGCTGCTCGAGGCAGGCGAGGTGATCGCGTACCCGACCGACACCGTGTACGGCCTCGGCTGCGACATCATGAACCGCAAGGCGATCGATCGCCTCTACGCCATCAAGGGGATGGATAAGAAGCACGAGCTCGCGTTCATCTGCCCCGACCTCGGCGACATCGCCAAATACGCGGTCGTCGAGAACGCAGAGTACCGCGTCCTACGTCACTACCTGCCCGGCCCTTACTGCTTCATCCTCCCCGCGACGCGCGAGGTCCCGAAGCTTCTCCAATCACGGAAGAAGACCGTGGGCATCCGCATCCCGGATCACGAAGTGATTCGCGCGATCGCGCGCGAGCTCGGTCGGCCGATCATCTCCACCACGGCGCAGCGCGCCGGCGAAGACCCGCACGTCGATCCGCACGAGATCGATGAAGCCTTCAAGGGGCTCGCCATGGTGCTCGACGCCGGTGGCGGCGGCATGGTCCCCACGACCGTCATCGATCTCACGACCTCACCACCCGAGGTCATCCGCGAAGGCGCCGGCTCCATCGCCGACTTCACATGAGCCCGTGAGCGACAGTGGCGGAACGTCGCCGCTGCGGCCATCTCACAGTATGAAGTCTCGCCACGCCTTCGCGCGCACCCTCGGCATCTCCTCCCTTGGGAGTGCCCTCGTCCTGCTCCTCGCCTGCGGCGGCGACGTCACGTCGCCGGCCGCATCCTCTGCGGTCACGAGCGTCGGTGATGCGTGCACCCCTTCGCTCGAGGCGCGGGAGTCGTTCACCTCGTTCTCCGAGAACGAGGTCGTGATTGAGTCGGCGACACCGCAATGCAACGCAGGCGTCTGCCTCGTGAACCACTTTCGCGGGCGTGTGACCTGCCCCTACGGTCAGGACATGGACGGAAAGGCTCCGCCGGGCGCCGCGGCGTGCGCATTGCCGGATGGGGGCGCGGTCGCCCCCGATGCGGGCCGCGCCAAGAACCAGGTGAGCGCCCAGTGCCTCGATCGCACGGCGGCGAAGGCGGTCTACTGCTCGTGTCGCTGCGCGAACGCCGCGGGCAAGACCGACGACGGGGCGACATATTGCGGCTGCCCCAGCGGCTTCGCGTGCACGCAGCTGGTGACATCGATTGGCTCGAAGCAGGACGACATCTCAGGTGCATACTGCATGAAAGAGGGAACCGCTTACGACGTCACCAACGCGTGCAGCGCGATCTGCGATCCCGCGACCGGTCCCTGTCCGTAGTCTCTCTCGTGGGCTGCCTCGGGGCGTACGCTCTGCGCATGCTTCCCGCCATTCCACGGATCGCGTGCGAAACACGGCTCGCCGTGCTGAGCCTCGCCGTGCTCGCTCTCGCCGCCTGCCGTGACGTCCCCGTCGGACAACGGCGCG
>CAXSGV010000397.1:0-6915 GCA_964236615.1 uncultured Polyangiaceae bacterium
TGAGATCGGCGCGGTTGACCGCGGTCGCGCGCACGCGCACGCGGACCTCGCCGCGGCTGGGTGTGGGCACCGGCACGTCGCGGAGCTGGAGAACTTCGGGACCGCCCGGCTCGGTGATGACGATGGCTCGCATCGCTGTTTCTTAGAGCATCAGAAGCGCGTCGTCACCGACATGCGGATCGCCCAGAGACGTTCGGTTGCAGCAAGGTATGGCGGCCCGAGGTTCGTGATCACACCGATCGAAGGCTCGATGCCGTCGAGGTCGATGTGCGCCGTGGGCGCGACCGAGAAGAACGCGCGGCGCTCATCGGGGACCGGCGCGTCGACGATGTAGAGCTCGTACGCCTCGACCCCGAGCACGAGGCGATCGACGACGCGGCAGCCGACGTACGCGGTGGTGACGGCGAAGATCCGACTCGGTTGCGATGTGCGCACGTCGAACGAGCCATCGAACGACTGACGCAGCTGCAGCACGAGGCGACCAGGGGCGTAGCGCATGTCGAGAAACGGTCGCAACGCGAGCGAGCCTTCCTCGAACATCGAGATGTCCCACGGACGAAGCGCGGTGGCACCGACGGCGAGACCTCGCACCGCTTGGCGTTCGCGGTCGTAGCTCGCGGTCGGCAGCACCGCGCCGATGCCACCACCAAACGTGAGCCCGATGCGGGTCGCCCAGACCGCGCGCGCGTAAAGCTCGGTGTTGCCGCCGAGAAAGCGCATCGACTCGGCGGTGACAGGGTTGCCGTACGCGGCGACGTAGGATGCGCCGGCGAACCAGCGCCGGTTCCTCAAAGGCAATTCGATCGCAGCCCGAAGCACGGTGATCGGGACGTGGCCTCGGAGCTCGTTGGGGTCGCGCGGCGTGATCGTCCCGCCGGTCACCTCGAGGGTCAGCTCGGTCTTGCGGTGGGTGAGATCGGGCAAGGTCGGCGGGCGGATCGTCTCCGGAACGCCGCGCAGGTCTTCGAGCGGATTGGCCGCGCGAGCCCGAGCGCTGTGCGTAAGGGACGCAAGCACGACGAGCAACGCAAGAGAGAGAGCAGAGACGTGGCGCATCGCTTCAGCGAAAGACTTCGATTCTCACGTTGTCATGCGAGGTCATGGCTACGCCTTGCGGCGGGCTGCTCGTGTGGCCGACGCCAAAGGTCCATGGATCGGTGCCGGCCGAGCCCGCGGGCGTGAGCTCGTACCCCGTTGCGATCTCGAGGCCGTCGTAGGCGATGTCGGTGGTCGCCGAGGCGAGCGTCACGAGCATGCTCAGATCGATGTGCGTCCAAACGCCGACCGAAGGCGTGCGGTCGAGGACGCGGACCTGCGTTGCCTTGCCGCCGTCGAATACGGTCAGAAAGGCGACGGGCGTGGCGTCCGACTTCTTGTCCTTCGGTGCCATCGCGAAGGCGAGGATCTTCGAGCCCCCGAGCCCAATGCTCGCGAGCGCGATGAACGCCGTGTCATCCGAGGGGACCGTAAAGGCGAGAGCGTCGACGCGGAGGTCGAACGACATCGCGATCTTGACCGGCGGGCTGCTCGCCACGAGGGCCGAGGGAAACGCGAACGACTTGTAGAGGCTCGCAAAATGCGTCAGTGCGGTCGGCGCGGTCGTCGTCGTGAGCAGCAGCGACGGGGCGGAGGCATCGCTCGTTGCAATGCTCACGTTGCCTTCGAACTCGAGAGGCTTCGTTCCTGCGGGGACGACGCCGTCGTCGAAGTCGAAGCATGCCGAGTAGCCAGCGAGGCTCGTGAACCCAGTGCAGGAAGCTCCGATCAGCGACGGCGCGGGCGCGTCGACCGCTGGGGCTGCGTCGAGCGCCGCGTCGGATCCGATGCCGACTCCTCCATCGAGCGCGCTTGCGGCTCCTTGCAGGTCGAGACCGCATGCTCCGGCGGTCGTCGCGACCACGACGGCGACAGCGAAGCCCGCGACGAAACGCATGCGAGATTCTACCACGTGCCCAGGATGCCTCGCTCGAGCGCGACCTCGATCGCACGGTGCGTCGCGGAGTGACCGGGACGACGCGCGAACACGCTGCCGAACGGCGGACCGCCGTGCACGTAGAGGTCGCCAACGAGATCGAGCAGCTTGTGACGCGCTGGCTCGTCGGGCTCGAACGCACGGCCCGCGGCGTGAATGGTGTCGCCTGCGAGAACGACGACGCTCGTCGGTTCGACCTCTGCGGCGAGACCGGCGGCAACCATCGCGTCGGCGTCGCCGAGCTGCAGGAACGTTCGCGCCGGCGCGATGCGAGCAGTGAAATCGAGCGGCGAACCGCCCCAGTGAGCGCTCTTGCCGACGCGCGCGTCGCCGAAGTCGACGTCGACCTCGACCGAAAGGCCGCGCGCGAGTGCGAACCGATACTCGCTCTCGCCGATTTCGACGTGGCCCGCCTCGAGGATCCGGAGCCGCGGCTGGTCCTTCGTGAGCCCCGCGACGTCGCCGACGGTGCGCCCCAGGTCGATCGCTCCGTCGAGCCCGAGCGTGGCAAGCGCGGCGCACCACACGGCTGCACCCCCGTCGAGAAGCGGAAGCTCCTCCGTCGAAACCTCGACGTCGAGGCGCGAGCGCACCGACGTTGCCGCAAGCGCGGCGAAGAGATGCTCGACGAGCGCGACCTTTACCGCACCCGAGCCGACCGTGGTGGTGCGCAGCGTGGACAGAACGCGAAGGTCTTTCGCGCGCACGAAGGCGGAGCCCGCGACCGAGACGCGCACGTGGTCGAGCTCGGTGCGCGTGAGCACCGCGCGGCAGATCGCGCCGCCGAAGAGCCCGCGCCCTTCGAGCTCGACACGGTTCACGCGCGCCGACCGAGAAGCGTCGCGAGCGTGAAGCCGAGCAACGCGCCGGCCGCGCCCCAAGCTCCGAACATCCACGGCGCGGGAGGATCGGGCAGGCGCCGAATGCCGCGCGCAGAGTCGATCGTCGCGAGCACGGGCGCCTCCCACTTCGGTGCGTCCTCGAGCGCGTAGCTCGCGATCGCGATGTGCGTGCCGTGGTCATCTGGGAAGATCATCTGCACGACGCGAAAGCGCGGGCTGTCGGCCTTCGTGCATTCGCCTTCGATAAGGCCAACCTTGACGCCGTCGGCGCGTCGCTTCACCTCGTCGCGGATGGGCACCCAGGTGATGCCGCTCTTGGCGTAGAGCGCCGACATGCCAGCCGCGAGCTGCTGCAGCGACATGGCGTCGACGCCACCGCGGCTCGTCGTGTCGGTGAGCGCGACGCGCGGGACCATCTTTTGTAGCACGCCAGGGTAGACCCAAATCTTCTCGCCGCTCGCGGGCTCGCCCAGAAGCGTCGTCGTGACCTGCTCGTTCGCGGGAACGAAACCGTCGGGCGGCGTATACACGAATGGCTCGCCCGCCGGCACCTCACGCCCTGCGCTGAGGCGCGGTCCGACCATCGCGAGAGCCGCCGCACCGATCGCGGCGGTGGCGAAACGACGCGCGTTCGGTGTCACGTGATCGGCCGGACGCGCGGGCGCCGAGGCGTCATCTCGGTGACGCATGCCCGCGACGAGAGCGCGTCGTCGTGGTGCATGGACTCGAGGAACTCGACGTTCGTCTCCGTGCGAGCGAGGCGCGTGGCGAGCAGCTCCATCGACTCGACCGGGCTCAACGCGTGGAGCATCTGCCGAAGGAGCCGCACGCGACCGAGCTCCCACTCGCCGAGGAGGAGCTCCTCTTTGCGCGTGGCGCTCTTCTGCACGTCGAGGCACGGAAAAATTCGCCTCTCCATCAGGCGGCGATCGAGGTGTATTTCGCTGTTTCCCGTCCCTTTGAACTCCTCGAAGATCACCTCGTCCATGCGCGAGCCGGTGTCGACGAGCGCGGTGGCGACGATGGTGAGCGAGCCCCCCTCTTCGACGCTGCGCGCCGCGCCGAAGAAGCGCTTCGGGCGCTGAAGCGCGTTGGCGTCGACACCCCCCGAGAGCACCTTGCCACTCGCGGGAACGACCGCGTTGTGCGCGCGCGCAAGGCGCGTGAGCGAGTCGAGCAGAACGACGACGTGCTTCTTCCGCTCGACGAGCCGCTTGGCCCGCTCGATGACCATCTCAGCGACGTGCACATGGCGCGCGGCCGGCTCGTCGAACGTCGACGCCACCACCTCGAGCGCTCCGTTCTTCGGTGCGCGCACCGAGCGGCGCATGTCGGTGACCTCTTCGGGTCGCTCGTCGATGAGGAGCACGAAGAGGTGAACGTCGTCGTGGTTGTCGGCGATGGCGTTCGCGATCGCTTGAAGCAGCATCGTCTTGCCGGTTCGCGGCGGCGCGACGATCAGACAACGCTGGCCCTTGCCGAGCGGCACGAGCATGTCGAGCGCGCGCGTGGTGCCGCGCGGCGATGCTGTCTCGAGACGAAGCTTCTCCGTGGGGTAGACAGGCGTGAGGTCGTCGAAAGGCACGCGCGTCACCGCGATTTCGGAAGGCTCGCCGTGAATGCAGTCGACCTTGGTGAGCGCGTGGTAGCGCTCGCCATCCTTGCGACGCCGCACCGCGCCGGCGACGACATCGCCTGTCTTCAGGTTGAAGCGGCGCATCTGGGAGAGCGAGACGTAGGCGTCGTCGGGGCCCGGGAGGTAGTTCGCCGACGGCGCGCGGAGCAGCCCGAAGCCGTCGAGGCACTCGAGCACCCCCGCGACGAGGGTCTCCTCTTTTCCGTCTCCCGCCAGAGGGCTGGGGGCGCTGCTGGGACCGCGTGAAAGCTCCATGGGACCAGCCTTCGCGCTTACGGTCAGCCTTGGGCTGGCGTCAAGGGATCCGAGACGCACGCGCGCGCGCGAGGAGCCAAAGGATGGTCGCGTACGCCGATTTGCGGTACGAGCGTGGGCGAAGATCATGTCGAACAAATGCGTCCATATGGTCGTCCGAGGACGGGTCACCGGCGTGTTTTTCCGCGCCGCGGCCCAGCGTGAAGCGCGTCGTCTCGGCGTCACCGGTTGGGTGAAGAACAAGACCGAGACTGCGGTCGAGATCATGGCCGAAGGCGACGAGGACGCGATCAAAGAGATCATCAGCTGGGCGCAGCACGGGCCGTCGGCTGCGCGCGTCGACCAATGCGACGTGCGGTGGAAGAGCTACACCGGCGAGTTCGCCGATTTTCGCATCACGTGAAGCGGAACGAACGCTCGAGCGTTCTTCCCTCCGAGATGCGGAGCCTGTCGGTGGTTGGGGTCGTCGTCGCCGTCGCGGTGACGTTCGCGCCACGTACGACGAACGCGCAGGCAGCCCAGCAGCCCGCGCAGGTGCCACTCACGGCGCAGTCCACGCAGGCGCAGTCGGGCGCCGCGACCGCCCCCGAGCTTCGGACGATCGCGGCCCACCTGGCCGAGCTGCGGAAGGCACCGGCGCCCGACGTCGACGCGGTCGACAAGGAGCTCGCGCGGCTTGCCGCGATCGGTACGACGCCGGCGCTGCGTGAGCTCGTCGCGACGGGGGACGACCACGGCGGCGTGCACCGCCCCGAGATCGCGCGTCTGCTCACGCCCCTCGGCGAGCGCGCGGTGCCTGCGCTCATCGAGACGAGGCTTCGTTCGAAGAGCCTGCACAAGTGGGCGATTGCGCTGCTCGAGTCGATGGGCAAACGAACCGCAGCCGACGCGGTGCAGACGAAGAGCAACCTCGTCCTCGCCGAAGTGCTGCACGCGTACGCCGCGACACACGAGACGGACGCGATCCCGGTGGTGCTCTCGTTCGTGAGCTCCGACCGCGCGCAAGTTCGCGAGGCCGCACGTGACGCGATCCTGCTCTACGGCAAAGAGGCGCGTACGCAGCTGCGCGAATCGTACTCGAACCTGGTCGGTCACAACGCGCCCGACGAGTGGGACGAGCCCAAGCTCGCGCGCGAGCTGTTCGCAGCCTACGACCGCACGCGTTTGCACGAGGTCTACGCGCTGCTCGACGAAGGCGTCGCAAAGGCGAAGGCCGCGCAAGGTGATCCGAAGCAGCTCGGCGAAGCGGTCGCGATACTCGACAAGGTCCTCGCGCGGCAGCCGATGCTCGATCGTCGCATCGAGATGATTCCCGTCTACGTGCAGTATGCAAAGACCATCGAGGACGAGAGCCCCGAGCTCGCACTCTCGAGCTACGAGAAAGCGCAGCGCCTCGACCCCGAAGGCCCGCGCGCCGGCCAGATCGCGAGCGCCATCGCTACGCTCGAAGCCAAAGCGCTACTCGCACGCGGCATCGAAGATCGCGCCACCCTCGAAAGAGCAGCCCGCCTCGACCCCGCGAACACGAAGGCCCGCGAAGAGCTCGACCGCATCGACGCAAAGAGCGACGCGCGTCACGTCAGGCTGAAAGCGTGGATGACGGCGGGGGCGCTCCTCTTCGTGGCCCTCGCCGCGACCATCCTTCTCTGGCCGCGACGCCGAGCCTCGCGCGCGGGCAACAACCGCTGACGGTTCCCGCTCACCGCGCGGGCAACAGTCGCTGACGGTTACGCTCACCCCTTCAGGTCAACGGGTTCACCCGACCTATGCGCGACACAAAAGAAAACGCGCCAGGGCCACTCTTCAGTGACGCTGGCGCGCTGACTGCGCCTTGAGAGAGGCGGCTTGGTTACTCGGCTTTGACCGACTCGGCGGGGGCTGCTGCGGTGGCCTTCTTCGACTTGGCCTTACCGACGCCGCCCTTGCCGCTGTCGCTCTTTTCCTTCTTCTCGTTCGCGTTGCCTTCGCCCACGAACTCGATGAGCGAGACCGGCGCGTTGTCACCGCGGCGCGGGCCGAACTTCACGATGCGGGTGTAGCCGCCGGCGCGTCCTGCGAAGCGCTTCGCAAGGTCGAGAAAGACCTTCTCGACGATGTCGACGCGCTTGGCCTCGCCGCCCTTTTCGATACGGGTGACGAAGCGCGGGATGTATGCCGAGACGAGCCGCGTCGCGTGGAGGCGGCGCGCCTTGTCGGCATCCGAGAGCTTG
>CAXSGV010000398.1:0-6905 GCA_964236615.1 uncultured Polyangiaceae bacterium
CTCGATCGGCATCTCGACGTTCAGCGAGGCCGGCAAGGACTGGGATCAGCTCTTCAAAGCAGCCGACGACGCGCTCTACGTCTCCAAGCGCACGGGGCGCGATCGCTCGACCGCGTGGACGCCCTCGAAGGTCAAGGCTTCCGCGGGGTGAGCGCGCAGGTGCCCTTCCAGCAGGTGCAGGCGTTCGCATCGGCGGTCTGGCAGCCCATCATCATCGTGCAGACCTGATCGGGTTTCCGCGGAGTCGCCTTCGCTTTCGCGACACACGCGGTGGCGTGGCAGGGCGTCGACGGCGCGCAGTCGGCGTCGGTGCTGCACGCGTCGGCGCTCGGGAGCGGAGCGCACAAGCTGCAGCCGCACATCTTCGGGTTGGAGCTCGTGTCCGAGCTGGCGGCCGGCGCCGAAATGGATGTGTCGTTCGAGATGTCGGGTGGAGAGCCTACCGCGGACCCCGATGCGCCCGGCCGGACGGCGGGACCCTCGCCAGGTGCGGCGGGTGCAACCGGTGCAACGGTGTTGCTCGTGGTTTGGCAGGCAACGGCGCCGAGCACGACTACGAGCAAGGCCCATCCAACGCGGCGCTTCATGAAGCCCTTATACTCGACAGCCGGCGAGCACATGCGCATGATGGGCCGATGTCCGACGAGAAAAAGCCCGATCCGGTCGATGACCTCAAGAAGGGCCTCGGCCTCCTTTTCCGCGCTGCGAAGAACGCAGTCGACGAGATCCCCACCGGAAAGATCGAAGAGGCGGTGAAGACCGGCGCACGCGAGGTCGGCCGCGCGATCGAGAACGTGACGGGCGTCATCGACGAGCAGATCTTCCACAACAAGCCGCGGTCCAAGCCGCCGGCCGCGTCCACCGCGCCGGCTGCGCCCGTCGCCGTTGCACCTACTGCACCCCCTACCGCAGCAGATGCCCCCTCGGGTGATCCGCCGAATGTCGCGCCGATGGAGCCTCCGAAGAGCGAGTAGACCGCGACGGCGTGCTAGATACACGGATGTCGCGCCCCGCCGCTCGGTGACGAGCAGGCAAGGCGGCGCGGTGGAGACTTACCGTGATGTCCGGCTTCCGCTTTTCCGTCGCGCTCGTCGCGATGCTTGCCATGGGCTCGTGGGCTGCCGCGTGTGGTACCGAGGACGTCAGCACCTTCCCAGACGGCACCGACGCCGGCGATGGCACCGGCGACGCGACGACGTCGGGCGACTCGCCGACGATCGATCCGTTCCCGGACGCGGGCACTGGCGAGGCCGCGACCGGCACGCTCGACATCGCGCCGAAAGACGCCGTCGTCGACGTGACCTCGGGTCAGGCGACGCCGACGCTCGCGTACACAGCAACGTCACTCGGCTCGATGGTTGCCCCGATCTGGACGATCGACCGCGGCGAGATCGGCAGCATGGACACGTCGAGCGGGCTCTTCACGCCCACGACGAAGCTCGGTGGGAAAGCGACGATAACTGCCGAATACAAGGGTAAGAAGGCGTCGACGACCGTCACGGTGAAGCAGCACGTCTCGCAGAACGGCGCTCCGCCGGGCAGCGACGCGGGCGTGGGCGCCGGCGGCAATGGCGGCGTCGGTGGCGAAGGCCCTGGCGCCGCTGTACCGGCCAGCACGAAGACGATCCTGCTCGGCACCCCGACGGCGGACGTCGGCCTCGCCTGGCTCTACCCCTACGACCAGACGTTGTGGCCGCGCGGCATCCTTCCACCGTTGCTCCAGTGGGCACCGGGCACGCACGTCTACGACGCGGTCTACATCCACATCGTCGAAGGCACGTTCGAGTACCAGGGCTTCTACGCCAGCACGGCAACGCCGTTCGTCCACCACCCGATCCCCGCCGACGTGTGGAAGCAGCTCACGCTTTCCAACGCGGGCGAGGACGTCACGGTCACGATCGTCCTCTCGTCCGGCGGCGTCGCCTACGGCCCGATCACCGAGACGTGGAAGATCGCGAACGCAACCCTCAAGGGCACGGTCTATTACAACTCGTACGGCACGAAGCTCGCGAAGAACTTCACCGGCGCTCTCGGGCCCGACACCAACTTCGGCGGCGCGACGCTCGCCATCCGCGGTGGCTCGGCGGACCCCGTGCTGATCGCCGGCGGCAACGGCGGCGACGACAAGTGCCGCGTGTGCCACTCGGTTTCGGCCGACGGCTCGCAGCTCATCACGCAGTGGGGCAACGCGAGCAACGCCACCACGAGCGCGTATGCCCTCGCGAACGGCAACGCCGAGACGACGATGACGCCTGCCGATGGCCGTTACTCGTGGGGCGCGCCCTACAAGGACGGCTCGTTCATCTTTTCGAATTCGGCGAACATGCAGGCCGGCAGCGCGCTTCCGAGCACGCTCTACAACGTGCCCTCCGGCACCGCGCGCGCGTCGACGGGAATCCCCGCCGGCCTACGCGCCGGCACGCCGGCGTTCTCGCCCGACGGCAAGCACGTCGCGTTCAACTGGTTCGGCGGCACCGTCGGCACCGTCGCTGGTGACAAGAAGACGCTCGCGACGCTCGACTTCGACAACGCGTCGAGCACGTTCTCGAACTTCACGGGGCTCGTCACGCCGGTCGCCGCAGCGCCCGGTCCCATCGGTGTCGCGGCGCTCTACCCGTCATTCTTTCCGACGAGCACCGGCATCGTGTTCGAGCTCGAGACCGTCGCGAACGGCCGCAACTTCGCCGAGACGCGCGCTGCCGCCGACGGTGGCGACACTGGCGCGCGCGGCGAGCTGTGGTGGATCGACACCGCCACGAAAAAGGCGGCGCGTCTCGATAAGCTCAACGGCCTCGGCTACGTGCCCGTGGGCGCCAACGCGCACAACCTCGACGCGACCCTCAACTACGAGCCGACGGTCAACCCGGTCGCGTCCGGCGGTTACGCGTGGGTCGTCTTCACGAGCCGGCGTCTCTACGGCAACGTCGCGACGATCAACCCGTTCTGGAGCGACCCCCGCTACAAGAACATCAGCTCGACACCGACGACCAAGAAGCTCTGGGTCGCGGCCGTCGATCTCAACGCCCCGCCCGGCACCGACGGCAGCCACCCGGCGTTCTACCTGCCCGGCCAAGAGCTGCTCGCCGGCAACTCGCGCGGCTACTGGGTCGTCGATCCGTGCAAGGCGAGCGGCAACACGTGCGAGACCGGTGACGAGTGCTGCGGCGGCTTCTGCCGCAACGGCGCCGACGGCGGCGGCCTCGTGTGCACCGCGCAGCAGCCGACGTGCGCGCTCGAGTTCGAAAAATGCAACGTCGCCGCCGACTGCTGCGGCGCCGGCACCGGCGTCCAATGCGTCAACCAACGCTGCACCGTCCCCGGCCCCAAGTGAGCGCGGCCGATAGCGGCGCGCTGGCGCGGGAGGCGTTCTACTCCGGGTCGCAGGGGCCTTCGCAGGGCGCGATGATCGTGGAGTCGTCGCGTAAAAAGGCGTCCATTTGAAGGACGGCTTTCGCGTTGGCGCGCACCGAGAGGTGCACGTCGTTGTCCGGTAGCGGGACGGGGTCGCGCGAGGGGCCCGTGTCGATTCCGAAGTCGTAGAGCGTGAGCGCCGAATGCAGCGTCGACGCGTCGGCTTCGGGAATGCCGAACACCGCGCGCGGCGAGGGGCGGGTCATCGAGAGGCCGAGCGCGCGTGCGTGGAAGAAGGAGCCCGCGTTCGGGACGGCGGCGTCGCCGAGGCCGATTTGCATGAGCACGCGCCTGTCGGTGGGGCTACCCGGAAGCGGGTTCGCCATCACGAGCGGCGCGTAGGTGGCCGGATCGATCTTGTCGAGCGCCGACGTCAGCGTCGCCACCATTGCATTCGTTTCGAGTGAGTCCGCGAAGGCGAGCGAGAGCACGTACTGGAACGGGGCGAACGGCTTCGCGCGCGGCATGAGGTGCGTGAAGGCGCCGCCGCCGACCTCGAGCACGACGCGATCGAGGCCGGGATCGAGCGCCGCGAGCGTGCCGCCCAAGATGTGCGATTGGCTCACGCCGAAGAGGCGAACGCGCGACGCGTCGTAGACGACCGCGCCCGCGTTCGCGCTGCCCGTGGGGCGATGGAAGACCTCGAGCTCGGTCATCGGACCGCGGATGGCGGCGTCGAGCACGATCCAATTCGCCATCGCTTGGTGGACGCGCTCGACGAAGCGGAAGGCCTCGGTCGGACGCTCGATGAGCCCGCCGATGAGCCCAGCGAGATCGTCGTTCGTCATGCCCCACCAGTCCGTGCCGAACACCACCGACGTCAGACGGTTCGCGAGCACGCGCGTCGCGTTGCCCTCGAGCTCGCGGTCGATCGCGCTGAAGAAGCCGTGCCCCCACTCGAGCGCGCGTCCGGGCTCGGCACTGTCCCTCACTGCGTCCGGCACCAGCGCCAACAGCCGGAAGGTCGTGGTGCCGTTCTGAACGACTGCCCCCGAGGCGTCGCGCGCGAGGCGACCGCCGGGCTCGGCCTTGTCGAGGAAGAGCGGTGCTTCGATCGTGCCGCGCACGAGGCGCCAGATGCGATCGTCGTTCTCCTTCACCTCGGTGATCTCGATGCGTGGCTTGTTGTTCGCGAGCCAAGCGAGCGTGAGCTCGCGCACGCGGATCATGTCGCGCCGGGGGAGCTCGTCCGATCCGGTGGTGAAGTCCCACGCGAGCTGCACCTCGGCGCGCGGTACGCCGAATTTCGCGACCACGGGAAACACGTCGGCCTCGAAGCGTGGCGCGAGCGCAGCCAGCGACGCGTCCGTCGCGACCTTGTCGCGCAGGCGACGGAAGCCTTCACCCGGGCTCGCGCGCTTGCCGGTGGCGTCCTTCACGCCGCGAAGCACGGCGACGTAGCGCGTCCTCGGCGCGAGCGGCGCGAACGCGCGGAGCGAGATGGCGCGACGCCCGGGCTCCGTCGGACGCGGGTCGAGATCGACGTAGTGCGCGATCGCCTTCCCGGTGGTCGTGTCGATCAGGAGGGTCGGGCTCGTCGCGAGCGTGCTTGCGAGCGGATCATCGAGCAGGTTTGGCAGGCCGTCACCCACGACCTCCGCCGGCAGCGCGGCGACGATCGTCGGCAGCAGCGACGCGCCATCGGTCGGAAAGGCAGCGGTGACGTCGGCGTCGACGCCAGTCTTCGTGACGAGCTTTGCCGCCCCGCGCATCTCGACGCGGTCGCCGTTCTTGTAAAAATCCGAAGGGAAGGGGAGCGAGCACGACAGCTCGGACGCGAGCGGCTGGCACCCCTCGGGAACGACGAGCGGCGGGGCCGTCGTGTCGGAGGAACACGAGGAGGCCAACGCGAAGATCGCGAGGCCGAGCACCCGTACCCAGCCGACGCGGCGCATGGTCAGAGCGGCGTGGCGCCGGTGAAGTCGGTGGTGATGGTCGTGGTGATCTTCGCGACCTCGCCAGGTGCCGAGAGGATGACGCCGAGCTCGCGGTTGTTCACCAGCGAGTTGTACGTGAAATTTTCGGAGCCCACGTACGCCAGCGCACCGTCGACGACGATGGTCTTTGCGTGGATCGTGGGTGCACTGCGCGACACGACTGCGATCTTCGCCGCTTTGAGCTGCCCGACCGACTGACTCTGCGCCGCGGTCGGCGTCTCGTCGGACAACACGATGCGGACCGTCACGCCATCGTTGGCGCGCGCGATGATCGCTGCCGCAAGTTGATCGTCGGAGAAGGTCTCGCCTCGAGATCGATTGTCTTGGTGGCGCCATTGATGAGCGCGAGGAGGCGGTCCTTCGCGTTCGTCGGCGCGACCACGAGCTTGCCCGTGGGCGTGATGGCTTTCGCATCCATGTCGGCGCCGAAGATGGCCTCGGCCTCGGCGACGTCGCGCGCGTCGGTGTCGACGACGAGGTACTCGCGGTTGTCGGTGGGCGACGAGTCGGTCGTGTTCATCGTCATGATCCACGCCTCGGTGGCGTCGACGATGACGCACTTTTCGTGCGTGTACGTGAACGTCGCCGGCGCGTAACGCACGTCGATGCCCGCGTTCTTCAGCGTGCCGTAGGTCGTGTAGTTCGTGTTTCCCTGCGGCGGCGGGAACGTCTTGTTGAGGAGCACGCGGACGTCCTTGCCCGCCTGCTTCTGCGCGACCAACGCGTCGATGACCGCATTCGACGTGAGCATGTACATCGTCACGTGCACCGACTTTTTCGCGGCCCTGATGGCGGCCACGAGCGCAGCGCCCTTGTCGCTGGGCTCCACGATGATGCGCGCCGCCTCGGTTGGGCCTTCGTCGCTGAGGGCAGCGCCGTCCTCGCTCGTCTGCGCTTGCCCGTCGTGGCTGCCGCCGCTGTCGGTGGAAGCATCGTCGCCGTTCGCCCCGCCGGTCGGTGTGGAGCCGTCGTTGACGTTGTCGTTGCACGAGGCCGCGCCCAGCACGCCCGCGAGAAGGAGGAGCAATGCGCCCGCCCGAGCGTGCATCATTTCGGAGGAGGCGCCTTGACGGGTGCGGTGGTCGTGACGCCGGCACCCGCGAACTTCATGAGCGGGTCGGCGGTGACGAGGCACGCGGTGCCGTCGTCGTTGTGGATCTCGACGAGCTCGCCCTTGCGCGAGAAGCCGTAGACCTTGTCCTCGAACGCAGCGATGCCGAACATGCTCGTGAACGTGTCGGGCGAGCTCGCGTTGGTGCACCAGGTGCCCTTGTTGGTTTGCCCACGGACCGCCTTCAACGCGCTCTGCTTGCCGGGCTTCACCTTGGTGACATCGATCTCGATGAGCGTGTCGGTCGGGATGCACTTGTTCTTGGGGCACGTGCGCACCGTCGCGAAGCCGACGGGGTTCCCGCCGTTCGCGAGGAACACGATGTCACCCGAGAGCGCCCACGGCGTGCCCGTCGAGTCGTTGCCCATCGTGCCGACCTGCGTGGTCTTGCCCGTCGTCTCGTCGATGCGAAAGAGCTCGCCGTTGTCGTTCGCGGCGATGAGCAC
>CAXSGV010000399.1:0-324 GCA_964236615.1 uncultured Polyangiaceae bacterium
CGGTGTGCGCGTCAAGCCCCGGCTCTCGGGTCGCGTTCCAATCGTCGAGCCGACGGCGTTCGGCGTGGGGAAGCATCGAGAGCGAGGCGATCGCCACCGACGGTGAAGCACCGGCGATCGCGTCGAGCAAAGCGCCGAGGTGCGCGAGCACGGCGTCCGCACGCGCCGCATCCATGCGTGCGGGATCGGCGTCCAGCCGCAGCGTCAGCTCGTCGCCCGGACCGACGACCAGCAGGCGGGCGCTCGCATCCCCGAACGAGGGGACGGGCGCATTGTGCCAGTCGGGAAATTTGTCCCGCGCCTCTTCGCGGAAGGCTGCGAGGC
>CAXSGV010000399.1:334-4244 GCA_964236615.1 uncultured Polyangiaceae bacterium
CCGGACCGACGACCAGCATCCACGGATAGTTCGTCTCTTCGACGACACGCACCGCGCGGATCGCGAGGCCGCGTGGGGCGCGCTCCGCCAGCGCCGATGCGGGATAATTCTCGACGACGACGATGCCCTCGAACAGCGGAGTGCCTCGTGGCAGCCCGCTCGCGGCCTGTGTTTCGACGAGAGGGGTCCACTCGAACGGCCGTAGACCCGCGATTTCGCGGTGCGCACGGCGGAGCAGCGCCGCGATGCCTTCGTTTGGGTCGACCCGAATGCGGAGAGGCACGGTGTTGATGAAGAGGCCCACCATGCCGTCGGTCCCCTCGAGATCGCTCGGACGACCGGACATCGTCACGCCGAAGAGGACGTCGCTCGTGCTCGTGAGCCGCGCGAGAAGGATCGCCCACGCAACCTGCACGACCGTCGCCAGCGTGACCTGATCGCGGCGCGCCACACCCGCGAGCGCCGAGGTCGTCGTGCGAGAGAGCGCGATGGACCTTTGCGTCGGTAGCTTCGCCCGCGGCGATGACGGCGTCCATGGCACGGTCTCGGGGGCCGCGAGCGCTGCCAAGAGCGACGGCGCGGCGTGCGTTCCAGTGAGGTAGGCCCGCCAGAAGTCGTGCGCCCCTGCCCTCGCGTTTTTGCCCAACCACGCCACGTAGTCTTTGAAGGGACGTACGGGCGCGAGGCGCGGCGGCGCGGTGCCGTTCGCCAAGGCGTCGTAGAGAGCGAGCACCTCGGTGAGAACGGTTGCGACCGACCATCCGTCGAGCAACGCGTGGTGGTGCGTCCACACGAGGACGTGCCGCGTGCCGTGGGCGTTCGACGCGAGGAGAAGGCGGAACATCGGCGCCCTGCCGAGATCGATTCCGGCTGCGCGCTCACGCTCGAGCAGCACGAGGACGCCCGCGTCACCGGAGCCGGAGCCGGAGCCGGAGCCGGCCGCGTCGGCGGTGGCCTCGGACCACGACGCGCGACCCAGCGTGAGCGCAACGTCCTTGTGAACCACTTGCATGGGTCGGTCGCCGCGCTTCCACACGAAGCTCGTGCGAAGTACGGCGTGGCGAGCCACGACCTCGCGCCACGCGCGTTCGAGACAAGCCGCGTCGACCGCGCCCTCGATCGTCACCGCGAGCTGCTCGACGTAGACGCGCGCGTTCGGATCGTCGAGCGCATGCACGAGCATGCCGTGCTGCAGAGCCGTCAGCGGATAGATCGCTTCGACGTTGGCGGCCGCGGGCACCGCTTCGGGGCGCGCCTCCGTCATCGACTGCCCTCGATCTCGCCGAGCAGATCGTCGAGCTCGTCGGGCGAGAGCCCTGCTTCGGGGAAATCGGCTGCGGCGTGAACCGGCGCCGCGTTCCCATCTTCGGCGAGCCGAAGGAGGGACGTCACGAAGAGATCGGCCCAACGTTCGATCGTCTGTCGCTGGTGACGTCCGCGATCGTAGGTCCAGCGCAGGACGAGCCGGCCACGAAGGACGAGCGCCTGGATTTCGAGCGCATGCGCACGCGGGGTGTCGAGGCTCTGATCGTCGCCGGCCGTCTCTCGCGCGAGCTTCACGAGACTGTTTTCATCGTCGCCACCCAGACCGCGATCGACGCGTCCGAGGTAGTTGAATCCGACGTCGCCGCTGCCGCCGTACCCGCACGCCGCGAACCCGAGACCGCCGCGGCGCAGGCTGCCGATGGCCTCTTTCACAGAGCGGAGCATGTCCCGTGGCGTGCTCGATGCCGTGTCGAGCCGCACGGGGTAGATCGTGGTGAACCAGCCGACCGTCCGCGAGACGTCGAGGGGCAGAGCCTCGTCGATGGCGTCGCGACCATGACCTTCGACGTCGACCACGACCGCACCGCCGCGTGCCCAGGACGCGAACGTCAGGCCCAACGCCGCGAGGAGGACCTCGGGTAGCTCCGCCCCGAGCGTCGTCGTGACCTCGGTCATGAGTCGCTGCGTGGTCGCCTCGTCGACGTCGATCGCGTGAGTCGCGCTCGTGCGCCGCGTGTCACCCAGCGATGCCCCATCAGCGGGAAGCCGCGCGCGACCGCCGTCGAGCCCCGCAAGCGCGCGCCGTTCGACCGCAGTATCGAGCGCCGGGCTCCGCAGCTCGCGCGCCCACGCCTTGTACGAGGCCGTCGCCGGTGGAAGCGCTTCATCACCTCCGCGAATGGCCTGGAAAAGGTCTTCGACGAGAACGCGCATGGAGACGGTGTCGACGACGAGGTGGTGCACGATCAACGCGAGACGCTGCGGCACACCCTTCGGCGTGACGAAGAAGACCGCGCGCGCGAGCAGCGATGCCAGATCCAGGGAGCGCTGCGCAGCAGACGCCGCTGCCTCGATCGCCGTGGGGACCGCGTCGATGGCGATTGCCGTGAGATCCACGACCGTCACCTCGAGCCCCGGCGCGCCTTGCACGTACGCCTGATGCCAAGCCGACGACGGAGTGGCGCCGGGCACTTGCGTGCCGTCGTGGGTGAAGCGGAGGCGCAGCGCATCGTGCCGCGAAGAGACGATCTGTGCTGCGCGACGAACCTCGGCCTCGTCGAGAACGGCGCCCAGCTCGAGCACCGCCGACTGGTTGTAGTGGGCCAACTCGCGGGGCTCCTGATCGAGGAGCCAGCGCTGAATCGGCGTCAACGGAACTTCACCCGCAGGAACCTCGTCGGCCGCGCTGGAGGCCGTGACCTTCGTCGCGACGAGCGCGAGCTCCGCGATTGTCTGATGAAGGAACAGGTCCTTCACGGTGAAGGCGACCCCCTCCTTTCGCGCACGCGCTGCGATCTGGATGCTGGCGATCGAGTCGCCACCGAGCTCGAAGAAGTTGTCGTCGACCGACACCTCACCGCGTCGCAGCACCTCGCAGACCGCGCGCGCGAGGACTTCCTCGACGAGCGTGCGCGGAGCGACCCGCGAGCGCGGAGCCACGAACCCGTCCGTGAGTGGCGTCGCCGCGAGCCGCTTGCGATCGACCTTGCCGCTGGATGTGAGCGGCAGCGTGCTCGCAAAGGCAACGCGGTCCGGCACCATGTACCCAGGCAGCAATCGCGCAGCGTGCTGCAGGAGACTGTCCGGTGACGCGGCGGAGTCTGGCGAAAGCACGACATGCGCGACGAGGCGCGAGGGTGATGTCGCCGTGACGACGACGGCTACGTCGGCGACACCGGGGTGCCGCCTCAGTGTCGCCTCGACATCGCCGGCTTCGATCCGGTAGCCGCGCACCTTCATCTGACCATCCGCGCGCCCGAGGAGCTCGATGTCACCGCCGACGCGCAAGCGCGCACGGTCGCCCGTCGCAAACATTCGCGCGCTGGCGTCGGGGACGAAGGGATCGCGGACGAAGCGTTGCGCCGTGA
This sequence comes from uncultured Polyangiaceae bacterium, assembly GCA_964236615.1. Lineage (GTDB taxonomy): Bacteria > Myxococcota_A > Polyangia > Polyangiales > Polyangiaceae > CAXSGV01. Next base: position 3,688 of record CAXSGV010000399.1, read on the forward strand.
GATCCGGGCGACCGAGGTAACCGCGTGCGACCCCTACCCCGCCCACGGTCACCTCGCCGACGACGCCTGGTGGCACCGGTGATCCGCGCACGTCGAGCACGTGAGCTCGTAGATTTTTCATGGCGCGGCCGACGGAGGGCGCACGCAGGTCGTTCGCGTCGACCTCGGCGATCGTCGCGCACACCGTCGTCTCCGTCGGCCCATACGCGTTCAGCACGCGCTTGCCCGCCGCCATCCAGCGTGCAGCGACGGTGCGGGGCAGCGGCTCGCCTGCGGAAACGAGCGTGATGAGCGACGGGTACGCCGCAGGGTCGAGCGCGGCGAGCAGCGTCGGCGGAAGGGTCGCGACCGTGACGTTCGCGAGGGCAACGGCGACGTCGCTGCGATCTGCCGCACCGCCGAGGTCGAGCGTCGCGCCAGTCGACAGGGTCGTCACGATTTCCGACACCGACGCATCGAAAGCCAGGCTCGCGAACTGAAGCACCCGCGAACCGCGCGCGATGCCGAATGCACGCGCTTGCTCGCATGCGAGATTGGCGTGGCTTGCGTGTCCGACA
>CAXSGV010000399.1:4254-6900 GCA_964236615.1 uncultured Polyangiaceae bacterium
TCACATACGCGAGGTCCTTCAGATCCGCCGATTCGAGACGCGTGCTTGCGTGCGCCTCGACCTGCGGAGCGATTTCGCCGAGCGTCAGCACACGCGCGCCCGTCGCCGGGAGCTCGTCGGCGAGCGCGTCGCTCGTGATGATGAGCGCGGCAGCCGACGCGTCGAGCGCGGATGCGATCCGCGTGAGGGGCCAGGCCGGATCGATCGGGACGTAGGCCGCTCGCGCTTTCCAGATCGCGAGGATCGCCACGACCGCGTCCGAGCCCCGCGGGAGCACGAGCGCCACGAGCACCGACGGACCCGCACCGCACGTGCGCAGCAACCGTGCGAGCCGGTTGGCTCGCGCATCGAGGTCGCCGTACGTGAGCGTGTCGCTACCGTTCTGGACGAGCGCGATCGTCTCGGGCGCGGCGTCGGCCATGCGCTCGAACAGGGTGGCGACGTGCGTCAGCGCATCGAGCATCGCGACGTTGCCAGCGTCACGAATCAAGGCGTCGCGCTCCGCCTCGGTCGTCAAGACGATGGCGTCGATCGGAAGGGAGCCGTCGGCGAGCACGGCCGTCAGCGTGCGCTCGAAGCTTTTCGCCAAGCGCTCTGCGGTGCCCACATCGAAGATGTCGGCGTTCCACTCGAGCACGGCAACGAGGCCATCTCGATCCCGCTCGATCGCGAGCGCGAGGTCGAACCGCGCCGTTCCGGTGTCGATCGCGAGCGGCTGCAATGCGAGCCGCGTCCTGACAGGCGCAGCAGCGGCGTCTTGGTAGACGAAGTTCACTTGGAACAGCGGGCTATGCCCAAGATGGCGGCGCGGCGCGAGCTCGTCGACGAGGCGATCGAACGGCAGGTCCTGGTGATCGTACGCCTCGATCGACCGCGCCCTTACTTCTGCGAGTAGCGCGTCGAAGCTCGCCGAGACCTCGGTCTCCGCGCGCACGACGACGACGTTCACGAAGAAACCGACAAGCCCTTCGATCTCGCGTCGGCTTCGGTTCGCCAGGGAGACGCCGACCGAAACGTCACTCGCGCCGGACCATCGCATCAGCATGGCGTCGAGCGCTGCGAGCAGGACCATGGCGGGCGTCGCGCCGACGCTTCGCGCCTTTCCCTCCACGCGCTTCGCAACGACCTCGGAAAGGCGGAAGCGGACGTGACCGCCCCGGAACGTCTGCACGAGCGGACGCACGCGATCGAGCGGCAGATCGAGAAGCGCCGGGGCGCCGGCCAAGCGCGAACGCCAGAACGCCACGAGCTCGCCGCTCCGCGTGTCGTCGAGGGCCGCACGCTGCCAGGCCGCGAACTCCGAGTACTGCATCTCGAGCGCGGGGAGTGGCGATGGCTCACCGCGGCGGTAGGCGTCGTACAGCGCTGCGACCTCGGCAAGGACGATACCCACCGACCATCCGTCGGCCACGACGTGGTGCAGGACGAGAACGATGACGTGGTCCGCGTCAGCAAGCGCAAACGCGTGCGCACGAAGGAGCGGACCACGCTCGACCGACATTGCCCGCTGCCCCTCGGCTGCCGCGAGCGTGCGCGCGCGTGCAAGGCGGCCGTCGAGGGAAACCTGCGGATCCCGGAGGTCGGTCATCGTCAGCGGGAGCACGTACTCTCCATCCCGCCGAGCCAAGACGTCGGCGGCGCACAGAGTCCGCGCGCGCGTGATCCCGTCGACCTCGGGGAAGATCGTTCGGAGCGAGGCGTGCCGGCGGACGTGCTCGCCGAGAGCGCGCTCGAGCGCATCGATGTCGAGCGCACCGTCGATGCGCGCGGCGCACACGAGGTTGTAGACGGGGTTGCCCGGGTCGAGCTTGTCGATGAAGACCAGGCGCTCCTGCGCGAACGAGGGGGCGGCGTCGAAGGTCGTTTGCTCTTGCCGAGTGGCAGGAGCGAACGCGGCGACCTCACCGCCCGGGCGCTCGACGGCTTCAATCACGGTAGCCAGCTCGTGGAGGATCCGGGCCTCGAACACATGGCGCAGCGGTAACGCGACGCCAAAGGCGCGAGGGATCCGCACCGCCAGCCGCGTGGCCGACAACGAGCTTCCGCCGAGGTCGAAGAAGTCGTCCGTGCGCGCAACGTCGGACACCCCAAGGACCTCCGTCCACAGCTTCGCGAGCGCGACCTCCGTGTCTGTCCGTGGGCGTGTGTCGTCGTCGAGCACGCGTGCATCGGGTCGGGCGACGAGGACGTCGAGCGCGCGTCGATCGACCTTGCCGTTCGTGTCGCGCGGAAGCGCACCCACGATGAGGACGCGTGAAGGCACGAACGCGTCGGGCAGGAGGTTGGCGAGCGCGCGGCGAACCGCGCTCGGCTCGAGGCCTTCGCCCGCAACGATCGCGACGAGACTACGCGCTGCGCCCGCACCCGCGACGCGAACGACGCCTTCGGTGACACCGTCGACGCGCTCGAGCGCCGACTCGATCTCGCGCGGCTCGACGCGGACGCCGCGGACCTTCACCTGGTCATCGACACGTCCGCGAAAGACGAGCGCGCCGTCGGCTCCGCGCGTCGCACGATCGCCAGTCTTGTACATGCGCGCACCGGGGACGAACGGGTCGGCAACGAAACGCGGCGCGGTGAGATCGGGTCGTCGGAAATAGCCGAGCGCGAGACCGATGCCCGCGATGTGCACCTCACCGGGCACGT
>CAXSGV010000400.1:0-6866 GCA_964236615.1 uncultured Polyangiaceae bacterium
CCCAGTGCGCGCCATTGTCCGACGAGACCATCGCCGTACCGAACTCCGTGAGCGCGGCGGCGCGTCCGTCTGGCAGCGCGGCGACGTCGACCAGGCCCGTCGGGCTCGAAGCGGTGAGCGCGCCGGTCTTGGGATCGAGCGACCAACGCTCGCCGTTGTTGCTGCGTACGAGGACCGAGCGCGGACCAAACGACACGCTTTCGATCGCCCCAGGCAGTTGAACGAGCGGACGCAGCGGGCCGTCGAAGGTCGGGCTGACGTAGAGCGAATTCTCGCTGCGAAATAGAAACCCGCCGCCGAGCGAAGCGGGGACACGCTCGGCGCCGAGGAGCGGTGGCTCCGTGATCTCGCGCGCGGCGCGCGTGCCCACGCGCGGGTCACCACCTGCGCTCACGAGGATGCGCAGGCCTTCGAGGATCACCCCCTGCCCTTCGCTCTTTCCGAATGTACCGAGCGGCAGGACGAAGAGCTTGCCGCGACCGGCCGCGTCGGCGACGACATACTGCTGCGACTCGTAGGCGACATCGGACGCGGCACCGGTGCCCCCGCCGTCGATGGCCGCGTGCGCGTGAACGTCGACAGGCGGTCGCTCCTCGTGACCGCACGCGATGGCAGCGGTTGCGGCGAGCGCGCCTGCCGCCACGAAAAGCCCGAGTTTTCGCGTCCGCCCCATGGTGTCGAGTGTAAACGGATGGGACCCGCTCACGATCCAAATGTTCCCGTTTTTCCCGCCGCGGCGGCCGCGCTCGGCGCGATCGCAGCGCGTCAGGTCGTGAGGTCGAGCACCGCGATGTAGGAAGCGCGGACCGCGTCGGTGAGCTCCACGTACCGCGCGAGCAACGCTTCACTCGCGCTGGCGCGTGGACCGTCGCGCATGCCGATGCGCCGCGCGAGGAGGCCGAGCCCCGGCGAGCCCTGCTCGAGGATCGCGTCGCTCGTGCCCTGATGCACACGCGCGCGCTGTTCGATCTGCCGAAGCATCCGATAACCCTCGCGCAGCGTGCTCGCGAGCTCGGGCGCGAGGTAGCCGTGTTGCTCGAGAGCGTCGAGCGCGGACTCGGTATCGGTCGTTCGCACGCGCACGTCCTTGCCGTGCTTCATCTGAAGCCATTGCGCCACGAACTCGACATCGACGAGACCGCCGTGCCCCAACTTCAAGTCGTAGCGCGCGCGTCCCGGCGTTGTTCGTCGCTCGCGACCCAGCTCGGTCTCCATGCGCATGCGGAGGTGATGAATCTTCTCGGGTGCGGGCTCGCCGCGCTCGTAGGCTTCGCGGTGCGCGATCTCGATGACACGCGCACCGAGCGCCGCATCGCCGGCGGAGAAGCGTGCTTTCACGAGCGCCTGGCGCTCCCAGTCTTCGGCGCCCGGGCCCACCGCGGCGGCGTGGTAGCGCTCGAAGCCGTCGATCGAGGCCACGAGCAAACCTTGGTTGCCCGAGGGCCGCAGCCGCGTATCCAGCTCGTAGCCGGGGCCATCGCCATGTGGGGCGCCGAGCAGCCGCAGCACGCGCTGCGCTATGCGGATGAAGAGCTCCTGCGCGTCCTCGCCCAGCCCCGCGTCGTCGTAAATGAAGAACAGATCGAGGTCCGACCCGTAGCCGATTTCGCGGCCCCCCAGCTTGCCCATCGCGAGCACGGCGAGACCGCGCGACAGGCCCTTCTCGGCAAGTGCGAAACGCGTGGCGTGCTCGAGCACGGCGTCGGCGAGCGCGCTCAACGTGAGCGTTGCGCCGCGGTGATCGAGCTCACCGGCGAGATCCGCGAGCCCGACCTCCATCAGGACGCGGCCCTTCGCACGCCGCAGCGCGCCGACGAACGCGTCGATGTCGGTGGGGGTCGCGAGCGCCGCGACCTCGTCGTCGACGGCGCGCTGCGCGCTCTCGGGATCCGGTGCGCCAGAGCCGAACATGAGGCGATCGACGAGCTCGGGGTGCGCGACCGCCGCGTCGCCGAGGAACGCGCTCGCGCCGAAGAGGCTCGCGAGCCGCCTCGTCGCGCGCGGGTCGTCGGCGAGCGCGCGAACGTAGACGCTCGGCGTGATGAAGCGCGCGAAGAACGCGGCCATGAGGCGGGTCGCCTGCTCGGGATCAGCCGCACCCGAGAGCGCATCGACGAGGGCCCAAGCGAGCTCGGGGTGACGCTCGCGCGAGATGGTGCCGAGTGGAGCGTCGGGACGGCGCGCAAGCGCGAGCAAGTGCCGTGCAAGATCGGGTGCACGCGAGGTCACTTCGCCGAAGCGCGGCGGGATGGCGCGGTTCACTTCGGCCTCGTCCTCCGTGTCGAGCGCAGCGAGGAGCTTGTCGACGGCCGCGCGCTCGATCTCGCGCACGCCAGCGCGGTCGCGTGTCGCGAGCGAGTGAAGACGCTTCTCGACCTGACCACGCGCGGTGGCGAGCGTCTTCTCGAGCTCGGCCTTTCCATCAAACCCGAGCGAGCGCGCGATCCGACGCGCGAGCACGGCGTCCTCCGGCATGGCGTGCGTCTGCAAACCAGTTGCAAATTGCACACGATGTTCGAGGCGTCGCAACAGGAGGTACGCGTCACCGACCTCGCGCGCTTCGCGATCGGTGACGAGACCTCGTGCGAGGAGACGCCGGAGCGCGTCGAGCGTGTTCGCGGTACGGAGCGTCGGCTCGCGACCGCCCCACACGAGCTGCAGCGACTGCGCGAAAAACTCCGCTTCGCGAATGCCGCCCGCGCCGAGCTTGAGATCGCGGTCGCCACCCTCGCCGATCTCGGTGCGCGCACGGAGGAGCAGCGCGATCATCTCGTCGGCAATCGCTGGGTTGACGTTTCGGCGCCACACGAAGGGGTCCAGCGCCGCCAGCACGCGCTCGCCGAACGCGATGTCCCCCGCCGAGGCGCGCGCGCGTACGAGGGCCGCACGTTCCCAGGTGCGGCCCCACGACTCGTAGTAACGCTCGGCCGCGCCAAGCGCGTTCACGAGTGGCCCGCGCGAGCCCTCGGGTCGCAAGCGCATGTCGACACGCCGGCGGTGTTCTCTTCCATCGTCGCAATGAACCGCTGCGCGACGCGCGCGAAGTATTCGTGAAGCGTGGTGTCGGTGGGAACGCCGTCCTTCACCACGGTGCCTTCGTCGGTCTCGTAGAAGAGGATCAGATCGACGTCGCTGCCTGCGTTGAGCTCGCGTCCGCCCAGCTTGCCCATCCCGATGACCGCGAAAGGGACCGTCGCGCCGTCCTCGGCACGTGGCTCACCGAAGCGCCGCGTTGCCCAGCCGAGCGCCTCGGTCAGCGCCGCCTCGATGCACGCGTCGGCGAGATCGGCGAGCTCACGCGCGGTGACGTCGACGTCGGCGGTCGGCTCCGGCAACAGCTCGCGCGCGGCGATACGCAGCTTCTCTTTGTAGGCGAGGCGACGAAGACGGGCACGCACGCCTTCGCCCGGGTCAGCCTCGGCTATCAGGGGCGGCGCGAGCGCGGCTGCGGTGAGCTCCTTGTATTCGCGTGCCTCACGCGGCGTGAGCGGTGACGACGCAAGCGCGACGACGTCGGCGGCGTGGGCTTCGAGCGTCGGCGCGATCGACGGGTAGGCGCACGCGAGCAGCGTCGCGAGATCGATCGCAGCAGCGTCACCGTCGAAGCCGGGAGCGGCAGCGAATCGCGCGCGGCCGCTCGTGGCCTCGGTTGGCGCGATCGCCTTCGCGAGTGCGAGGTACGACGCGCCGGCACCGCTGATCAGACGCTCGGTCCCCACAGCCGAAACATCATCAGGACGGACCAATAGAAGAGCGCATGCGAGACAATGGCGGGGAAGACACGGCCTGCAAAGACGCGCGTGAGCACGCCCCACACGAGGCCGCCACCGAGCGCAGCGAGCGGCAACACCGGATTGAGACCGGCGGCCTCATCGCGCAGCGCCCACATCGCCGGGAGCTGCGCCACGGCATACGCCACGGCCGCGAAAATCCACGCGCGGCGGGATCCGAAGCGCTCGGCGAACAGCGTCGTGACGAGACCGCGCCAGACGATCTCCTCGGCCGCGGACATCGCGATGAGACCGAATGCGACGAGCGGTGCGTGCTTGCGCATGACCGAAGGATCGCCGAGCTGCAGGTAAATCCGAGCCATCCAGCCCTCGTGCGGGGTGCCCACGGGTGCGAGCACCTTCACGAGGAGGTATGCGCCGACGAAGAGCAGCAAGGTGACCGCAAAGCCACGCGTGAAGTCACCCCACGTAGGCCGGAGCCACGCGCCGAGCTCGCCGTCCTTGTGCGCGCGGAGGGCGGCGATGCCCGCGAGCGCCACCGTCGGAAGACAAAGCGTGAGCCAGAGCTGCGCCGAGCCCGAGGGGGCTTGAAACCCGAGGTACGTCGCGACCCCGACCGCGACGACGACGACCGCGACGAGCACGAGCTGGCGTGGCTCGGAGGCGGCGGGCGTGCCCGTGCCCGACTCGGAGGACGGTTCGGAGAGTGGTTCGATCATGAGGCGCGCCCGACCCGGGTACACCGGCTCGCGGGCGCGCAAAAGCAAAAACCCGCGAAAAAGCCAAAAACATGGCACGTTGTCGCCCGATGAGCCGTGATCCTTACCGCGACGAGACGTCCTCGCTTCGCGCTGAAAACGAGCGGCTCCGCAACGAGCTCGCGACGCGAAAAAGCTTGCGCTCGCGGCCTTTGCTCGCGGTCGGGACCGCCATCGCGGACGTGATCGCGTACGTGCTGGTGCGTCCGTGGTTGAACGGCGGCACGGACGCTGGTTTCTACGGCGCGCTCGCGATCCTCGCGTTGCTCGGCGTGGCGGCCGCAGCGTTCGCCTTGGGCTTTCCACGTACTCGGGAGAGGGACTGAAGATGAACACGAAATTCCAGGCCATCGACGGACGATCGGTTCGGCGCTTCATGACGGCGCTCGGCATCCAGGTGGTGCTCCTGTTCGTCGGCTGCGGCACGACCATCCGCGTCGACGCGGGTCACGTCGGCATTCGGGTGAAGCTCGCCGGTAGCGATCGTGGCATTCAGGACATGCCGACTGTCACCGGCTGGGTCTTCTACAACCCCCTCACCGAGCAGATCATCCTGTTCCCGACGAGCGTGCAGAACGTCGTCTGGACCTCGAGCGCGCATGAAGGAAAGAACGTCGACGAGTCGATCACGTTCTCGTCGGCCGAAGGCGTCAACGTCAACGGCGACATCGGACTGTCGTTTCACATCGAGCCCAGGCTCGCGCCGAAGCTCTATGGCCGCTTCCGTCAGAACAACTTGATTGTCTTGTCCGACGGCTACGTCCGCAACACCGTGCGCGAAGCGTTCAACGACGTCGCGTCGAAGATGCCGGTGCAAGAGATCTACGGCGCCGGAAAATCCAAGATGCTCAGTGACGTCGTGCAGAAGTGCCGCGACACGCTCACCAAGGACGGCTTCGTGATCGATCAGCTCACCATCAACGGTGCGCTCCGCCTTCCGCAGAACGTCGCCGACGCGATCAACCGCGCGATGGAAGCGACGCAGAACGCAATCCAGAGCGAGAACCGGGTGCGCCAGGTGCGCGCCGAGGCCGACCAGGCGATCACACAAGCGCACGGTGGTGCCGAGGCTGCACGTCAAAAGGCCCAAGGCGACGCGGACGCTGTGCTCATCGGCGCGCGCGCCGAGGCGAAGGCGAACGAGATCATCCGTCTCTCCACGAACCCGACCGTCCTGCAGTACCGCGCGCTCGAGCACTGGGACGGAAAGCTCCCGACGTACCAGGCCGGCGGCGCTCTTCCGCTCCTGACGTTCGACGTCTCGAAGATGGGCGGCACGATGGACGAAGCCACGCGAACGAAACGGTTGAAGGAGCTGCTCGACGAGAAGCCCGCGGCCACAGAGCCCGCTCCACCGCGCGAGCTCGTTCAACCGGCGCAGCCCGTTCAGCCTGCTCAGCCCGTGCAGCCGCCGCAGCCCGCCGCGAAATAGCAGCGCAACTGTCGTTTGACGGGGGTACGGCCCCGGGCTATGACCCAATTCGCGAGGTCGGTTCCGCGCGCAGCTCGTCTGCGTCGTCTTTAGACGAAACGCGGAAGGGCCCCGGAACAACACGAAAACGCAGAAAAGCTGCTCGCGACGGGGGTCGTTCGATCCCAGGTTTTTGCGCCGCCGTTGCGGGTGCGACCGAGAGGGTCGAGCTGCCCAAAAGTGGACCGCCGACCAGGACACCGCGACACAGCGGGAAAGAAAAAGACAATCACATGACGTTCACTGAAGCCGCTGCGGAGGTCTTGCGCCTCGCCGGCAAGCCGCTGCACTACAAAGAAATCACGGAGCTCGCGATCGAGCAAAATCTCCTCTCGCACGTCGGCAAGAGCCCGGAGGTCACGATGGGCGCGCGCCTCGCCGCCCTCCTCAAGAAAGAGGACAAGACCAACCCAATCGTCCGCGTGAAGCCGGGTGTCTTCGCGCTGCGCGATTGGGATGAAAAGGGCAAAGGAAAGAAGTCGTCGAAGTCGGAAGCCCCGGTCGAGGACGACGGCGAAGAGATCAACGCCCTCGAGGTCGAGGCGGCGCAGCGTGAATCGATTCCGCCGCCGCCGCCCGCCCGAGGCGCAGCGACTGACGAGGACGACGACGATCGTCCGATCGTCTCCGGTGAGGACGCGCTCCGCGCCGATCTCGCCGCACGTGGCGCCGAGCTCTTCGACGACGAGGACGACGACGATCAGCCCATCTTCGCCGCGCCGGGCTCGCCCGCCGCAGCAGCTGGAGGCGCAGCTGGCGCCCCGGCCAGCGCCGACGGGACCGATGGTCGTCGTCGCCGCCGCCGTCGCCGCCGTGGACGCGGGGGTGCAGCCGAAGGCGATCGCGCGTCGTCCCCGCGCCTGCCCGGTACCACCACGACCACGACCACGACCTCGACAGCCGACC
>CAXSGV010000401.1:0-6860 GCA_964236615.1 uncultured Polyangiaceae bacterium
GCTCTCGCCGTCGACACGCGCATGCCGGGAAGCGCACCGAAGATCGCCGCGGCGATGGTGCGCGCGTGGCCGCGCCTCGAAGGCCGCGTCGTGTTCGACACCTCCACCATCGACGCGGTCGCGATCGCGAAAGACGATCTCGTGGTCTCGATCCATGCGTGTGGCGCGCTGACCGACGACGTGCTCGCGCGCGCTATCGCGGCCGGCGCACGCGTGGCCGTGCTTCCGTGCTGCCATGACGCCGAGACGAGCGACGTCGGGGGCCTCGGCGGCTGGCTCGACGCTGCACTCGCGATCGACGTCACCCGCGCCGGTCGCCTTCGCGCGGCTGGCTATTCGGTGCGCACGCAGAAGATCCCCGAGACCATCACCCCTAAGAATCGGCTGCTGCTCGCCGAGCGCGGCGCGCGGTGAGCGAGCAGGTGACCGCGCTTCGGCGCATCGTCGTGATCGGCCAGAAGGCGACCGCGTCTGGCGAGTTCTTGCTGAACGATCTTCCGGGCACGAGCGGCCGCCTCGACGTGCTGCTCCGCTGCGTGCGCGCCGCGTTGCTCGTTTCGCACGGGCTCCGCGGCGACACGATCGTCTACCTCGTCTTGCTCGGTGGTCCACGCGCTCCGCGAACGCTGCGAATCGAAGGCGCCGTCGCGGCCTACGTGCGACCGGACGAGCGAGCCCTCGCGAACCTAGCGCAGAAGGCCCTCGCAAAACCCGCGGGCGAGCGAGGATTCGCCTTGTTTCGTCGCGGAATTGCGGTCGCCGAGGGCGGGCTCGATGTGGTCCTCGAGGATCTCGGCGCGTGCACGCCCTACGTGCTCGAAGAGGGCGCGGCCGACGTCCGCGACGAGCCTCTCACACAAGAGCCCGGCCTTCCCGACGCGTTCTTCATCGGCGACCACCTCGGCTTCGACGAAGGCACCCGCGCGCGCCTCGCGGCCATCGGCGCGCGACCGATCGCCGTGGGGCCGGTGAGCGTGCACGCCGACGACGCCGTGACGTTGATCGTCAACGAGCTGGATCGGCGGCAAGCGCGACGCGAGCTTGGCCTCGCTCGAGAATGAACATTCCGACGAAGACGATGAACGCACCGGCCGCGAAGCCTGCGATGACGTCGGTCATCCAGTGCACGCCGAGGAAGATGCGCGAGAAGCCGATCAAGAACACGAGCACCGGAGCCGCGATCGCTAGCGCCGTGCCGAGCCGCGGCTCGAGCCGCGTGACGACGACCGCCGCCATGCCGTAGATCGCGGCCGACGCCATCGCGTGCCCGCTCGGAAAGCTGTAGCTGTGCAGCGTCGCGATCTCCTCGAAGAGGTTGGGACGCGCGCGCGTGAAGAAGTGCTTCAAAATCAGGTTGAGCCCTTCGGCCGCGCCCGAGACGCCGAGGAACGTGAAGGCCGCGCGGCGCGCCTTCTGGTGGAGGCACCATGCCGTGACCGCGGCCACGAGCGCCAAGTCGAAGGGCGCCGAGCCCATGAACGTGAAGACGCGCATGAGCACGTCCATCGGCGCGCAGTCGAGGCCGTGCACGGCGAGGCTAACCGTGCGATCGAGGTCGGTCGTCTCGCGCGCGACGACCTCGTGCGCGATGTCGATGAAGAGGCCGAGCGTGCCGAGCCCCGCGAGCAGCAGGATGAGGGTCGACAGCGAGAGGCCCTTCGGCAAGCGCCGCTCGAGCGCAAGGGCGAGCGGCGAACGCCGGCGTCGGAGAACGACGATGCCGAACGCGGTGGCTACGAGGAGTAGGACGAAGAAGAGCTCGGTCATCGGCGGGGCAGGGAAGGCCTCGCCCTTACGATGACGCGACCGCTCGACCGGATGCACGCGACCTTCCACCTGGCCGAATCGCCGGCAGAATCAGCGGTCGCGCTGGCTTGGGTCTCCTACGACGCACGCGCCACGACCACCGACCCGTCGTCGACGAAGTGGTCATCCGTGACCGCGCGCTGCCGCTCGCGCGCGTGCCGCCCGACGACGCCGCTCTCAGCCCCCTGGCCGGTCGAGGCGGAGCGCCGCGACGCGACGAGCTCGCGGAGCGCGCTCTCGGTGACGCCGAGACGCGCCGCCGTGCGGTTCGCAAGCGAGCTGGTCGCGACGCCAGAAACGAACTGGTAGGTGGGGTTCTCTTCGCGATCGAGCGCGACCTGCAAGAACTCGAGGCCGGGGCTGTCCTGCTCGAGCCGCTTCGCGAACGCGAGAAAATGGGTCGTCACGAACGTGGCCGGGCGCAGCTCGCCGAGAAGCTTCACGACGAGCCGAAAAATGTCCTCGCCCTCCTGCGGGTTGGTGCCCGAGCAGAGCTCGTCGACGATGACGAGCGAGCCCTCGCGCAGCTGCTCGAACAGGCGCCGAATGCGCACGAGCTCGGTGCCGAGACGGCCCTCCTTCTGATCGGCATTCGCGTGCTCGATGAGCGACACGAAGAGCCCCTCGGCCCACGGGATGCGAGCGCGCTCGGCCGGTACGTACATCCCCGACTGCGCCATGATCTGCGTGAGCGCGAGCGACTGCAGAAGCCGCGTTTTTCCGCCGGAGTTCGGGCCCGTCACGATGACGAGCGAGTCGCTGCGTGATGTGTGTAGATCGCATGGAACCACGGCGTTGCCTTCGGACAGCAAGAGCGGGTTGAAGAGCCCGTCGAGCGATCGACCTTCACTCGAGCCCGTGAGCTCCGGCAGTGACACCGGCAGCCCGGCGCGAATCGCTCCGTCACGGAAAGCGAGCCCCGCGAGGTAGACCTCGAGGTCCCCCACGAGAGGAAAGAGCGGCCAAAGCCCCTCCTCGACTCCGGAGAACACGTCGTCGACGAGGCGCGAGAGCAGCTCCTCCTCGGCGTAGCGGTAGCCGCTCAAGATCAACTTGGCCTTCGTCGCCCAGCGGCGAAAGTGGCTCGTGTGGAACGGGTTGCCGACGGGCTCCGTGCTCTTCAGCACGAAGAAATCGCGGATACGGCCGTCGAAACCGATATGCACCCGGAGGTCCATCTCGCAGGTGTTCTTCTCGTAGGCGAGCAGGCTTCGAAGGCGGACGTAGCCGAGCGAGCCACGCATCGTGCGGCCCCAGTCGCCGATGCGCTGAAGGCCGCTGGTCGCGCCCGGGAAGTCGGTGGCCGCGGTGTCGATGATCTCGCCGACGGTCCGAAGCACGTCGAGCCGCCGGCGGTTGGCGTCGAGGCGAAGGCCAATGCCCGTGCGCGCCAGGAGCGAGCGTGCCTCGACGATCAGCGCGTAGAGGCGCTCGGTCGCCGTGCGGAGCGGCGGCGTCGCCACGAGCTCGCGGAAGATCGCCTGCCGAAAGGCGACGACGTCGCGATCTTTCGGCGGCTGCGCGAGGAGCCGCAAGAGCAGCGTCTTGCCCGTGGGGTAGACCCGGCCGCCCGCGACGACGGGGAGGCATCTGTCGACGAGCTCTGGCAGAAAAACGTCGCGGGCAAACTCGGCCTTGTCCCACGACGATGGCGAAAGCTCCATGCGATCGACGAGGCGCTCGAAATCGTCACCGATCTCGCCCGTCGCAAAGGCGAACGCGAGCGAGCTCTGAAGCTCGGGCTCGTTCACGCGGCAGAATGGGTGGAGATCGAGGAGCGAGAGCGGGGTGCCGCGGCCGGAGGAGGGCATCCAAGGGTCGGACAGCGCGACTTTCCGAAAGTTCCCGACCGCGAGCTCGTTCGGCCGCGGGCGCTACTCGATGACGATGAGGCGCTGCTTTCCCGAGAGCGCGGGGGGGATCTCGTCGACGAGGTCGACCTTCACCGCCACGCCGCGAATGGCGCGCTCGATGTTTCCACGAAGGAGATCTTCGACCTGCGGCCTGAACAGCGGGCTCGGGACGATACGCAGCGTCACCGAGCGATCCTTGTGCTGGACCGCCTGGTATTGCCGTACCGCGTCGGCGTAGGGGAGCATGAGCACGGGAAAGAGCATCCCTTGCACGCGACCGCCGTTGGCGTCTTGAAGCGCGTCGGTCACGCGACCCTCGATCGACTCGAGCTTCGGCAAACCGCGCTTGCATGCGCATCGCGTCGCGTCGTGCACCTTCGCGAGATCCCCGTTCGCGTAGCGGAGGAGCGGCGAGCCGAAGTTGTGCAGATCGGTGACGACCACTTCGCCGGTCTCGCCAGGGCGCGCGGGCCGCATGTACCCGTTGTCGGTCACGAGGACCTCGACGAGGATGTTCTCGGCCGCGATGTGGAGGCCGTCGTGGGCTTCGCACTCCATCGCGAGAAGCATCGTCTCGCGGCCACCGTACGAGTTGTAGATCTCGGGTCCGAACGCTTGCTCGATCTGGTCGCGGTCCGACGGCGTGAGCTGCTCGGCGGTGCAGATGATCGGGATCTGGCGTGAGAGCTTCTTGCCGCGCGCGTTGATGAACCGCGAGAGGTTCCCGGCGGCTTGTGCGTACGCGACGATCACGCGAGGAGCGAACCGCTCGATGGTCCGAACGACCTCTTCGAGATCGCTGTCGCCCTGCGCCACGCAGTTGACGTAGAGCTCACGACGAAGCGCCCGGTCGACCGCGATCTTCGCCCTTTTCGAGCGCTTGGGAAGGGGGAGCTGCGGGGGGCCCCAGTAATGCACCACGCGATCGCCGGGCTTGAAGCCAGCCCACCCGTAGCTGCGCCACTTCACCGCTTGGCGCCAGACTTCGCTGCCCTGGTCGTAGGCGATGGTGATCGGCTTCCCTGAGCTGCCGCTGGTCGTCTTGAAGATCTCGGCGAAGGGCGGGGCGGTCGAGCAGCGCTCCTTCACCGACGCGCGGATGTCGGCGCGGGTCAGGAGGGGGAGCTTCAGCAGATCGGAGAGCTCGTGGATGTCGTCCGGCTTCAGGCGGTTGTCGTCGAAGCGCGCGCGGTAGAAAGGCACGTGCGCATACGCATGGCGGAGGAGAGCGCGCAGATCCCCGAGCTGGCGCGTGACGATTTCCTCGGGGCTTCGCCACTGCGAAACCTCGAGGTCGCGCTGGCGGTCGAGCGTCTTACGCCCGCGGATGCGCTCCCACGCGGGGAACAGGGCTCCCCGGTAGACGGCACCGTAGACGTCCCTATCGTTCAGCACCGTCTGGTTCGATGCGGTCGATGGGGGGGCGTTGCAACGTGGCCATTTGCCAACGGGGCTCAGTCCTTCTTTTTATCATGGTCGAGGCGAATCGTCTTTTTGCCGGAACGGCGCCACTCGGCGTCGTTCGTGGGGCTGTCGGATCCTGCTGACCCCCCGAGCATGAACTCGTGGCCGTTTGGGCATTTCACGCGTGCGCGCGCTGCGATTTGCTCGACCGTCACGACGACCTTCGCCTTGCAGTCGAATCCGGGGCAGGCGAGCTCCTCGGTCTTCTTCCCGTCCGTCATCTCGATGAGTGAAGCGCGTCGTGTGCGTCCCGTCTACCGCCGCCATGCATCGAGCGTCAGGATCCTGCGGCTGAGGCGTCGCGGAGGCCGGGTTGAATTCGCGCAAGGGCTCCCCGTCCAAAGCCCCCATGGGGACGCGGACGAAGTGCTTGCTCAAGGTCACACGCGCACAAATCGCGCGGCGATGCGCGGTCAGCCGGGTCGTATTGGAGGCGAGCGCGATCCACGGACCGCCGGAAAGCATGGGCGATCGGGTCGAACGGCGCGTGCGTTTCGAGGCGCGTACCGCAGATGACGGATTCTTCTTTGGCGAGCTCGAGGACGGAAGCGACGTGTCGACGGGCATTCGCTTCTTCGACCCGGAGCCCATCTTGGCGATGAACCTCGCGACGCTCCTCGCGTGCGTGCTCGAGCTTCACGACGATCCGCGCGGCGTCTTCGTCTTTCCGAACACCGCGGACCCGGTCGCAACCGGCTATGAAGATCGCGTCGTGGAGCTGCGCGACGTCGGGCGGTTCGTACCGGTGAGCGCGCTGGCGGCACCGAACGTCTCCATGAACGACGAGATTCGCCTGACGAACGGGCTGCGCTGGCGCCTCCGCCCTTGAGCATTTACTTCACGAATTAGCCCTTAGAGACCTAAGGGGCGTTCGAGTACACGACGCCAGGCGCGGAGGCGGCGGCGGGCGGGGGATCCGTGTAGACGATGGCGATCGCCGACGTTCGCCGAACGGTTCGGCGAGGCTCCTCGACGACCACGACTGCGCGGCCGAAACGGTCGTATTGAACGATGCGCGTCGTGCTGCCGCCGACGGGCTCGTAGCGTTCTTCGGCGTCGATGATCGCGCTCGCGCCGAGCTCACACGCCTTTTTCTTCATGCGCGTGAACCGTGACTCCACGGTCCAGCCCCAGTTGCCCTCGATGGGCCCGACCACGCGAAACGGCCGCGTCGGACGCATGCCCGGGAGGAACACCTCGATGTTCACCTGGCACTCGGCGAGCGCGAGATCGGCCGCGTACTGGCGCTGCTGCATCGCGGGATCGTGCGCATAGGAGCGGCGGTGACCACAGGCAGGCAACAGCGCGGCGGCGGCGAGAGCGGCAATGGCGAGCTTCGTCTTCACAGAGGATGGAGCCCGCGACGCGGGCGTTGTCGCAAGGTTTTCTCGCGCGCGATTTACAGCTTGAAACGGGTACCGCGTGACGATCGTCGCGAAAGGGGGCCATCAGGCAGGAAGGTCCGTCGCGATCTCGGAAGTGAGCTCACCCCCGAGGCATACCCAGCGGCCACCGCGATGATCGAACGCGGCGGCGATGCGGCCCGCACCGAAGCGGCGTGGTCGTTGCCCCGGCTCGTGGGGAAAATGAAGGACGAAAGCGAGCTCGAGGTCGCAGTTCGACGACGTGAGCTCACGCCGAAAATCGAGCGCGAGGCGTGCGTCCGTTTCGACGGCCCATCCATGCTCCTTCATTGCGGTGGCGATCGCGTCTCCCGCAACGAAGGACGGCGCGTTT
>CAXSGV010000402.1:0-6246 GCA_964236615.1 uncultured Polyangiaceae bacterium
ACCGCGGCCGCGCCGTGCTTCTGGCCAAAGATGGCGCGGTCGACGCGAGCGCAACGCAAACGAAGAAACGAACCGAGCGGCCGGGGAGCACCGCTCTAGAGCGTTACACGGTTTGGGCGTCTTCGATCGCTTCGGAGCGACGGGGGCGCATGTTGATCTTGAGGATCGCCTTGCGGACGCGGACCGAGTCGGGCGTGACTTCGACGAGCTCGTCGGCGTCGATCCACTCCATCGCAGTTTCGATGGTGAGGAGGCGCGGGACGGCGAGGGCGGTGTTCTCGTCCTTGCCGTGCATGCGCACGTTCGTGAGCTTCTTTTCCTTGATCGGGTTCACGTCGGTGTCGTTCGGGCGGTTGTGCTCGCCGATGATCATGCCTTCGTAAACCGGCTCGCCAGGGTGCAAGAAGAACTCACCGCGCGCTTGCAGGTGGTTCATCGCGTACGGGGTGGTGACGCCCTGGAAGGCCGAGACCATCGCGCCCGACTGGCGCTTCATCATCGTGCCGCCCCACGGCTCCCAGCCGTCGAACATCGTGTTGAGGAGGCCGGTGCCGCGCGTCGAGGTGAGGAACTCGCCACGGAAGCCGATGAGACCGCGGCTCGGCACGCGGAACTCGAGGCGCGCGCGGCCGTAGCCCTGGTTGCTCATTTTGAGCATGCGGCCACGGCGCTCGCCGAGGCGCTGCGTGACGACGCCGATGAAGGTGTCGGGGACGTCGACGATGACGAGCTCCATCGGCTCGCAGGTGACGCCGTCGACCGATTTCGTGATGACCTCGGGGTTGCCGAGCTGCATCTCGTAGCCTTCGCGTCGCATCGTCTCGACGAGGATCGCGAGCTGGAGCTCGCCACGGCCGAGCATGACGAAGGTGTCGGGGCTGTCCGACTCCTCGAAGCGGACGGCGAGGTTGCGGCGCGTTTCGCGCTCGAGACGCTCGCGGAGCTGGCGGCTCGTCAGGTACTTCGAGAGCTTGCATTTGCCGGCGAAGGGCGACGTGTTGACGCCGATCTTCATCTTCAACGTGGGCTGCTCGACGATGATGCGCGGAAGGACGCGCTGCTCCCAACCGGGGTTGAGATCCGTGATGGTGTCGCCGACGAAGATGTCCTCGATGCCGGCGATCGCGACCAGCTCGCCTGCGGCGGCCTCTTGGGTCGGCGTCCGGCGAAGGCCTTCGAACGTCGAGAGCACCTTCACGGTGCCCTTGGTGACGGTGCCGTCCTTGATGATGCCGACCGGCTGGTTCGCCTTCACCTTGCCGGCGACGATGCGACCGATCGCGAGGCGACCGGTGTAGTCGTCGTGGTCGAGGTTGTTCACGAGGATCTGGAGCGGCTGCTCGGGATCGCCGGGCGCGGGGGGGACCTTCTCGAGAATGAGCTCGAAGAGCGCGGAGAGATCCTTCGCTCCTTCTTCTTCGAGCGTGCGCTTGGCCTGACCGAGCTTGCCGATGGCGTAGACGACGGGAAAGTCGGTCTGCGCGTCGCTCGCCTGTAGATCGCAAAAGAGGTCGAAGACCTCGTTCAGGACGTCGTTCGGGCGAGCGTCTTGACGATCGATCTTGTTGATGACGACGATGATCGGAAAGCCGAGCTCGAGGCACTTCTTGAGCACGAAACGCGTCTGCGGGAGCGGGCCCTCGGCGGCGTCGACGAGCAACAGCGCGCCGTCGGCCATGAGGAGCGTGCGCTCGACCTCGCCACCGAAATCGGCGTGGCCGGGGGTGTCGACGACGTTGATCTTGACCGTCTGACCCTTCTTGTCTTTCCAGCGAACGCTCGTGTTCTTGGCGAGAATCGTGATTCCTCGCTCACGCTCCAGGTCGTTCGAGTCCATGACCCTATCGACCATGACCTCGTTCTCGCGGAACGTTCCGGCTTGCCGGAGCATGTGATCGACCAGGGTCGTTTTGCCATGGTCGACGTGAGCGACGATAGCGATGTTGCGCAGCGTTTCTACGGCCATTTCAGGGCGGACATCTAGCCGTAGACGGGGTTCCGCGCAAGCTCTCATCCACGTGTAGCCTCGGCGCGCGCTTGCTGAGGGCACGCGCCCTTGCGTGGTCGAGGGCACACGGAACGTGTCCACGAGCACGCTCCATCGCGCTCACGATCGAGCAGAAAACGTGCTTCTTTGCCGCACTACGTGGGCTCGTCGCGGACGACCGTCGACGGCACACACATTGATGTCGGAGCAACCTGATGCCCCCGTCCCCCCGTCCTGTCGTTTCGCTCCGCGCGCCCTTCGTTTTGATGGTCGTGCTCGCCGGTGTCAGCTGCTTCCCCGGCGCGAGGGCGCCGAACGTCGCGCCCTCGCACACCCTCAATCTCGACGCGGAGCTCGCCTCGAAGAACAGCGCCAAAGAGTTTGGGGTCGTCTTCGCCGGCCCCAAGGGCCCGACGGAAGACCCTGCCGAGGTCACGGTCGTCTTCAACCGACCGATGCGCGCGCTCGATCTCGCGGGCGAGGAGGCTCCGTCGCCCGTGAAGATCGTCGCCAAGAACGCGCCGCCACCCGAGGGCGAGTGGCGCTGGATGGGCACGAGCGGGCTCATCTTCGCGCCCAAGACGGCGCTGCCGCGTGCGACGGAGCTGACGGTCACGGTCCCTGCCGGAACGAAATCACTCGCCGGTGAGGTGCTGAAGGACGCTTACGTCTTCAGCTTCACGACGCCGCCGCCGCGCGTCGTACGGCTCGATCCCGGGGAGGGCGCCACGCGCTTGATTCCGGCGCAGAAGTTCGAGCTGCGCTTCAACCAGCCCGTCGATCCGCGTGAGGTCGAGCGGGCGGTGAAGCTCTTCGTCGGCGAGGACAAGAAGAGCAAGAGTGTCCCGTTCAAAGCCGCGTGGCCCAAGGCCGACACGAAGATGCTCGTGCAGATCGTGCCCGCGGCGCCGCTGCCGCTCGATACGCGCGTCGCGATCGAGCTCGGCGCCACACTGCGCGGCCTCGAGGGACCGCTGCCGACCGGCACCGCCAAGACAGTCGAGATGCGGACCTACGGACCGCTCCGCGCTGGCAAGCTCGACTGCTTCAAGGACACGCCGCACGGCAAATGCGCCGCGCGCGACAGCGTCCGCGTCGAGCTGACGAACCGTGTAAATTACAAGGAGTGGAAGACCCACG
Organism: uncultured Polyangiaceae bacterium; assembly: GCA_964236615.1. Lineage (GTDB taxonomy): Bacteria > Myxococcota_A > Polyangia > Polyangiales > Polyangiaceae > CAXSGV01. The sequence goes on from CAXSGV010000402.1 coordinate 3,128, forward strand.
TTCGGCTCGATCCGCCGCTGAAGATCGACTGGGGCACCGTGGGCGACGACGAGAATCTTTCCGACAACCAAGGCGTGTGGGCGCGCCTTCGTGCCGCGCGTGGCTACAAGCTCATCGTCCTTGCGGGCATGAAGGACGAGTTCGGCCAGGTGCTCGCGCGTGATGCCGTGCTGCCTTTCGAGACCGACGACGAGTGGCCCGAGGTCGAGGTTGGTCTATCGGGGAGCATCTTCGAAGCGCTCCGACCCAAGGCAAAAGAGATCCCGATCGGCAGCATCAACCAGGCGTCGTTCGAGCTGCTGACGGCGGCGCTCGACGAGGTCGAGACCACGAAGATCCTCACACGCAAGCGCGAGGGTGGCCGCGGCCGCGACGAGATGGCCGAGCTCAAGAAGCTCGCGCACACGACGAGCGAGACGGTGCGCCCAGCCGCGCCGCCGAACGTGCAGGCGATCAAGAAGGTGAGCCTCGAGACGATCCTCGCAGCCAAAAAGGGGCGCGGCGCCGCGCTGCTCGCCATTCGCGCACCCGAGCGTCACCTCGCAATGGACGGCCAGACAGCGTCGCGTGACGAGACGCACGTGCTCTCGGTTACCGATCTCGCGGTGACGGCGAAGATGAGCCGCTTCGGCAGCCTCGTCTGGGTCAGCCGACTCTCCGACGGCAAGCCTTCGGCGGGCGCGACCGTCACGGTGCGCGGGCCGACGGGCGCCGAGATCTTCGCGACCAAGACCGACGCTGGCGGCGTGGCCACGATCCCTGTCGAGCGGTACTCGCCGGTGCGTCCCGACGGCCAGCCCGACGACGAGGCGGTCATCACCGCGCGCGTCGGCGACGACTGGGCCTTCCGTCAGGTGAGCGAGATGCTGAGCCCGTGGCGCTTTCAGCCTTCGAGCGATCCCGCGGGACGTCTGACGCCGTTCGGCATGCTCATCACCGACCGCGGCATTTACAAGGCCGGGGAAACCGTGCGCGTGAAGGGGCTCTTTCGCAAGCCGCTCGCGCGTGGCACCGAGACCCCGAAGGGTCGCGACGTGCACTTCGAGGCCTACGATCCGGGCGGCGAGAAATTCTTCGAAAAGAGCCTCACGCTCGGCGCGTTCGGCGACTTCGCGATCGACGTTCCGATCGCCGCAGCCGCGAAGCTCGGCTCGATCGAGCTTCGCGCCGAGCTGCCCGAACAAGCGCCGCCTCCCGGTGCACCGTCGCTACCTGGTGACGTGAGCGTGCACCTCGGCAGCGCGAGCACCAACGTGCAGATCGCCGCCTACCGGCCCGCCGAGTTCAAGGTGGCCGTCGAGCCCGACAAGCCGGCGTACGTCCGCGGCGACAAGGCGGCGTACGTCGTCCGCGGCGACTACCTGTTCGGCGCACCGATGGGCGACGGCAAGGTGCGCGCGACGGTGACGCGAGGGCCAGGATCGTTCATGCCACCCGGGCTCGACCGTGAAGCGCTCGTCTTGGACGACGACGCGTTTTTCGCCGACAGCTACGACGGCAACGAGCGCGCCGCGGAGATCGACACCAAGACGGGCGCTCTTGGCGCGAAGGGCGAGTGGGCGTCAGAGGTGCAGCTCGCGCTCCCCCACCAGCGCGGCACCGAGGTCGTGACGATCGAAGGTGAGGTCGAGGACGTGAGCCGGCAGGTCATCGCCGGACGCTCGAGCGCGATCGTGCACCCGGGCGAGTTCTATCTGGCGACCAAGCGACCCAAGGAGCTCTTCGTTCCCAAGGGCACGCTCACCGTCGAAGCCGCGGCCATCGAGCCGAGCGGCAAGCGTCGCGGCGCGGTGCCGATCAAGATCGAGCTCGTGCGTCGCACCTGGCACACCGTCGTAGAGACCAGCGGCGAGTCGGGGCTGCACTACGACAGCAAACCGAAGGACGCCGTGATCACCTCGTGCATCGCGACGAGCACGGCCACGTCGACGCTTGCATCTTGCAACCTTCCGCTCGCCGAGCCTGGCTACTACCTGGTGCACGCGACCGCGAAAGATCCGCGCGGCAATGACGTGGCCTCGAGCTACTCGCTCTACGTGCTCGGCGACGGCGAGCAGGTCGGCTGGTCGATGACCGATGCCGCGAAGCTCGATCTCGTGCTCGACAAGAAATCCTACGAGGTCGGCGACACCGCGACGCTGCTCGTGAAGAGCCCCTACAAGGAGGCCGAGGCATGGATCACGGTGGAGCGCGCGGGCGTGTACCGCCAGGAGCGGCGTATGGTCTCGGGACCGATGCCCGTCGTGAAGATCCCCATCACGGAGGATCTCCGGCCGAACGCGTTCGTGTCGGTGCACCTCGTCCGTGGACGAACCCAGGAGCCCTTGCCGAAGCCCGGTGCCGACGGAAAATCGCTGAAGGCGAAAGCCGGCGGGGACGTGGGCGCGCCCTCGTTCCGTCTCGGTTACGCCGAAGTGATCGTCAACCCCGAAGCGCGTCGACTCACCGTCGCGGTCTCGCCGTCGAAGAAGGATCTGCGACCAGGCGAGCTGCTCGACGTCGATGTCGCCGTCACCGACCGCGCGGGCAAGCCCGTGAGAAGCAACGTGACGTTCTACGCCGTCGACGAAGGCGTGCTGATGCTCACGGCCTACAAGACGCCCGATCCGATCCCTGTCTTCACCGCGCCGCGACCCCTGTCCGTCTTCTCGCTCGAGAGCCGTGAGGACCTCGCGAAGATCCTCCTCACGTCGCTTGGAAATTCGGGCGCCGACAAGGGCGGTGAGGGCGGGGGCGGCGGCGATGTCCGCCACGACTTCCGCGCCACTGCGTACTTCGAACCGTCGCTCGTCGCCGTGGAAGGAAAGGCACACGTGAAGTTCAAGCTGCCCGACAGCCTCACGACCTACCGGCTGATGGCGGTCGTGGCGGCTGAGGACGACCGCTTCGGTTTCGGCGAGTCGCAAATCACCGCAAGCCGCAAGCTGATGGCACGCCCGGCGCTCCCGCGCTTCATGCGCGCCGGCGACACGATCGACGCCGGCATCGTCGTCTCGTCCAAGGGGATGCCTGCGACGCAAGTCGAGGTCACCGCGCAGGTGACGGGCGCGACGCTGGCCGGCGAAGCGAAGAAGACGATCGCGCTGAAGACCAGCAGGAAGAGCGACACGGCGTAGATG
>CAXSGV010000402.1:6256-6805 GCA_964236615.1 uncultured Polyangiaceae bacterium
CCGAAGTCGGGTCTGGCGAAGCTCGCGTTTCGGGTCAAGGCGGGTGGCGAGACCGACGCGGTCGAGGTCACGCGCGAGGTGATGGTGCCACTCAGCATGGAAGCCGTGGCGCTCTACGGCGAGACCACCGAGGCGAGCGCCGAGAAGCTCGGTGATCTGCGCGCGATGCGCGACGACGTAGGCGGCCTCGACGTGCGGCTCGCGTCGACTGCGCTGGTCGGGCTCGACGAAGGCGTCGAGCATCTCTTGCAGTATCCCTACGGTTGCACCGAGCAGCTCGTCAGCCGCCTCGTGCCTCTCGTCGCTCTCACGGATCTCGCGCGCGACTATGGCGTCAAACTGCCGCCGAACCTCACGCCGATCATCGACGAGGCGATCGGAAAGGTTGTGAAGAACCAGCTCCCCGACGGAAGCTTCGGCTACTGGAGCGACTCCCCGCGGGGCAACGCGTGGGTCACGACCTACGCGCTGTGGGGGCTGCACCAGGCGAAGGTCCACGGGCATCCGATCCCCGACGGCGTGCTCGATCACGCCAAGGAGAGCACGCGA
>CAXSGV010000403.1:0-6803 GCA_964236615.1 uncultured Polyangiaceae bacterium
GTTTTTTTTGATGTTGGTTTGGAGGGGGTAGGAAGGTGATTGGATCTGTACGTCGGCGAGGTGGCACGCCGCCACCACGATCGCCGCGATGGTCGTGTCGTCGCGCGAGCGAAGAAGGGTCGTGCCCCGAACGAGCCCCAAGAGCTCGCGAACGACCCGCCCGCGCACGGTCGTACCGAGCGGCGCGTTGATGCTCGAGCCGATGACGATGGTGGCGACCTCGCCGGGGATCCCCTGAATGCCCTGCGGATCGCGCCCGCCGACGTAGAGATCGAGCTCGGCGATGCCGAACGCGCCTGCCCATGCGGCGATCTCGTTGCGCACAGCGAGGCCGCTCTTGGCGTCGACGCGGTCTTTCTTCGTGACGCCGACGGTCGCAAGCGACGGACCGAAGGCCTCGGCGAGGGTCGGCGCCAGCATCGCGAACAGCTGCGCGACGGGACCGTCGTCACCGGGCGCGAGCAGCAAGCCGAGCATCGTCGAGGTCAGCGCCACCTGGGGGACGCGCACCTTGCGCGCCATCATCTGCAGGAGCGCGACGTCGCTCGCCGGATCGCTGCCAGCGAGAGCGATGGTGGTCGAGAGCGCAATCTGCTCGACCTCGTGGTCTTTCATGGCATGCGCGATCTTGGTCAGGCGGCGCGCGATGGGCATGTCGGGCGGGTGCGAGCGCAGCGTGGCGAGGAGAGTGTCGCGCCCGCGGGCGAAGAGGCGCTCCTTCGTCTGGACGTCGACGTTGTCGAGCTCGAGCAACGCGTCGATCGCGTCGCCGTCACTTGGAGATTCTTCGAGGATGCGAAGCACTGCATGGACCGCCGCGCGGGGGCTGTTGAGGCGATCTCTGTAGATCGCCATGGCGAGCCGCGCAGCCTCGATACGACCTTGCGATTCGGGGCGCTCCTTCATGAGCTCCTCGAGGATGCTCGTGGCCTCGGCCCAGCTGCCGGTGCGGGCGGCGGCGCGGGCGAGGCGCTCGCGCACGGGCAACGTCGAGAGCTTCGCCTTGTGGAGCGCGAGCAAGACCTCGAGCGCGCGATCGTAGCGATCGAGCTTGTTTTCGTAGAGATCGACGGCCGCGATGCCGGCCGTCACGCGGTTCTTCGCAGGCGCCTCTTCGATCGTGGCCAGCGTCGCGAGGCTCGTGGCCGCCTCTTCGTACTGGCCCCGGCGGATGAATATCTCGCCCGTGAGCGCGAGCGCGCCCACGTGCTCGGGCTCCATCATCGTGACGTTCTCGAGCGATTTGAGCGCGCCGTCGTGATCGCCCTTCTCACGAAGGACACGCGCCTGTTCCCAGAACAGCTTGCCGAGCTCCGTCGGATCGTCGGTGCGCTCCAGGCGACGCGCGATGAGGAAGAGCATCTTGTCGCCATCCTTGCGCTCGCGGACGCGCCGAAACAGCTTGTCGAACGCGACGCCTCGCGAGGCATCCTTCGCAAAGCTCTCTTCGAACGCGGCTTCTGCTTCCTCGGGCTTGCCGAGCGCGACGAGCAGGTGCCCCGCTTCCTCGCAGAACGCGGCGCCTCGGCGGCGATCCGCGCAGCGCTGGCCGAGCTCGCGCGCCGCGTGCGCGTGACGTTCCTTGTCACCGAGCATCTCGGCTGCGGTGCGCAGGCCTTCCCACGCGGCGAGATCCTCCGGCCGCGCCTCGGCGACCTCGTCGAAGATCTCGAGCGCCTCGCGCGACTCGTTCGTGGCGAGGAAGGACCAACCGCTCAGGGCGAGAGCGTCGAGCGAGGCCTCGTCGCCAAGCGCGCCCTCGAGGCTCTGGAGAACCTCGGCGCGTCGCGCGGGTGCGGAGCCGGGCGGCGTGGTCTCGAGGTTTGCGAGGCGTACGGCGTCCGAACGACCGCTGAGGAGCGCGACGTCGGCGCGGCCCGTCCGAACGCTGTCGAGGATCGTCGCGCTCACTTCGAGAGCCTCACTCGGCGCGCCCACGAAGAGCGCTGCCAAACCGCGACGCGCGTCGGCCTCGCGCGCGAAGTCGCGAGTCACCATCGTGGCGGCGAGCCATTCGAGCCCAGCGTGCGCGCCGCCGCCGACATCGAACCATTGCTGCGCCTTTTCTACGGCGGCCTCGGGATCGATCGCGCGGACGCGACGGAGCTGCTCGGACGCTGCAATCTGGTTGGGCAGCGTGCCCGAGCCTGCGAGGCGAGCGAGCGCGGTGTCGACGAGCTCGCGGCTCTCCTCGTCGGCGCCCTCGGACAGCACCATACACGCGAATACCGCAGCGATCGCGAGATCGCCCTCAGCTTCCTCCTCGATCATCGCAAGCGCTTCGATCGCGGCATCCGTCTCGCCCGCCGCGAGCTCGGTCGCAAGCTGCTCGAGGCCCGTCCACACGGCGTCCTCGCCGGAGTCGATGCCCGCAAGGACTGCGCGCCGGCGCGACTCGATCGAATCGGGATGAACGCCGCGCGCGGCCCACGCGAGCACGGCCTTCGACACGTCGTTCGTGCTCGCCGCGTGTGCGAACGCATCGAGCGCGGCTTCACGTTCGCCGGCGCGCCAACGCGCGAACGCAGCCTCGAGGTGAAGCGCCGCAGCGAGCTCCGGATCGCTCGTCTGCGTTCCGCATGCGGCGAGCACGTCGGCGGCAGCCGCATGATCGCCCAAGGCACGCTCGAGGCCGGCGAGGTAGACGGCCGCCACGACGTCGGCGGGGTCGCGCTCGACGAGCGCGCGCACACGCAAGCGTGCACCTTCGATGTCGCCACCACGTTGCGCCGTCGTCGCAGCGACGAGCGAGAGGCCGCGCGCACGTGCGGGATCTTCTTCGAGCGTCGCGAGGCGTTCGACAGCGCGTGCGCGCGCCTCGGCGACTTGAACATCGAGCGCGGGGTCGCTTTCGAGCGCCGGAAGGAACGCTTCGAGCGCGGCGGCGATCCACGCGCCTTGCGTGCCCAGCGACGCGAGCGCTCCGAGCGCCTTCCTCGCGCCATCCGCGTCGCCGCGCGCGAGCCTCGAGCGAACGAGCTCGAAGCCGAGCTGCTGCTGCTCCTCCGCGTCGGCAGTGCCCGACGTGAGCAGTCGTCGCGTGGCCTCTTCCTGCCACGCGAGATCGCCCTGCAAGCTTGCGAGCGAACGCGCGAGGCGCGCGCTCGTTGCCGGGGGGACGCCGTACATGCTCGTCTGCGAGAGTGCGGCCTTGGCCCCGTCGACGTCGTTCGCTTGCGCGCCCCAGACGTAGGCCGCGAGCAGAAACGCGCGGCCCTTTGCTTCGTCGGTCGGCAACAGCTCCGCAAACGCTTCGAGCTGAGACGCGAATGCGCCGTGGTCACCGCCGTCAGCGAGGAGATCGAGCTGCAGCGCGCGCGCCGGCAGACACGACGGATCCTTCGCAACGGCCTTCTCCAGCGCTGCGAGCGCAGCAAACGCATCGCCCTCACTTGCCGCGTGCTCTGCGACGCGCATTGCGAGCGACGCCGCCACGCCACCATCTTGTTCGTCCTCGAGCAGCGCGGCCGCGAGCTTCGCGGCGAGCTGCGTATCACCCATCGATTCGGCGACGCGCATGCGCGCGATCGTGATGGCGGGGAGGGCGATCGACCCGCGCGGCTCGCTGTCGGACGACGCGATCGCGAGCGCGCGATCGAGGACGCTGGCAGCCTTGGCGATGTCGCCGGCCAGGCGACGCACGTCGGCCGCGCGCAACCATGCGTCCGCCATGAACGCTTTCGCGCGAACGCTTCGGGGCACGCCGAGCGCATCGCCGCGTTCGGGGTCCGATGTCGCGCCGAGGATCAGCTCGGCCTGGGCTTCGAGCGCGCCAGCGTAGGCGTCGGCGCGCGCTTTGACGGTGTCGGGGTCGGTGTGATCGCCGATCGCCTGCGCCAGTCGCTCGGTCGCGACGGTCGCGAGGTACGTCGCGCCGCCTTCGAGAGCGCGCGCTTCTTCGAGGAGGGCAAACGCCTTGTGGTGCTCACCGGCCGTCGCGGCCATGCGCGCGAGATCGATCAAGAGCAGACCGCGCCACGTCGGGTCGGTGGAGCGTGCGGCGCGTTCGCCGAGCGCATGAAGGCGGAGCTCGGGCTCACCCATCTTCGCGGCCAGCAGCTCGACGGAAATCCAAACGGCGCTCGCCTCGGCGGCGGGTACGTCGATCGCGCTTGCCTCTTCGAGCGAGGCCTTCGCCGCTGGCAGATCCTTCGAGACGTCTTCGAGAAACGCAGCGCGCATGGTCAGGGCGCGGACCTTCTCTTCGGGCGTCACTGCGGCTCGAACGAGCGCGTCGATGAGGCGGCCGAGGTTCTTCAGCGAGCGGCGTCGCTCGAGCAGCCGTACGAGACCTTCGAGCGGCTCGCGGAACGCCGGATCGGCGTTGAACGCACCAAGGTAGTCGCGCGCCGCGCCAGGCTCGTCGCCCGCACGCTCGTGCAGCTCGCCGATCTCGGAAAGCAGGCGCGCCTGACGTGGTTTGTCCGTCGTGCCTGCGATCTCTGCCCGTAGGTTGCCTACGGCGCCCTCGATCGCTCGCACCGCGTTCGCTTGCTCAGCAGAAGCGGCGGGTGGCTGGCTGAATGTGTGCGACGCCATACCCCGAGTGGGACGAAAGGGTACCGCACGGGCACCCGTTTCGGGAGTTTATGCGCCGGCTCGTTCCAAATGAACGACCGCAATTCCGACGCGGGATCGTGCGAAGCACGATTCGCCGAAGGCGCGTGGGAAGGCTCGAAACCGCAGGTTTTGAGGGGCAGAGCCCACTAGACCCGTCCCAAATCGAGGAGCATGAACTGCTCCGTGATTTAGGCGAGGAGCGACGTCAGCTTCTGGGTGATCTTCTCTTCGATCGTCCCCTTCATCACGCGCAGCATGAACGGAAGATCGACGAGCACGCGGACGTCCTTGTCCGAGACGCGGACCTCGCCCTTCGCGCCCTTGGCCGCGCCGCTCTCGGCCTTGAACTCGATGTTGTCGCCGGCCCACTTCCAGTCGAGGCCGAGCTTCTCCTTCATCCCGTTGGCGAGCTCCTCCGCCTTCTTTTTGGCGTCGTCCTTCGTAAGGGTGTGAGCTCGAGAGATGTCGATGGTGGCCATGGTGATTTCCTTTTGAGTCTCGGTTTTACTCGAGGCGCTTGACGATCCAGAACCCGCGCGGCGTGTCGATCGGATCGCTCACGCCCCCCGCGGGCAAGGTGAAGAGAGCGTACTCGGGCGCGAGCTCGAGAACGCCGCGCGGAACGCGCCCGACGTCTTCGCTCGAGCCCGTGTCACCGTGCGACACCGCCGAGTGAAAGTCGGTCTTGGCCTCGGTGGCAAGTTTCTGGGCAAGCTCGGTCGCCGCATCTTTGGCGCGCGCGTTCGGCGGAGCCCCCTGCGCGCCGGTGTACGAGACGAGAATCACCCCACAGCGCACGCTGCGCGGAGCCTTCTCGGGCAGCGTGGGCACGAGCGTCCCGTCGGACATACGGGAGCCGATGCCGCCGTCGGCGGTGCGGTCGCGCGTGTCGGGATGGGCAGCGAGATCGATCGCTTCACCCGCGGCATCTCCGCCGGTGAGGTCGAGCGCGATCGCGAGGTTCGCGTCGGGCGCCGCATCGAGCCCGGCGTCATCGACGCTCGCGGAAGTCTGCGCCTTCGCGGGGGGTTGAAGAATCAACGCCGCGGCGAGCCCCACGATGGCGGCCACTCCGGCGAACATGACGAGCCGCTGCTGCTCCATGCGCTCGGTCTACGTCCGGTCGGAGGGGCTGGTGGAGTCCGTCGGCACGTCGGCGTCGTCCGGCGGCGCCGGCGGCCCATACTCTTCGAACGGGCGCATCGTCGCGGGGGGCGGGTCGCCGTAGAGCTCGAGCTGCGCGGCAAGCCAGTTCTCGCGCTCGACGAGAACGCGCACGCGCTCGTCGGTGGCGTCGATGGCGGCATCGCCGGCGAGCTTGCTGAGATCGCCCTGCACCTCGGCGAGCTCGCGTCGCACGAGGACGGGATCGACCGCGTCGCGCTCGGTGAACTCGTCGGTCAAGATGAGGCACTTCGTCGGCCCCACCTCGGCGAAGCCGCCGCCGATCGCGCAGCGGTGCTCCTCGTTGCCCTGCCGGTAGGTGATGAGCCCGTTCCGCAACGAAGCAAGGAGCGGAAGATGGCCCGGCAGAACGCCGAACTCCCCTTGGATGGAGGGCGCGCGAACCTCGTCGACCTGCACGCCGAGCGCTTTTCCGCGCGGCGTGACGATCTCGAGCTCGATCTTGTTGTCGGCCATGAGGCGCTCAGTCCTTCTTCGTCTTGGTGAGCTCGGCGGCCTTGGCCTTCATGTCGTCGATGTCGCCGACGAGGTAGAACGCCTGCTCCGGGTACTTCGCGTCGTCGTCGTATTTCCCGTCGACGAGCTGCTCGAACGCGTCGATCGTCTTCTCGAGCTTCACGAGCTTGCCCTCGAGGCCAGTGAACTGCGCGGCGACGAAGAAGGGCTGCGAGAGGAACTTCTCGATCTTGCGCGCGCGCGAGACGACGAGGCGATCGTCCTCGCTGAGCTCGTCCATGCCGAGAATCGCGATGATGTCCTGGAGGTCCTTGTACTTCTGGAGCGTCGACTGCACGCGCCGCGCGACCGCGTAGTGGCGGTTGCCGATGACCTGCGGATCGAGGAGCGTCGACGTGGAGTCGAGCGGATCGACGGCCGGGTAGATGCCGATCTCGGTGAGCGCGCGGTTGAGGACCGGCGTGGCGTCGAGGTGGGCAAAGGCGGTGGCGGGCGCCGGGTCGGTCAGGTCGTCGGCGGGCACGTAGATGGCCTGCACGGACGTGACGGAGCCCTTGTTCGTCGACGTGATGCGCTCCTGGAGGCCGCCCATCTCCGTCGAG
>CAXSGV010000404.1:0-6799 GCA_964236615.1 uncultured Polyangiaceae bacterium
TAGCTCCGGCGCGCGAGCATCACGCATTGCCGCGGCCCCCGCCGCCGAAGCCTCTCTCCATCGAGGAGCGGACTTCGCTGCTCGAAGGTCGCCTGATCAAGGCGGAGCCTTCGTTCCAGGCGAGCTACCGCGAAAACCTCGATATGTCGTGGATTTACCACGACTCCGCGCTCGAGGGTGTGGTCTACACTTTCCAGGAGCTCAAGACTGCGATCGACCCGCTCAGCACGGTCGTCGCCGACTCGAGCCTGCAGCCGGTGTGTGAAGAGATTCGCCGTCACCGCGAAGCGCTCGACTACATCCGCGACTACGCGACGAAGCGCCGCCTGCCGATCAACCTCGACGTCGTGAAGAAGATCTACGTGATCCTTCACCCCGAGGAAGGCGATGTGAAGACGGTGCGTTACCGCAAGGACGTGCCCCAACACCGCCTCTACTTCCACGAGTACACCGCGCCCGACAAGATCGCCGTGAAGATGCGGCAGATCCTCGACTGGGTCGCCGACCCCGAGACCAAGAGCTCTCGCAACTCGGTGCGGATCGCGGCACGCGCGCACTACGACATGGTTCGCGTGTTCCCCTTCACGCATGACAGCGGGAAGGTGGCGCGCCTTTTCATGAACCTGATGCTCCTCCGCAACGGGTACCCGCCAGCGATCGTGCACTCGACGGAACGTCAGCGGTACTACGAGGCGCTCAAGGGCGCGAGCGCGGCGATGACGCAGATCGTCCAAGAGGCGATCGACAACAACCTCGCTTCGATCGAGAAGCTGCTCGACACCAACGACCACAAGCCGACTGCCGCGAGCGCAGCAACAGGCACCGGCGCCGCCAGCGGCAAAGAGAAACGCGGCGCGTAGAGCGGATGCTCGCCAAGCGCATCATCCCATGCCTCGACGTGAGAGCGGGACGCGTGGTCAAGGGTGTGAACTTCGTCGGCTTGCGTGACGCCGGCGATCCTGTCGAGTGTGCCGCGCGCTACGACGCGGGCGGCGCCGACGAGATCGCGTTTCTCGACATCGGCGCTTCGCCCGAAGGTCGCGGTGCGCTGCTCGACGTGATCGCACGCACCGCGGACGCCACGTGCACTCCCCTCACCGTCGGTGGCGGCGTTCGCACGACCGAGGACGTGAAGGCGCTGCTCGACGCGGGCGCCGACAAAGTCAGCATCAACACGAGCGCCGTGCAGACGCCCGAGCTCGTGACCCGCGCTTCCGATGCGTGGGGCAGCCAGGCGATCGTCGTGGCGATCGACGCCAAGCGAAAGAAGGACGGCCGCGGCTGGGAGGTGTTCATCCACGGCGGCCGCACCGCGACGAGGCTCGATGCGTGCGCGTGGGCAGAGCAGATGATGCGCGCGGGTGCTGGCGAGCTGCTCGTCACCAGCATGGACCGCGACGGCACGATGGCTGGCTACGATCTCGAGCTCACGCGCGCGATAGGCGACGCGGTGTCGATCCCGGTGATCGCGTCAGGCGGCGTCGGGTCGCTCGAGCACCTGCGCGCGGGACTCGTCGAGGGGCGCGCTGACGCCGCGCTCGCTGCATCGATCTTCCACGACGGTCTTCACACCATCGCGGAAGCCAAGCGCTTCCTCGCTGACGCCGGCGTTGCCGTGAGGCCCGCGTGAGCAGTCGCCTCGAGACGTCGATGACCCTCGAAGACGTGTTCGCCGTCGTGACCGGCAAGCGTGTTCCGCTCGCGCCCGAGCTCGCCGGCTACCTCGCGCTCGAGATCGCCGAGGGGGCGGGCCAAGCGACAGGCGAGATCGATCCGCGCACCGTCTACATCGGCGACGAAGGCTCGGTCGCGCTCGTTCGCCCCAAACGCGCCGACGCACCTGGCGACGCCGAAGCCTCGGTGCGCGTCATCCTGCAGAAGCTACTCGAGGCAAGCGGCTCGCAGACCCCCGCGCTCGCGCTCGTCGCGAAACGCGCCCCCGGGACCGGGATCGCGAGCCTTGTATCGGAGCTCGAGGCTGCGCTGATCCCCGTCAATCGATCGGCGGGCCGACGTGCGCTCGCGCGTCTCGCACGTGAAGTGAAGCGCGTCACGTTGGGCGTCGGTCGCAACGCCTCGGTACCCGCTTCGGAGCGTGGCCCGCGCGCGTCGTCACCCTCGTATGGCAACATCGGCACGCCACCTCCGCCCGCCGCTTCGCCTGCGTCTCAGCGAGCCGAGCCCGATCCCGCGATCGTCGCTGCCGCGGCGGCTGCCCTCGCGCCCCCGACCTTCGACGCCGAAGAGAATCCAACCACGGCGAAGCGCGACATCCCATCGGAGCTGTTAGCGCACGCGACAGGCCCGGAGCGCTCGATTCAAGAGCTCCCCACGCTCGAGATCTCGCGCGCCGATCTCGCGCCCGCGCGCGCCGATCTCGCGCCCGCGCGCGCCGATCTCGCGCCCGCGCGCGATGACGTGGACAGCCTCTTGTCGTCCTTCGAAGTTTCGGACGAGCGCGCCGACAAAGCCGTGGCGCGCGATCTCAAAGCGATGGTCGGCCTCGACCCGACGCGGACACCGCCTCCGGTCGGCGCTCCAATGCACGACGACGCGCCCACCGACGACGCCGGGCTCGACTCGCTTCTCGCCATGACGGGCTCGAGCCCTCCGGTCGCGAACGCCGCGAAGTCAGCGCCGGGCGCAGGACGCGCGAGAGCACCTTCGTACGCCGAGGATCGCGTGCTGCCGACCGCGAAGACGAAGCCCAGGACGCGCCCGCTGAACAAGCCGGCGAAGACCGATCGCCTGCTGCTCGCGCTGCTCGTCATCTTGCTCGCCGCCGGCGCAGGCGTGCTGTGGATGCTCAAGCCGGGGTTTTTCACCGGCCGCACGCCGGAGAAGCTCGAGCAGGAACGCGTGGCCCGCGAGGCGGAGAAGCAGCGCGCCGCAGTCGTCGTCGAGAGCAACAAGACGTGCAAAGCGACGCTGACCGTCACCGACGTTCCCGAGAAGGCCGAGGTGCTCCTCCGCGTCGGCCAGGCTCCTGCCGACGTCGAGCACATGCCGGTCGGCGCGCGGCTCGAGTTCGTCGCCACCGCCGAAGGTCACATCCCGAAGCGTACCGTGGTCCCCGCCAAGGCGACCTGGGACACGGGCCCCGACGGGAAGCCGCGGTTCGAGGTCGCAGTCCAGCTCGATCCTGCGAAGCCCAGCAAGCCGAACGCACGTGGCGTCGCGGGCGACCCACCGTGGCCGCAGGGCGATCCTGGGATTGACGTCGGCGGCGAAGGCGCACCAGGCACGGTTCACATCGTATCGACGCCGCGCGCGGCCGAGATCTGGCTGCTCGCCGGAATGGGTCCCGAAGCCGTGATCCAGCAGCTGCCGTGCAAGGGGGACATCGACGTCCTCGTCGCCGGGCCGGGCGCTTACCGCAAGCGCCTCCACTTGAAAGAGGCCGAGTTCGTGTCCTCGGAGCCCACCCCCGGACAGGCGATTCACAAGGCCCGCGTGAGCGCGCGCTAAAACCCGACAGATCTTTTTTTGCGCGTGGTATTTTCGGGCCATGCACGAGGAAGATCTCGCGATTGTCAGGGCGCTCGTTCCCATGGCGTGGGCCGATGGAGTCTTCGCCGACAAGGAGAGAGAGACGCTCGATGCGCTCCTCGACGCGTTCGGCGCCACCGAGGAAGAGAAGGCCGCGCTCCAGGCTTACGCGAAGGAGAAGCGTACGCTCGACGACATCAACATGCAGGATCTGTCGGCCGACGATCGCCGTGCCGTCCTCCAGCACGCCGTCTTGCTCTCGTACGTCGACGGTGAGCAGGGTCCCGAGGAGAAGAAGCTCCTCGACGACCTCGTCATCAAGCTCAAGATTCCCGCTGAAGAAGCGACGCCCATGATCGCTGCCGCGGCCGAGCGCGCGAAGAAGCACCTCTCGCTCCTCGGCTGAGCGCCTTCGAGGCGACGCGCCCGCGCGACTTCGCCGTGCGAGCTACTTCGACTCGCGCGGCGGGCCGGGCACCGGGATGCTGCCGTCGCTGCGGGAGCGCACGCCCTCGATTTCCTTGAGGAGCGCCATCGGGCTGAAGGGCTTGGTGTAGTACGCATTGGCGCCCGCGTTGAGGGCGCGCGTCTTTGACTCTTCGTCCTCGAGTGCGCTGATGATGAGGATCGGAACGGACTTCGTGGTCGGCTGAGCGCGGAGACGCGTGCAGACCTCGTAACCATCGAACGATCCGGGGAGGTTCAGGTCGAGCAGCACGACGTCGGGCGCGTTCGCGAACGCCAGCTCGATGCCGCGCGGACCCGAAGCAGCGGTCTCGACGATGTGCCCCCGGCCCGAGACGAGCGCCTCGATCATGCGGCTGATGGAGTCCGAGTCTTCGATGATCAGAATGCGCATGTCGGTTGCCTCGGGCTCTAGCGCTTCGTGTAGCCGTAGCCGTCGGCTGCGTACGTGACCGTCACGCGCACGCCGCCCGCGGGGGCGTCGGCGAGCTCGAGGACCGCACCCTGCCATGCGGCGATCTCGTTCGCGACGTAGAGCGGCACGCTGGTGGAGCGGCCGAAGGTGCCGGGCTCGAGCTCGAGGTTCACGAAGGCGCGGCGCGCCGACGCGGGGAGCGGTGTGCCCGCGTCGTCGACGGTCACGCGAGGCCCATGCTCGGTTCCGGCGGCGACGGTGATGATCACCTCGGAGTCGCGCGGCGAACCGGCGATCGCTTGCTCGACGAGCTCGCGAAAGAGGATCGCTGCGCTGCGTGGGCCCGTGCGCGCGAGGATGGGCGCATCGGGCGGGTCGCCGACGACGCGAATCGAAACGCCGCCCTTTTCGGCACGACCGGCGAGCGTCGACGCGGTCGTGCGCGCGACTTCGAGGAGGTCGACCTCGGTCGACGGCTCGCTCGGATCGAGGCCGCCGAGGCTGGCGAGCGCGCCGACGAAATCCTGAGCGCGCGACAACGCGCGACGGACCGTGTCCCAGCGCTCTTGCGATGAGCCGTCGGCGCTGCCGCTCATCGATGCAGGCGGCGCGTCGGGCGCGCGCGGCGGCGGGACCTGACGCGCGGCGGGCGACAGCACGTGACGGAGCTCGGCGGCGATTCCACCGGCGAAGCGAACGAGCGCCGAGAAGCGATCGACGCCGCCCGCAGGGCCTCCGGACGAGAGGTGCATCGGCGGAGGCATCGTCGACGGCGATCGTGCCGCGCTCTCCTCTTGCGAGAAGACGGCTGCCAGCTCGCGCGCGTAGGCCTCGCCTTGCTTGCGCGCTTCGTCGAGCTCCTTGCGAAGGGCCTCGCGCTCGTTGCGTTCGGAGACGCCGTCGGCAGGAAGGCTGAGCACCTCGGCGCCGCCTTCGAGCTCGTACCGTCCGCCGTAGCGGATCGCCATGCGCGAAACCCAAGCGCGCTCGGTCTCTGCGGTGGCGGAGCTATCGGGGCCGAGGACGACCGCGACGCGAACGTCGTCGCCCTCACGCTTGATCGTGACCGCCGAGCCGGCGCCGGTGCCGTGCCCGACGAGAACGTGGATCATTCGACGCAGCTCGCCCTCGTCACCGAAGACCTCGGTGCCGCTTCCAGGCTCGATCGAAACGCGCGCGTCGGGAGCCACCTCCCAGAGAAGCGCCGCGAGGTCGAGACGACCGCGCCGGCCACGCATGGCCGACGGGCGCTGGTGAAGCGATGAAAGCATCTTCATCGCGTCATCGAGCGCATCGAGCGTCGCATCGAGGCCGGTGTTGGCGGTATGCGGCTCGGGCATCATGCCGATCTCGACGGCGGTCCCTGGCATGTCTGCCATCGGCGGCGGGGCGTTGGTCTTCAACACCTGCACGCCGACGCGCAAACGCTCCGCCGCCCCCGCAGCTTCCTGCGTGAGCAACCAACCGAGCTCTTGTCGCGTCAGCCGTCCCTTCGACACTATTCGAGGTCTCCTAACGTTCGCAGGCGGGTCATCGTACCATTACCGGATGATTCGGGAAGAGCAGGCGCAGGGCGTGATGTACGACACGAAGAACGATCGCGCGCGGATCGTGGTGCGAGCCGGTCAGAGCGGGCCCGATAAGGAGGTCCGGGACGTCGATCTCTTGCTCGACGCGAAGGGCTACCTCGTGGGCGTCGACCTCGGCGGCGAGGGCTTCAAGCGCAAGGTCCTGATGCTCGGCCCGCACGAATCGGTGGCCTCGGCGCGGCCCGCGCGCGTCACCATCACGTATGTCGCCGCTCAGGCCGACGAGATCGCCGACCTCACGCTCGAGGACGGTCGCGCCGCGATCCGCGCGCACGAAAAAAATCCCTACGTCTGACGGCTTGATCACCGGACGTCGCGCGGTCGCGCACCACGCGTGACCCACTCGCGCTCGCGCACGGACGCGAGCCACGCAAACTTCACCTTGGCCGCACCAACCGCGATCACGAGCGCGTCCTTCTTCGTCCACGCCGCGGGCGCCGGCAGCTCGACGCTCATGGCCTTGGCGGGCTTGCCCACGGCCCCCTTGGCGAGCGCAGGCGGGAGCAGCGACGAGGTCTCGGCCTGGAGCGCCGCGATACCCGACGCGCTGAAGAGCGTCACGAGCGCGCTCGGAATGAATGGAGCGACGACGGCGCGAACGTTCGTCGACGGCATGACGCGCGCCGCGAAATCACGGAGCTCGTCGAGCGTGGTGCACACGACGGCGACGCCACGCGCGAGGGGTGCGCCCCCTTCCTGCGCCCAGCCCTTCGCGTCGACGAGATCGAGCGTCTGGGCCCCCTTCCAGGCGGGCAATGCTGCGAGCGCCGCGGGCACTTTCTTGATGCCGCCGTCCGCGCTCTTTCGCTCGCGCAGGACGAGGACGTCATCGGCAACGAAG
>CAXSGV010000405.1:0-6071 GCA_964236615.1 uncultured Polyangiaceae bacterium
CTTCGATCCGAAGATGTGCCCAAGCAGCGCATCGCCCTTGTCGACTGCGGTCGGTTCCGCGGAAGTGACATTGGATGCGAGCGCTGCGCCGCCGAGGGACGCGAGGATATCGACGAGTCCGCCGCCGCCGCCCGCGCCCGCCGCCTCGTGTTGGCCGAAGCCGTGGAGAATCGACGGGAGCAGCGCAGTCGCGCCCCGCTGCGCCTCGTCTTCCGAGATGTTGAGCTCACGCGAGATGGCGCTGATTCCGCCTGCGCCCTGCAAGATTTCGTTGAGGTCCATGGTCCGTCACTCTCCCGGGGCGCCGTCCAGCCGGTCGCGTGGCGACGCTACCAGAGCGTGGCGCCGCGGAAGAAGTAATTCAGCCGAATCAAGGACGCCCTGAGCAGAGCCGCGCTCCCTCTCGAGAGAGCGGCGCTTCCGGTCTACGGTGAGCGAATGAAGATCACCGCCCTCGCATTCGCCTTCGTAGCGGTCGTCGCCGCGTGCAGCTCCGAGCCTTCCCAGAGCCGACCAGCGTGCGTGGGGAAAAACCAAGGCGAAGCGTGCGCGGTCGCGGAGGACTGCAAGCCGGCCACGTGCAAGTGCATCGACGGCATGGTGGGAGACGCCGAGCGCGCATGCCTGAACGGCGCCTGCGACGCGCACTCGGACTGCGAGCTCCGCTGCCGCACGCATTTCGGAATCGACGAATTCCTCATCTGCTCGTGAATGTGGCCTCGGCCCGCCGGGGTCGCTCCACGTCGGTTGATGTAACGTGCGCGCGGCAGTCGCCGGAGACGCATGTTCGTACTCGCTCTTCTCGCCGTCTACATCGTCTGGGGCTCGACGTATCTCGCGATGCGGATCGCGCTCGAGACACTGCCGCCATTCCTCATGGCTGGGCCGCGTTTCCTCCTCGCGGGCACCGTGATGTACGCCGTCGCCCGAGCTCGTGGCGCCCCACGTCCCACGCGCCAAGAGTGGCTCTCGTGCACGAAGGTCGGCCTCTTGCTTCTCACGATCGGCAACGGCGCAGTCGCCCTCGCTGAGGAGACCGTGCCGTCGAGCGTCGCTGCGATCGTCGTCGCGTCGATGCCGATCTGGGCTGCCATCTTCGGCCGCGTCTCCGGCGAAACCACGACGGGCCGCGAATGGGTGGGCCTCGCCCTCGGATTTCTAGGCGTCATCCTGCTGAATCTCGGCGGACATCTCCATTTCGATCGTCGCGGCCTCGTGCTCCTCCTCGCGCCGCTCGCCTGGGCCATCGGCTCGATGTGGAGCCGCAAGCTCGAGATGCCTAAAGGAGCGATCGCGACAGGGATGCAAATGATCGTGGGCGGAGTCTCGATGCTCTCCCTCGCCCTCGCGACCGGCGAGCGCCTCACGGTCACTCCGTCGACACGGTCGCTCCTCGCCGTCCTCTATCTCGCCGTATTCGGATCCATCGTCGCCTTCAGCGCGTACACGTGGCTGCTCCGCAACACGCGCCCCGCGATCGCGACGTCGTATGCATACGTCAATCCACTCGTTGCCATTCTTCTCGGCTGGGCCTTCGGCGGCGAGCACCTCGATCTCGCCACGATGGGCGCCGCCATCGTGAGCCTCGCAGGCGTAGCGCTCATCGCGAAGCGTGGGCTCAGGGGACGAGCAGCCAGATCTTTCCGTCGGCGTCGTTGACGGCGCTCTTGCCGTCCTCCGACAGCGTGAACGTCATGCGTTCGCCGCCGTCGCTGCTGGTGAAGAAAGTCGCGACGATCTTGTTGCCTTGGAGCTCGTACTGACCTGCATTGGGCTCGTCGGTGAGCAGAACGAAGGCGCTGCCGTCTTTGCCGAACTTGCCATACTGCTTGCAGTTGGTTGGCGCCACGCAGCCAACGCCGATGACGTACTCGAACTTCGTATCGGTCGCGAAGTGCCGGGCCGATGCGTCGGCGGCGTCGCTCCCAGCGTCCGCTCCGGGCGCCTTCTTCGTGCAGAGGCCCGAGGCGTCGGGATACTTCTCGGTGATCACGCACTCGTAGCCGTTGCTGCAACCGATGTTCGCGATTCCGCCGCACGTCTTTTTGCAAACGCCCGTCGCGTCTGGGTGCTTGTCGGTGATCGAACAGCTGTAGCCGGCTCGGCACGTCAGGTTGGCGATGCCGCCGCAGGCGCCACGAAGCTCGTCGGCGCTATCGGTAGGGTCGTCCGGCGGCGCCGAGGACGAGCACGCCGCAGCAAAGAGAGAGAAGGCGAGGGCGAGCGAGGCAAAGACGCGCGGGTGCGTGTTCATGGGCGCGCCGAATGCATCGACCGTGCCGAGGTCGGTGGATGTGTGTTGTTTAACGAAGGCAGCCGTTTAGCGGGGTTTTGAGCGCCGAAAGCGCATGGATCGTGACTCGCCGACTCCCGGGTCGCCCGCTTGAATGGAAGAGCCGCCTGGATCGAAGGGGCACGTATCGGATCGTGGTCGTTCCGGGCTTCGGCCCCCATCCCCGACTCCGCAGGCGCGCCCAAAGTCGTGCGCGAGTCACCCAACTCGATTCGGCGCTTTTCGACGACGCCGTCAAAGGAGACCATTCGCCGCGTCCGCGCGGACCCGGCCACGTTACGATGTCCGCGTGCAGAGAACGGCCAACCTCGTCGTGCTCGTCGTGCTCAGCGGGCCCGTGCTCCTGACGACCGCCGGGTGCGCCCGCCCGGTCGTCGAGCCGAGTGACGCAAAGCGTACGGCGCCCGACGCGAGGCTCGACGCTGCGCTCGACGCTGCGCTCGACGTCGGCCTCGGCGATGGTGGGTTCGAGGCAGCCCTCAATGCGGACGCGTCGAGTGCGGCAGAGGGCACGAAGACCGGGCACACCGCCTTCGCCGATCTCTTCTCCGCGCAAGCGACCCCCTACGACGTCCAACGGGCTTACGAGAGGACGTTCGCCGCCACTCCGATCGGCGCCGCCGTCGCCCTCTCCGGTGCCGTCGTCCTGTGCCGCGTGGGCCTCACCGAACCTGCGCCTCGGGCGAAATCCGCCTGGGACCGAGCCAACGGGCGTGACCTCATGATCGAGACGATCGTCGATGGCCGCTCGACCCAACGGTTCGAAGGCCCGCTCGGCAAGACAGAGCTCTACATGCGTGCCGACGCCGACCTCCGCGACGCTGCCGCGGGGAGGAAGGTGCGCTGGCTGATGCACGACCGCGATCAGACGAAAGCGTACCCGTACGAGACGAGCTTCGTCGTCGGTAGCCTCGACGTGCCCCAGACCCCGGCGTTTCACACCGCGCTCGCAACGCCGACGATGAACGTGACGTGCCGCGCGTTGCGCGAGCTCGACGCGATCGCAGCCTTGCTGCCGGCGGCGGACCGCGCTCTCGCGGAAGCAGAATCGAAGATGTCGTGGAAACCGACGGATCCCCGGCCCGCAGTGGAGCTCAGGGACCTATTGGAGCCGTCGGCCGAATCGATTCGCATCGGCAGCGTGCTCGCGCGAAGCCTGAAAAAAACCGAATCGTGGGACCTCCGACGGGAGCGGTTGAAGGCGATCGTGAACGAGCACTCCGCGCGAGAGGCCGAATGGCTCGCGCGGCTGGTGCCGGTCCCTGTGGGCACATGGGCCTCGGTCGGACCGACGATGGCGGCGCGCGCCTTCGAGTACGTCTGTCCCGCCATCCCGCCGGGTGCGGAGCCGGGTTCGCTCAACGACGATCAGCGTACGGGATGCGGCCTGGTCATCGAGCTGAAGAGCGTCGGCTCCGCGAAGGTTGCGTGGAATGCCGATCCCTACGGACCAGCGTACGCATGTCGTGACTTCGGGCCCGTCCGGCTCACGCCGCTCGAGGGTGACGGCGGCTGCGTCCTCGGCTTCCAGCAGGGTGCGGCCTGGCAAAAGTCGTGGGTCGTGCTGTCTTCGACGACGACGACGCGGGTCGTGGTGGGTGGGCGGCTCGGCGGGCGCGCGTTACGGATCACGCTCGGCGCCGCATCCGCCTTTCTCGCACTGCCTCCGCCTCCTTGATCAATGCCATTTCAAGTAGGCTGCACGTCAGGGCCGGAACATGTTCCCGGTGCTGCCGACCTTGCGCGCCTTCCTCTCGCTGAAGAGCGGCGCGATCGTCGGCGTCGATCTCGCCGATGGGAAGACGCGACACACGTTCGACCGTTCGCCGCCCGGCGCCGCGGTGGAGGTCTTCGAGCTCGGCGCCCGCGTCATCGTCGTCGAGGAGCAGCGCATTACGGCGCACGAAGGCAGCGACGTCGTTTGGTCCCTGAAGCTCGCGCGCGGCCTCGGGACGTTCCCGTCCGAAGGCGCGTGTCCGTACGTCGGACGCGGCGCGACGCGCTCGACAGGCCGCGTGAGTCGGCTAGGGTCGGCGCCATGAGAGCTTCGTCCCTTCTCGGAATGCGCGTCACCGCGGCAGCGGCCTTTGCTCTTGCCTCCTTCGCCGCGTGCGAGCCGCGCTCGGCGCCCGGCGGCGAGGAAAGGAACGTAGGACACACCACCGCCGCGCTCGTGACGCCCACCGCGCCGCTGGTCTGTTTGGTCGACGCCGATCCGACGGGCGTGAAAGACGCGACGGCGGCCTTCGAGGACGCTCTGGCGTGCGCCACGAAGAACGCGCTCGCGCCCGTCGTCGTGCCCAAAGGCACGTTCTCGATATCGAAGAAGCTCGTCGTCCCGACTGCCGTTTCCGTCGTGGGGGATCCGGCGGGCACGGTGGCGCCCTCGACTGCGGCGGGGCCGAGCGCGTTCGATACTCTGCCGACGCTCCGGTTTCCTGCCGCGTTCGCGGACGACGCGCTCGAGCTCTCGGATCGCGCATCGGTGACGGGGGTCGTCATCGCGTTCGCGGGTCCGCAGTCGAAGGGCAAGGCGGCGCTGCGCATCGCCGGTCTCGGCAACAGCATCCAGCGGGTGCGTGTCGTCAACGCCGGAATCGGGATTTACTCACCTGCCGAAGTCAACGCAGGCCGGCTCTACATCAATCAAATCGAAATTCTCGAAAGCACGATTGGCGTCTGGGCAGACTTCGGTCTCGACATCTCGCGCTTCGAAAATATCCATGTCCTTCGCGCCACGGTCGCGCCCGACACGTACGGCCTGATTTTCGGGCGCAACGACTACATGCTCGCCTCGAAGGTCTCGACTGCCGGCGTTGCCACCGGTGTCGAGTTCCGCGAAAGCGGCCAAGGTGGCGGCAGCATTGCGTCGCTCACCGGGTACAACTCGAACGGCTGCACGCTCGGTCTCTCCGTCAAGGGCACCGGGCGCATCTCGGCCTCGAGCGTCACCATCACCTCCGACGATGTGGCGGTCGCGCTCGGCGACTCCGCCGTGCTCTCGCTTTCCAGCGGGCGCCTCGTGTCCAGCAAACATTCGACGGTCGCCGTGTCCGGCACCGCCGCGCTCACCCTCAGCGGCACGACGATCGAGCACACCGCATCGACCGATCACGGCGTTGCCATCACCAGTGCGCGCTACGTGACGATGACGGGCAACACGGTCGTCTCGAACGGACATGGAATTTATTTCTTCGCCCCGCCCACGCGCGGCGTCGTCGCGGGCAATACGTTCAACCTGACGAACCCCGACGGACGCTCCGTCATGGGCAATTTCGCGGGTGTCGTCGTCACCGGCAACGGAAGCAACCAATGACCCCGCGCCTTGTACGGGGCGCACGTCGCCGGCGATCGCTCTTCACGACGAGCCTCCTTCTGGTCGCGCTTTCTTGCGGCGGAGACGACAGCGCTGCGACGGGGACCCGCCCCGACGGCGGCGACGCGTCCGTGTGCGCGAAAGAGAACGACGACGCATTTTGCGCGCGTCTCGGTCGGTCGTGCGGACCGCTGAACGGCCGCGATCTGTGCGGCAACGATCGCGTCGCTGTCGGCTGCGGGCTCTGTCCCACCGCGGTCGCATCGAGCTGCCTCTTCGCGGGCGACCCGAGCGGAGTCAAAGACTCGACCCTCGCGCTCCGTGAGGCCATTCAGTGCTCGCTCGATCACGGCTATGCCTCGGTTGCGTTGCCGAAAGGCGATTACAAGATCACGGAGTAGGTTGTTGTGTTGTTGTGTGTATTTTTTGTTTTGTGTATTTTTTTGTGTATTTTTTTGTGTA
>CAXSGV010000405.1:6081-6786 GCA_964236615.1 uncultured Polyangiaceae bacterium
CGTGCCGCCGCGTGTACCTCTCGTTGGCGAGACATTCGGCTCCTTTGGGATGAACGGGCCGACGACGTACGACGCGCTGCCCACCTTGCGGTTTGGGCCCGACCTCGCCGACGACGGGCTCGTGCTGTCGGACGGAGCGTCGGTCACGGGCGTCCAATTCATCGCCTCCGGCCAGACCGGCAGCGCGCACGGCGTCGTTCGGATCGCGGGCAGCTCGGTGACGATCCGAAATGTGAAGATCACCGACGGACAGTGGGGCATCCACTCGGCGTCGGACGTCGATGCCCGCGACTTGCTCGTGTCCAACGTGTTCATGGTGGCGCCCCACGCGGGGATGTTCGTCGGCAAGGCAACGGGCACCTCTCGCGTGGAGAACGTTCACGTCTGGAACAACAACTCGGCGCTGCCGACGCTTGCCGCGTTCGATCTGCAGAATGCCGACGCGCTCGAAGCCTCGCTGCTGTCCGCGTTCAATTACACGACCGCCATTTCGATCACGAGCGCGAACGTCACGATGCTGGGCTTCGAGGGCGACTTCTGCGTCAACGGTCTTTCGGCGCATGGAACGGCGCACGTCACCGTCGATGGCGCCTCCATCTTCTCGCACTTCACGTCGCTCGACGTCGACGGTGCCGCCGACGTCGCGATGGCGGGTAGCCACCTCGCGTCGAACGGCAGTGCGACTGTCTGAGTGCGCTCGGCAAC
>CAXSGV010000406.1:0-6780 GCA_964236615.1 uncultured Polyangiaceae bacterium
CGGGCCCGGTGCGGCCACGACCAGCAGCCCCGCCCACAAACCCGTCGGCAGATCGATGAACTGGTGTTGATACGTGGTCCACGCCGACAGTGCGATCAGCACAAACCATGCCGCCGCCGCGAGCCTCAGCCACTCTCGAGGGCAGCGGACGGAGGCGGGCGACCCCGGGAGATCAGGCGGCGACGCCTCGCGCGCGCAGCACTTCGCGAAGGGCGGCCTGCACGTCGGGCGGGCTCGTCGGTATCGACGTCTTTGCGAGCTCGAGAAAACGCGCGCCACGCGAGCGCTTGAGGCCGTCGAGCGCGGCGTGGCGATCGCCCGGTGCCCCGTGCTCGAGGATCCCGAGGAGGAACTCGGCGGCTTCGGGCGTGTCGACGCGGGCGAGCGCACGGAGCGCGCTGGCACGCACGTTCGGCAACGACGACTCACGCACGATGCGGGACAGCGGATCGAACGCGTGCTGGAAGTAGAGCGACTCGACCGCCTTGGCAGCTTGATCGAGAACCGCGGGGTCGGGGTCACGCAGGCCCGATCGGACCGTGATGAAGCTGCGCTTGAAGAAGAGCGTCTGCATCGCCGAGAGCACGGCGACCTTCACGGCGCGTTCGGCCCGCGCAAATAGCTTCTCGAGCGGCGAGAGCACGGCGTAGAGCTGCAGCTGCGCCAGCTGCTCGGCGAGGCGCACCCGCGCAGTCGTCGCCGCGGCACCACCATCGTCAGCGGCGCCCGGCACTTCGACTGCGAAGGCAGTGAGCCGCGCGAGGAGCGCTTTCCGCCGAATCAAGTCGGGCCAGCGCTTGTCGAGGAGGACGTCGGCGCAGGCCTCGGCCGCGGAGCCTTGCTGCTCCCACTCGATGAGATCGACGTGCCACACGTCCGGGAAGTGGTTCTCTTGCCGGAGATGCGCGGGGAGAGCGGCCGAGTCGATGCCCTCGTCGCGCACCCCGTCGTAGCGCTTCGACGCGCGGAGGTAGTGAGCTTTGCGTGATGGATCGAGATCCATCCGCGAGAGCTCGCTGTAGAGAGCGCCGACGCGGCCGAACTGCCCGACCTCGCCGAACGCGAGGACCGCGGCGAGAAGCGCGTTTTCCGCGATTTCCGGAGGCGCGCCGCGTTCGAGCTGGTGCTTCGCGACGTCTTCCCAAAGGCCGGCCTGCATGACCGTGTAGTGCGCGCTTGCGGCGGCCATGCCCAGCGAGCGCGCGTACTCGGAAGCTTCGCGCGCGAGCGTGGCGGCGGCCGAGAATTCCTTCTTCTCCTTGGCGGAGGTGAGCGCATCCTCGAAATACTGGAGCGCGAAGTACTTCAGGTGATCTTCGCGGAGGATGCGGATGCAATTGACGAAGCCCTCGAGCACGTCCTCGAACATCCCGCTCTCGCGCCCGATTTGGACGAGCACTTGGAAGCAGTCGAACGCGCGTTCGCGCTGGCCCACCGACTCGAAGTGATCGGCGGCCTCTTCGAGCAAGCGCACCGCGGCAACGATGGCGTCGCGCGTCTGGTGCGCGTCCTTGCACTGCTTCGCGCAGCGCGCGAGGTTGAACTGCACGAGCGCCGCATTGTAAGTATCGGCGCCGGTGATGGTGACCTGCGCGAGCCGCGACCAGAGCGCGCGCGCGCCTTGCCAGTCGAGCGCCTTCTCGCGGTAGATCGCCGCCGCGGCCACGAGCCCCGCGTTTTCCATCTCGATCGCTGCGCCGGCCATGTCGCCCGCAGCCGCCATCGTGCGTGCGCGGTCGACGGGGAGGGCAGTCTTGAGCAGGCCGTAAGCGCGCTTGAAGCCGTCTTTGTCGCCGAACGCGAGGTACCAGCTCACCGAGAGCGCGCTGCGCACGTCGCCGCGTTGCGCGAGCACTTGTTCGAGCGGCTTGAGCACCGAGACGTAGTCATGCTCGGCGATGTGCGTCTGCTGCGCAGCGGTGACGAGCGCGTTCGCCGCGTCGTCGAGATCGCCACGGGCTACCGACTGCCGCGCGCGCTCGCGCAGGTAATAGAGATCGTCCAGCATCGAAAGGTTACGAGGAGCGGCTTACGGGGAGGGCGGGATGCTTGCGCGCGCCGGCGGGGCGGGGGGGCTTGCTGCGCGCGCGCGCCGTGCTTCGCGACGACGACCGGGGAAGCCGACCACCGTCTCGACGATGCCGATGCCGACGTAAAACGCGAGCAGCCACACGAGCACGAACGCGGGCTTCGTCTGCAAGCTGACGATGGCGCTGGAGCCGACGGCGAACGCCACGAGCGCCACCGAGCGCGCATTGAGCTTCAGATCCTTGAACGAGCGAAAGCGGATCGTGGAGACCATGAGGAACGCGAGAAACACCGTGAGCCCCATCATCGCGTAGACGTAGCGCGGGCCCATGAGCCCGCCTTCGATCGCGTGGTTCGCGACGACGAGCGAGATCAGGATGCCAGCGGCGCCGGGGACGGGGAGGCCGATGATGTATTTGCCGGGCTTGGTGGGCCTGCCGCTCTCGCCCATGGAGAGCACGTTGAAGCGCGCGAGGCGGACGGCGCCGGCCCCGGCAAACACGAACGCGATGACGAGGCCGAGGGTCGGGCGCTGGTAGAGCGACCAGCGGTAGACGAGGAGCGCGGGCGCGACGGCAAACGACACGACGTCGGCGAGGGAGTCGATCTGGAGGCCGAACGCGCTCTCGGTCTTGGTGAGGCGCGCCACGCGGCCGTCGAGCATGTCGAAGAAGAGCGCGAAGACGAGCAAGAGCGACGCGCGGTAGAAGTCGTCGTCAGCCGTCGCCGCGCCACTGAGACGAATGGAATCGAACCCGCAGAAGATCGACGAGAGCGTGATCATGTTCGGAAGCAAGAAGAGGGTCTTCTTGAGGTCGAGCTTGCGTCGGGGGTTCAAATAGCGATTCTCCGAGGCCGAGCTTACCAGGCCGGTCCCCCTCGGACCCCTGGAAATTGGCCCGCCTCCGCGCGCAGGCTTACGCTCCTCTGGCCATGCTCCACAGCCAGCGATCCCCTCTGCACACGCGGTTTTTTGCGGTCCCTTGCGGGCGCACGCTCGTGCTTGGTGCCCTCGGCCTCCTCGGCTGCGGTGGCGCGAGCGCGGCCGATCGCCAGCAGGCGGCGCTGCAGGAAGAGATTCATCGTGTTCAGAACGATCACGATCGGCTCGATCAGCGGATCAGCGCGCTCGAGCTCGGTGCGGCCGACGACGTGAAGCGCCCACCCCCGGCGAAGACGGCCGCCGCGCCGGTGCAACCGACCCCGTCCCTGCGCGTCGTGCACTTGAATCCCGACGGCACCGAGACCAGCCAGGCCTCGAGCGAGACCGCTGCCGCATTGAACGGCGACGATCCGGAAGACACGACGCCGCGTCCGACGATCAAGGTCGCGGGCCTGGCCGACTCACGGAGCGCGCGCCGCCGTGGCAGCGCGCCGCCCGACGCGATCGAAGAGAAGTACCCGCCGCCCTCGACGAGCACGCTGAACGGTGGCGTGAGTGGGCCCGCTCTGCGCACCGACGCGCCCCGCCCGAGCGCGCTCGACCCCGATGCGAAGCGCGCTTACGACGCCGCCCTCGCGCAGGTGAACGCGCGCCGCTACGCCGAGGCGCTCGACTCGTTCGCAGCGTTCCTCATGAAGTGGCCCGATCACCCGAACGCCGACAACGCGATGTATTGGCGCGGCGAGTCGTACTTCGCGCAGGGGGAAATCGCGCGCGCGGCCGAGCAGTTCGAGGGCACGATCGCGCGCTTTCCGCTCGGCAACAAAGTCCCCGACGCGCTGCTCAAGCTCGGCATTTGCTACCAGAAGCTCGGCGCGAGTTCCCGCGTAGCGAGGCGACGCGCCGCATCCCGTCCTCAGCTGCTTCGGAGAAAAAATGAGAATCGTATTTTCTTCGCGCGTTCGCGGCGCGGCGGTCGTCCTGGCGTTGCTCGTGCCGACCGTGAGCGTGCGCACCGCGTTCGCGCAGCAAGGTGGCGGAACGGGCGGCACCGGCGGCTCGACCACGGGTGGCTCCGGGGCCGGCGCGACCGGCGGCGGTTCGAGTGGATCGGGTACGACGGGCAGTGGCACCAGCAGCGGCAGCGTCACGACGGGGACGACGCAACAAGCGGCCCCCATTTACGGAGGCAACGTCGCGCCGACGTCTCCGGGCGGCGTGCTCGGCGGCGGCAACGTGAGCTCGTCCTCCTCGCGTCCGGTCACCGGCAACGAGACCGATCACTTCGATCTCGGACCCAAGGCAGGCAACCAGTTCGGAAACGAAAATGGCCCTGTTTTTCTCGATGGTCGTGGTGGCGGAAGCACGCGCCTGAACGCCGGCGGCGTGGTGCCGAACAAGCACACCGTGCGCAAGGGCGACACGCTCTGGGACATCTGCGACTTCTATTTCCAGAACCCGTACCAGTGGCCGCGGATCTGGTCCTACAACGCGCAGCTGCAGAACCCGCACTGGATCTACCCGGGCGATCAGATTGCGTTGAAGAGCAACGGGATCTCGATGACCGACGCGTCCGATGCATCGACGGGCAACAACGGCGGCGGGCTCATCGACCGGCGCCGGCAGGTCCCGGGCGACACCATCTTCTTGCGTGACCAGGGCTTCGTCGACGACAAGTCGGACGACAACTGGGGCGAGATCACGGGCGCGCCCGTCGACAAGATGTTCCTCTCCGACTTCGACGAGGTGTACCTGCGCCTCGCCGGAAACCGCGACGTGAAGCTGGGGCAAGAGCTCACGATCTTTCGCGACATCCGGACGGTGCCCGGCGGCAAGGTCGTGCAGATCCAAGGCACGCTCCGCGTGAACCAGTGGAACCCGAAGGAGCGCATCGCCAAGGCGCAGATCATCGAGTCGCTCGATGTCGTGGAGCGCGGCGCACGCGTCGGCCCGATTGCGCGAAAGTTCATCGTGTCGCCACCAGTGCGCAACGACGTCGACGTTCGCGCGGGCATTCTCGCGAGCATCCACCAGCACAATTTCTACGGCCAGAACGCGGTCATCTTCATCGACAAAGGTGAGAAGGAGGGGCTTCGCACCGGCAACCGCCTCTTCATCATGCGCAAGGGGGACGCTTGGCGCGCGAGCCTCGCGACCGAGGGTGCAGCGACCCGCATCGCGCTCGAGAGCGACTCGCCGGCCGCGGTCGAGCGGGTGCCCACTCCGCGCAACCCGAACGTTCTGCCGGAAGAGGTGGTCGGCGAGCTTCGCGTCGTTTCGACGCGCGATCACACCGCGACGTGCGTCGTCACGCAGGCGCGCCGTGAGATCGAGCTCGTCGACGAGGCTGTCGCGCGTAAGGGCTACTGACGCCTATACTCGTCCGCTGAATGCTTTCGCGCGCCGTAAGGCACGTCGCCACGCTCGCTGCCAGCGCCGCGCTACTTCTCGCTTGCGAGCTCGTCACGCACGCGCCGGACTACAGCGTGTCGCCTGGCGGACGCGCTTGCCCTGAGGGCTCGACCGACTGTGGCGGCGTGTGCTTCGAGCTAGCGACGAGCAACGCGCACTGCGGCGCATGCGACGTCCAATGCGAACAAGGGCTGTTCTGCTCGGAGTCAACGTGCGCGAGCCAGTGCTCCGGGGGCACGACGGCGTGTGGCGATCGCTGCGTCAACCTCGACAACGACGCGACGAGCTGCGGGATTTGTGGTCGCGCTTGCGACGAAGGCGACAGCTGCCGCCAGGGGCGCTGCCACGACTGTCCGAGTGGAACGACGACTTGCCCTGGCACGCCGGGTTGCGTCGACCTCTCGAACGATCCCACGCACTGCGGTAGCTGCTCGCGTGCGTGTGGCGGCGCCGGTGGTGGCGGTGGCGGTGGTGGTGGCCGCGGATCGGCGCAGCTGTGCGTCGCAGGCTCGTGCGCGGGGACCAGCTGTCCGTCGCCCTTCACGCTGTGCGGCAACAACTGCACGTACACGCCAGCGTCGACGCTTCACTGCGGCAGCTGCAGCCACCAGTGCGGAAGCAACCAGACGTGCTCCGACGGAAAATGCGTGTCGCTTTGCAAGGAGGGGCAGACGACCTGCAACGGTCTCTGCGTCGACACCCAGACCGACAAAGGCCACTGCGGTCGGTGCAACCAGATTTGTCTCGGCACCTGCGTCGCGGGGCAGTGCACGTGACCCACGCGAAGCAAGCGTCGCGCGTCAGTCGTACCGGGGGCGCCGCTGCGCGCGCCGGGATCACGTTGAACGATCGCTACGCGCTCGAAGCCAAGATCGGTGAAGGCGGCATGGGCGAGGTCTGGCGCGCGAAGCACCTCGCGCTCGACAACCCGGTCGCGATCAAGTTTCTCACCGCGAACGTGGGCGCGAGCGAGAGGGTCCAGAAGCGATTTCTCGTCGAAGCAAAAGTCACCGCGCAGCTGAAATCACGGCACGCCGTGCAGGTCTTCGACTTCGGCGTCACGACCGACGGTCATCCTTACCTCGTCATGGAGCTGCTTCAAGGCGAGACACTGAAGGCACGCATCGTTCGTCTTCGCCGCATCGACCCCGAGTCGACGGTGACGATCTTGACCGCGGCCAGCAAGGCACTCGCCCGCGCGCACTCGCTCGGGATCATCCACCGCGACTTCAAACCCGACAACATCTTCCTCACCAAGAACGAGGAGGGCGAAGACGAAGTGAAGGTCGTGGACTTCGGCGTCGCGAAGCTGCTCGGCGGAATGGAAGAAGATCCACATACGCCGACCGACGATCAGATCGCGGAGGCGATGACCTCACTCGACTCGCTCACGCGCACCGGTCGCCTCGTCGGAACGCCGCACTACATGTCCCCCGAGCAGATTCGCATGAGCGCCG
>CAXSGV010000407.1:0-6775 GCA_964236615.1 uncultured Polyangiaceae bacterium
CCTCGCCGTACGCAAAATCGTGGTTGCCGATGGTGCGCACGTCGATCGGAAGCGCCTGGATCATGCGTCGCGTGGACTCGCCCATCGAGCGCAGCTCGGCGACCGCTCCCTTTTCGTAGTCGTCGCCTGCGTCGAGGACGAGGGTCGCGGGGACCTCGTCCTTCAACGCGCGGAGGTAGCCGGTGATGTACCCGTAGCGGCTGCGGCCGTGGATGCGCGAGGAGTAGCGCGCTTGGAGATCGTTCAGGTGCGCCAGGGTGAAGCGCACGACGCCCTGCCGCGATTCGCAGTGACCGATTTGGCGGTTGGGCGCCGTCCGGGCAGCGGGGTCGGGCACGGGCACGGGCACGGGCACGAGATCGGACACGGAGTCGGGAGCGGGCCTCGTCGCCACGACGGGGGTTGCGGCGGGCTCTTCGGTCTTTGCGGGCTCTTGTTGCGGGCGGGCGCAAGACAGAGCCGCCCATGCTCCGAGCGAAGTAAGAGCGGCGAGAGGTGCGAGCGAAACGATGCGCGGCAAGGGGAAAGAAGCCTCTACCGTCACCCTACGTCGCTGGTGCGGGCGTGCAACTTCTTGGCGTTAGAAGCCGGCGGCGGCGCGCGCGACTTCTTTTTCGAGGAGGCCGCTCACCACCAGCTGCTTCAAGTGCATCTCGAAGGTCTGCATGCCGTACGGGTGCGTGCCCTTCTCCATGAGCTCTTTCAGAGGCGGGTTGTGCTCGGGGCGCTTGATGCTCTCGCGCACCGTGCCCGTCGCGACCAGGACCTCGGCGGCAAGGCAGAGACCGTGGCCGTCGCGGCGGGGCAACAGGCGCTGCGCGACGATGCCTTGGAGCGAGTCGCCGATGCGCTCGCGCATCTCGTCCATCGAGCCCGGCTGCCCCTTCGGCGACAGAGCGAGCATGCGCCCAACCGTGCGCGCGACGTCGGGCGTGTGGAGCGTGGAGAGCACGAGGTGGCCGGTTTCGGCGGCCTTCAGCGCAATGTCGAGCGTGATCTCGTCGCGGATTTCGCCGACGAGAATCACGTCGGGATCCTGACGAAGCGCGGCGCGGAGAGCATCGGCAAAGCTTCCGGTATCGATGCCGATCTCGCGCTGGCTGATGCTCGCCTTGTCGTCAGTGTGAAGGAACTCGACGGGATCTTCGATCGTGACGATGTGGACCGGTTGCGTCTTGTTGAGGTGCCCGATCATCGCCGCCAGCGTCGAGCTCTTGCCGTTGCCGGCCGCGCCGACGAGCAAGACGAGCCCGCGCTCTTTTTCGGCAAGCTCGCGGCACGCGTCCGGTGCGCCGAGATCCTCGAAGGTCGGGATGATGAGTGGGATCGCGCGCATGACGATCGCGAGCGAGCCCTTCTGGCGGTAGATGTTCACGCGAAAACGGCCGACGCCCGGCGCTTCGTAGGCAGCGTCGTACTCACGCATCGTGCCGAGCGACTGACGGATTTGCGGCTCGCGAATCAAGTGCTTCGCGATGGCCTCGGTGTCCTCGGGTCGCAGCGGCTCGGCGCGGAAATACACGAGGTTGCCACGCACGCGCGCGCCGGGTGGCTGTCCGACCTTCAAGTGCACGTCGCTCGCCTTGGCTGCGACGGCCTTGCCGAGCAGCTGCACGAGGTACGCCTCGCTGGCGTAGACGTTGGTGTTCGTCGCGCTCATCGTTCCCGAAAGCCGGGGCCGCAGCGAGGGGGGAGAGCCGTCGTTCACAACCGCAAAGTGTAGCTCAATGCGTATCGACGTCGGTCGGAACGTCGGCCGCCTTCGCGCAACCGCGATCGCTCCACATGCGAAGCGCGCGCACCACGCCAACGCGTACCGGTCGCTTCTTCGCCGTGTTCTTCGAAATCACGAGCAGCCGATCGCAACCGGCACGAAGCTCGGCGGCGTCCTCGGGATCGACCGCGCGACGCGTGCGCGCGGCGAGCGCGTCGATCGACTCCACGGCCGCGCGCGCCGTCGCTTCGTCCTCGGCGTCGGCCGCTTCGGCGAGCCACGGAAGCGCGGAGAGCCCGTCGGCGTACGCGAGGGCGGCGATGGCCGTCGACTTCTTGCCCGGGTTGCGCGAGCCCTCTTCGACGAGCCCGCTCGCGCCTTCACGGTTCGCGAGCCGTGCGAGATCGTCGGGCTCGAGCTCCTTCGCGCGGGCCCACAGATCTTCGACGTCGGCCGCGCGCGCTGCGGCGTCGGGACGCGGCGACGTGACGGCGGTGATGCTCGCGTCCGCGCCCGGAAGCCCCGACGGCGCATTCGTCGAGCTGTCGCGACCGCAACCGCCGCAGCCCACGCCGGCTGCCGCGATCGCCGCCACGCCGATTTGCACGGCGAGGCAAACTGCGGACGCGAACGCGGGCGTAGCCACGCGATCGCGACGGACGCTCACGGCGTGAACAGATCGAGCGTCCGCTTGCCGACCTTCTTGTCCTCGTCGACCTTCGCGTTGAACTCCTCGACGGCGCGGTTGATGTGCATCGAGCAGAACTTGGGGCCGCACATGGAGCAGAACTCGGCCTCCTTGCTCTTGAAGTACTCGTCGGGAAGCGTCTCATCGTGGAGCGCCTGCGCGTGCTCGGGATCGATCGAGAGGCGGAACTGCTCCTTCCAGTCGAACGCGTAACGCGCGCGAGAGAGCGCGTCGTCGCGATCACGTGCCCCCGGACGGTGGCGCGCGACGTCGGCCGCGTGCGCCGCGATCTTGTAGGCGATGAGCCCCTGCTTCACGTCGTCCTCGTCGGGGAGACCGAGGTGCTCCTTCGGCGTGACGTAGCAGAGCATCGCGGCGCCGGCGGTACCGGCCATGGTCGCGCCGATGCAGCTCGTGATGTGGTCGTAGCCGGGCGCGATGTCGGTGACGAGCGGGCCGAGCACGTAGAACGGCGCCTCGTGACAGACCTCCATCTCCTTCTTCACGTTCATCTCGATCTGGTCGAACGGGACGTGGCCCGGACCTTCGATCATGACCTGGACGTCCTTCGCCCACGCCTTCGTCGTGAGCTCACCCAGCGTCGCGAGCTCGGCGAACTGCGCTTTGTCGCTCGCGTCTGCGAGGCAGCCGGGCCGTAGGCCGTCGCCGGCGCTGATCGTGACGTCGTACTTCGCGCAGATCTCGAGGACCTTGTCCCAGTGCGTGTAGAACGGGTTCTGCTTGTGGTGCTCGAGCATCCACTGCGCCATGATCGACCCGCCGCGCGACACGATGCCGGTGATGCGATCCTTCACGAGCGGCAGGTGCTCGACGAGCACGCCGCAGTGAATCGTGAAGTAGTCGACGCCTTGCTTGGCCTGGTGCTCGAGCATGTCGAGCATGTCGGCGGCGGTGAGCTTCTTCACGTCCTTCGCGATCTGGAGCGCCTGGTAGATCGGCACTGTGCCCATCGGGATCGGCGACGCGGCGATCAGCGTGCGGCGGATGCCGTCGATGTCGCCGCCGGTCGAGAGGTCCATCACCGTGTCGGCGCCGTACTTCAGGCTGATCTCGAGCTTGCGAAGCTCCTTCGCGACGTCGCTCGTGACCGCGCTGTTGCCGATGTTCGCGTTGACCTTGCACGAGAGCGCAATGCCGATGCCCATGGGCTCGAGGTTCGTGTGCGCCACGTTCGCGGGGATGACCATCCGGCCGCGTGCAACCTCGCTGCGAACGAGCTCGGGCTCGACCTTCTCGCGCTTGGCGACGTAGGCCATCTCTTCGGTGACGACGCCCTTCCGGGCATAGTGCATCTGCGTGACGTTTTCCTGCCCGCGCCGCTTCTCGACCCACTCGTTTCGCATGCTGCCTCTTACAACGTCAGCGCGCGCACCGGAAGCCTACGCCGTAGCTCTTTTTGTCGGCCGGGGAGAAGTATCTGAAGCTCGGGCGTAGCCACGACGCTTGCTCGCTGTTCCACGCGCCGCCTCGGATGACGCGTGGCTCGTTGGGCTCGCCGACGGGTGGCCCCTTCGGGTTCACGAGTGGCTTTTCGGGATCACCCTTCTCGTAGGGGGCCCACGCGTCCTCGACCCACTCCCACACGTTGCCGACCATGTCCTCGGCGCCGTAAATCGTCTTGCCCGCGGGGAAGGAACCCACGGGCGAGGTCGTCGCGAAGCCGTCGTCGGTTTGGTACATGGCCTCGAGCTTGACCTTGTTGGCCTTGCCCCACGCCACGCATTCGAGACCGCACGCGTTGAGATGTCCCCCTGATGGCTCGTCGTCGCCCCAGGGGTAGCGTCGACCGTCTTTGCCGCGCGCGGCGAACTCCCACTCGGCCTCGGTGGGCAGCCGCTTCTTGTGCGCATGGCAAAAGGTCGACGCCATCGTCCACGTGACGCAGTTGATCGGGTGTGTGCCCTTCGCGCCGACGTCGCGGATGTTGCAGAGCGGGTCGTAGGCCTTGCGCTCTTGCGTCGTGATGCCAGGCCACTCGTTCGTCGTCGGGGCGCGGTTGCACTCGCCGTCGTCGCTGCACTTCTTGTAATCGTTCGTCGAGACCTCGAGGCGATCGATGCAGTACGGCGACACGACGACCTTGTGCTCGGGCTTTTCGTTGTCGCCGCCCTCGGCATTACCCATGAAATACGGACCGCCTTGAATCGGCACCATTCCGTCGGGGCACGCGGCCGTGTCGGCGACGGCGCCTGACGAAGAGCCCGCCGCGCTGCCCGTGGCCGAGGTTGCTCCCGACGCGGATCCGGTGGTGCTCGTGACGGGCGACACGTCGCCCGGTCCCTTGCGCGTCGCCATGTAGAAGATGCCGCTGCCGACCAAGACGGCGACCGGGACGGCCACGGCGACGAGCCATGTCCTCCGCGGCGCTGCCGGTGTGACGGCGGGGATCATGACAAGGGGCTGCGCGCCGCTCGTGTTCGCGAGCGCGGGGGCCGCGACGGTCGCCCCGAAGGGGCTCGACGGGGCGGGTTGTGACACGAGCAGCCGCTGGCTCGACTGCGAGCCTGGCGCGTTCGTGATCGCTGCGTTGCGGAGCGCCTCCCACAGATCGCCGGCAGTTGCGTAGCGCTCCTCGGGCTTCACGGCGAGCGCGCGCACGAAGACCGCTTCGACGGCGTCAGGCACATTCGCGCCGAAGGTTCGCGGCGTCGGACGGCGTGTGACGTCGACGGATGCGTACGCAACCTCGGCGATGGTCTCGCCTTCGAGCGGCACACGCCCCGTCACCGCCTCGGTCACGATCAGCGCCAGCGCGAAGCTGTCGGTCCAAGGGCCGGTCGCACCGAACGTGCGCGAGAACTGCTCCGGCGCGCCGTAGGCCGGGGTGAAGCTCGTCGTCTGGCCGGTGGTTTTCTGAAACGAGCCCGCCATGCGTTGCGCGTCCTGCACGACCTTCGCGATGCCGAAATCGAGGATCTTCACCTGCGCGCGATCGCTCCGCGGATCGCCGATGACGAAGATGTTCGCAGGCTTCACGTCACGATGGGCGATGCCCCGCTCGTGCGCGAGCCGAAGCGCGTGCGCCACCGGATCGAGGAGGCGTACGACCTCCGCGATCGTGCGAAGCGGCATGCCGCGCTTGGCCTCGTCTTCGAGCACCTGCTCGAACGACGCGCCTTCGAGCCACTCGAGGACCATGTACGGGACGTCGTGGCCCCGCTTGGTCTTCACCGTGCCGACGTCACGGGCCTGGCAGATCGCGGCCGACTGCTCCGAGAGCTCGGCCAACAGCGCACCTTCGCGGACGAAGTCCTCGAGCAAGCGCTCGCGTTGCTCCGGCGGGAAATCGTGCAGCGCGCCGAAGACCTTGAGGGCAACGGGTCGCTTCCAGAGAATGTGCGTCGCCTTGTAGACGGTCGCGAAGCCGCCCTCCCCAACGACCGACTCGACTGCGTACTTCTCGGCGATCGTGGTGCCGATCAGCTCGTTGGGATCTTGTAGGTCGGTCATCGTGCGCACCGAAACCCGACGCCGTGGCTACGCTCGTCCGGTCCTTGGTGAAAACGAAACGTAGGCCGGACCCACGCCGCGTGCGAGCCGTTCCACCCGCCGCCGCGCACCACGCGCGCCTCGCCCGTCTCGGGGCCCGTGGGGGCCTCGACCACCTCCGAGGGGTACGGAGCGTACCAATCGGAGACCCATTCCCAGACGTTCCCAGCCACGTCGTGAAGACCGTACACCGATTGGCCGTCGGGGAACGACCCGACAGGGGCGGTGGCGGCGAAGCCGTCGTCTTCCTCGTACATCGCGTTCGCTTCGACGCGCGCCCGCACCGCCCACGACGCGCACTCCTTGCCGCACGCGTTGAGGCGCTTCTTCGTCGGCGGCGCGTCGCCCCAGGGGTACTTCCTTCCGTCCGAGCCGCGCGCAGCGAACTCCCACTCCGCCTCGGTCGGTAGTCGCTTGCCGACGGCATGGCAGTAGGTGTCGGCCATCGCCCACGTCACGCAGTTGATCGGATGCTCGCCGCGAGCGTCGACTGCGCGCGCGTTGCAAAGGGGATCGAACGCCGCCTGGTCCTTCGGCTTGATGCCGGCCCACACGTTGGTCTCGCCCGCGCGGCGGCAGTCTCCCGCGTCGCTGCACGCCTTGTACGCCCGCGTGGTGACCTCGTACTTGTCAATGCAGTATGCATGTAGCTTCACTTGGTGCACGGGTCGCTGCGCATCTGCGGCCTCGGCGTCGTCAGCGCCCATGAAGAAGTGGCCGCCAGGGATCTGCGCCATGCCTTCGGGGCAAGTGGCAGCGACGATCACGCCCGCGCCGGAGGAGGACGGCGCGCTCGATGCGACCGCGGAGGTGAGGACCGTCGGCTCGGGCTTGGTCGTCTTGGGAGCGCCACGCGACCGCAC
>CAXSGV010000408.1:0-6763 GCA_964236615.1 uncultured Polyangiaceae bacterium
GGCATCATGGCGCTCTGGGGCGCCCCGGCGCTCCACCCCGACGATCCCATTCGCTGCGTGCAGTCGGCGCTCGACCAGATGGAGATGCTCGGCCGCTTCAACCGAAAGCGCATGGACGCCGGTCTGGCGCCGCTCGCGATCGGAATGGGCATCCACACGGGCCCGCTCGTCGCCGGTTACGTCGGCAGCAGCAAAGCGCTCAGCTACACGGTCATCGGCGACACCGCGAACACGAGCGCGCG
This sequence comes from uncultured Polyangiaceae bacterium, assembly GCA_964236615.1. Classification (GTDB taxonomy): domain Bacteria; phylum Myxococcota_A; class Polyangia; order Polyangiales; family Polyangiaceae; genus CAXSGV01. Next base: position 243 of record CAXSGV010000408.1, read on the forward strand.
TCTATGCGGCATCGCGCTCGCCGGTCAGATCATCATCAGCGAGAGCACTCTCGCCCGCCTCGGCAACCGCTTCGAGGTCGAGGAGCTCCCGGCCGCGTCCTTGAAGGGCAAAGAGAAGCCGCTCCGCATCTTCAACGTGAAGCGCGAGAAGCACTCGGCCACGACGAAGATCGGGCCTGGCTGATCGCTCGTCGAGACGATGGCGCGGCCGCAGCTCTCCGCCGCGTCACTTTGCGCCGCAGGCTAGCCACTCGGCCAACTGGTACCGCTCACCCGCCGGAGGATCGTCGGGACCAGGCGGCATCGTGACGTTGTCCGCGGCCGCGCGCGCGAAGATCCGATCCCTGTGGATCCGCGCGTCCTCCTCCGTGTGGAAGTCGAACGACGCCGGCGCGCCGTTGCGGTCGCTCGTGGGCTTCCCGTGGCACTTCTGGCAGTGCGCATCGAGGAAGCCTTTCCCGAAGTTGTCGTAGGTCAGCGCGGTACCGCCGTTCGGACACTCGTACTCGTCGATCGTCGTGTCCTTGCTGCAGGCGGCCGCGGTCGCGGTCGCGCATGCGACGATTACCGCCCCAATCAAAGACGAAAATTCGCGCCGAGCCACAGGCCTGCTCCCCAGTAGAAGGCGGGTCCGCGCGCGTCCGGAAAATAGGTCGACGTCACGTCGCCGCCGGTGAACAGCTCGGTCGAGCGCACGTGCGCGATGGGGATCTGAAGCCCGAGGCTCCCGCCGAAGCCGCCGCGGTGACGAATCCCGTCTCCCACGCCGAAGACCGCGCCTCCGGGATCGTCCTTGATCGCCGAGCGCGGCTCCTCGTGCTGGTGAACGACCGCGAGGCGCGCGTAGGGGCGGAGCTTCCACACCCGGCCGAACATCGTCACGCCGAAGGAGAGGTAGGTGAGCATCCGGTCGTCGACGGTCGCGTACCCGAGCCGCGTGAGCGCATCGACGCTGACGAGATCGCCAAAGCGCAAACCGAGGAGCAGGGAGGCCTGCACCGCGGCGTCCCCCCGCCAGGTCGAGGTCGAAGCGCCGGGCCCGAGCGCACCCTCGACGTCGACCGCGACCGGCTTGGCCTCGGCTTCCGATGGAGCAGCCATGGCGAGGACAGGTACGAGCAAGAGGCGGAGCGCGCGGTGGGTCATGGCTCGTAGGTGGAAGCCGGCGCCCTGGCTTATGAACGCGCGTGACGAGCCCCTGACGATTTTTTCGGTGGCTGATGCTAGGGTCGGGGCGCCCAAATTGGCCGCGTACGTCCTCCCCTTCGAGAAGCCCGTCGTCGAGCTCGTCACCCGTGTGCGCGAGCTCCGCGCGCTCGTTCACACCGACGCGAAGCTCGAGCACGAGCTCAAACGCCTCGAAGAGAAGACCGGTCGCCTCGCGCGGGAGATCTTCGCGACGCTCACGCCGTGGCAAAAGGTGCAGCTCTCGCGGCACCCGAATCGGCCTTATACGCTCGACTACGTCGAGCATCTTTTCACCGACTTTCAGGAGCTCCACGGCGATCGCCGCTTCGGTGAGGACGCCGCGATCGTCGGTGGGCTCGCGCGCTACCGCGGTCGCAGCGTCGTGGTCGTCGGTCACCAGAAGGGGCGCAGCACGAAGGAAAAGGTCGCGCGAAACTTCGGCCAGGCGCAGCCCGAGGGCAACCGCAAGGCGTGCCGTCTCTACGATCTCGCCAACCGCTTCGGGCTGCCTGTCTTCACGTTCATCGACACGCCCGGCGCGTACCCCGGCATCGGCGCCGAGGAGCGCGGGCAAAGCGAGGCCATCGGGGCCTGCCTCGCCGCGATGTCGCGAGCGCGGGTCCCGATCATCGCGACCATCATCGGTGAGGGCGGTAGCGGCGGTGCGCTCGCGCTCGGCGTCGCCAACCGCGTGCACGTCCTCGAGTACGGCACATACAGTGTCATCTCGCCCGAGGGCTGTGCCTCCATCCTCTGGAAGGACGGCGCCAAGGCCGACGAAGCGGCGATGCGCATGCGCATGACCGCGCCCGACTTGCTTCAGCTCGGCGTGGTCGAGCGCATCATCGACGAGCCGGCAGGCGGCGCGCACCAGGACGGCAAGCTCGCCGCCAGCAACGTCGATCACGCGCTCTCCGAGGCGCTTCGCGAGCTTTTGCAGATGACTCCGGACGAGCTGGTCGAGGACCGCTACCGTCGCTTTCGCGCGATCGGCGCGTATCTGGCCTGAGAGCCGATCTGGCCTGGATTCGGCTCGAATACGCGGCTATAGCGGAGCCCAGATGGTCTCCATGCGCCTCGAGGGAAAGGTCGCGATCGTCACGGGCGCAAGCCGTGGCATCGGCGAAGCCATCGCGCATGCGTTCGCGCAGCACGGCGCGAAGGTGGTCCTCGCGTCGCGCAAGCTCGAAGGCGTAGAGGCGGTGGCGGGCGCCATCGGCGCGAGCGCGTACGCGGTCGCGGCGCACACCGGGCGCGAGGACGACTGCAAGGCGCTCGTGGCCAAGGCGGTCGACAAGTTCGGCAAGGTCGACATCCTAATCAACAACGCCGCCACGAACCCCTACTTCGGGCCGCTTCTCTCCGTGGATGCGGGCGCTTGGGACAAGACCTTCGAGGTGAACCTCAAAGGCTATTTCTTCATGGCGCGCGAGGTCGCGCAGCACCTCGTCGCGCGGTCGGCGCCGGGCTCCATCGTGAACGTCGCGAGCGTCGCGGGCGTCGAAGCGGCACCGCTCCAAGGCGTCTACGGCATGACCAAGGCGGCCGTCATCTCGATGACCAAGTCGCTCGCGTACGAGCTCGCGAGCTCGAAAATCCGCGTGAACTCGATTGCCCCGGGCCTCGTGAAGACGCGCTTTGCCGCCGCCATCACCGAGAACGCCGATCTGTCAGCCGAGGTGCTGAAAAAGACGCCACTTGGTCGCATGGGCACGCCGGACGAGATTGCCGGGGGCGCGCTGTTTTTGGCGAGCGACGCCGCCAGTTATTTGACAGGACACTGCCTTGTGATCGACGGAGGTATGACCGTCAGCTGATCTTCGCGCTGTTCGCGCGGGTCCCCAGACAGTCGAACGAGGCCATGTCGTGTATGCTTTTTCTTCGAGCTCGGGGGCGCGGAAGGTGAATCGCTCCGTAGGCTCGCGCAACGCGACACCCGACGAGCCGTTCCATCGAAGCGGGCACCCCCTGACGGAAATGCAACCCGGCCAGACGATCGCGGGCAAATACCGCCTAAATCAAGTGCTCGGCACCGGCGGCATGGCGTCGGTGTGGTCGGCGACCAACGTGTTCACCGAGCGCGAGTTCGCGATCAAATTCATGCTGCCGAGCCTCGCGCGCACGCCCGAGGCGGCCAAGCGCTTCCTCATGGAAGCCAAGGCCTCGGCGCGCATCAACCATCCGAACGTCACCGAGGTCATCGACGTCGGACAGGCGGAAGACGGCGCGCTCTTCCTCGTGATGGAGCTTCTGTCCGGCGTCTCGCTCGAGACGGCCATTCGCCGGCAGAACCCGCCGATGACGGTTCACGATTTCTGTCTCGTAATGCTCGACGTCGCGCGTGCGCTCACGGCCGCGCATCGAAGTAGCGTCATCCACCGCGACCTCAAGCCGTCGAACATCTTTCTGCACAAGGATCGTCACGGCATCGCGGTGCCGAAGCTCCTCGACTTCGGCGTCAGCAAGTTCCTCGAAGAAGAGGGTAACGGCGCCCTCACGATGGCCGGGACCGTCCTCGGCTCACCGATGTACATGAGCCCCGAGCAGGCGATGGGCGCGTCGGGCATCGACGGCCGCACCGACATCTTCGCGTTTGGGTCCATCCTCTTCGAAGGGCTCGCCGGTTACCGCTGCTTCGATGCGGCGAACTTCAACGCGCTCATCGTGATGATCGCGACGCAGCGTCCGAAGAACATCGACGACTGCGCGCCCAACATGCCCGAGCCACTGCGCGCGCTCGTGAAGGATTGCCTCGTCGTCGACCGCAAGCAGCGCGTCGGCACGTTCGAGGAGATCGTCGATCGCCTCGGGCTGCTCCTTCCGTACCTCGAGAACGATCCGCTGCGGCTCCCCTCGCCTCGCCTGCTGTCGCCGCCTTCGGATCCCGACGCCACCAACGCGCTCCCTGCGATGATGCGCCAGAGCGATCGCGCGCCGGCCCTCGGCGGCCACGCGGGGCTCGGCTCGGCCTCCGGTATCAAGGTTACCGCCCCGCGCCTGCAGTCGGGCTCGTACAGCCAGCCTTGGGGCGCCGGGACCATCCCCGGCACGGCGGCGAAGTTCCCGCTCCTCCCGCTCGCGCTCGGTGCGGGCGGCTTCGCGCTGTTCGTCACCGTCGCCGTGGCATTCGCTATCGGATTTCGTTGGAACGCGCCCCCGCGCCCGGTCGCGAGCACGGGCAGCGCCGTCGCGCCGGCGAGCACGCCGACGGCCGAGAGCAACCCGCAGACCAACGCGCAGGCAGGCGGCACGGCGAGCGAAGGCGTCGTCGACGTCGATTCACTGCCGGTCGTTCCGGGCGCACCGAAGACGGCACCCGCGCGAGGCACCGGTCGCCTCGCCGTGATGGCGACGCCTGGGTGGTGCACGCTCTTTGTCGACGGCGCGAGCAAGGGCGCGACCCCGACGGTGCTGGAGCTCCCCTCGGGCCCGCACCAACTTCGCTGCGATCCGCCGAGCGGCAAGCCGCGCCTCGCATCGATCAACGTCATCGAAGGCGGCGCCGCGCGCTACCGGTTCTCCCTCGAGTGAAGCCGATCGAGCGACTCATCGCGGACGCGTGCCTTGGTGCGCGGACGGGTGACGAGCTCGAGCACGATCTACCCGGATTCGTCGCGCGCTACGAGCTCGCGCCCGCGCAAGCCCGTGCGCTCGTAACCGATGGCGGCCGCCTGCTCGCGTACCGCCTCCTCGTTCGGAACAACCTCGCGGGCGTCGTCTTCAAGATGATGTCCCGCACGCGCGCGCGTGCCGAGGCCGCATTCGACGCGACCTTCGTGCAGTTCCTCGACGAGGTCGGACCGAAGAGCCACTACCTGCGCGACCTCCCGCACGAGCTCTTCGCGTGGGCGCGGCCGCGGTGGGAGAAGGATCCGTCGCTGCCGCCGTACCTCGTCGACCTCGCGGCGTACGAGCTGGCGGAGTACGCGGTCTCGGCGGCGTGGGACCCCTCACCGCCTGCGCTCGTCGACCTCGCGCTCGATCGCGGGATCGCCTTTGCCGCCCACGCTCGGCTCACGCGCTACCGGTTTGCGGTGCATACGCTCCCTGACGATCCCGCCGACGCCACCATCCCCGAGCACCGCGACGTGGCGCTCGTCCTCTACCGTGACGCGGACGAGGCACTCGCGTCGCTCGAGCTGTCGCCGCTGCACGCGATGGCGATTGAGCGTCTTTTCGCGGGCGACGCGCTCGAAACCGGGCTGCGTGCTGCCACCGCCTTCCACGAGATCGCGCTCGACGACGCCCTCCTCGCTTCGTTCGCGCAAGTCATCGCCGACCTCGGCGAGCGCGGCGTCGTCGTCGGTGGGCGAGTCGTTACTTAGCCTTCGGGCTGACGCCGAACGCGCTATCGACGATGCCACGAACGACGTCGAGCTCCGCGACCAGCTCCGCGAGCGTCGGCATCGCCTGATCGCGCTCGAGCACGACGGGCACCGGCCCTGTCCGCGCCAAGACGCGTCCCAGGAGCGCGAGCACCGGATCGGGAACCGGCGCGCCGTGCGTGTCGATGACGAGCGCCTCACCGATCTCGGGCAGCTCGATCGCTTCGTGACCCGCCACGTGGATCTGTACGACGCGCTCGAGCGGGGCGCGCTTCATCCACAGGTCCACGTCGAAGCCGAAGTTCCGCGAGTTCACGTACGCGTTGTTCACGTCGAGCATCAGTCCGCAGTCGGCGAGCTCGCACACTTGCGTGAGAAATTCGGGCTCGTCGAGCTCGGGCGCGCCGTCGCTCGCCGGCACGCGCATGTAGAAGCTGATGTTCTCGACCGCCATGGGAACACCGATGCGGTCTTGCGCTTCCTTCACGCGATCGGCGATGCGCACCGCTTCGCGCTCGGTGAACGCGATGGGCAAGAGATCGTGGAGGACCCGACCATCGCTCGCGCCGAAGCAAAGGTGGTCCGAGTGCCACGGGCTCTTCACCTCGCGGATGAACGGCCCAATCGCGTCGAGGTAAGCGCGATCGAGCGGCTCGTCGCCGCCGAGCGACATCGTGAGCCCGTGCGTGAGCAGCGGGTACGTCGCCGCGAGTCGGGCGAGCAGCGAGCGCATGGGCCCGCCACGACCGACGTAGTTCTCGGGGGCAATCTCGAGGAAATCGATCGAGCTCGGCAGCGCGCTGGCCAGCTCGTCGATGAGCTCCCAGCGGAGGCCGAGCCCGACCTTGCCGAGGCTCAGATCAGCTTCTTGGCAGGCGTCTTCTTGGGATCGGCGCCGCACGTTCCGGACCCACAGCTCGCCTGCCCCGCGGCGGGCTTCTTTCCGGGCGTCGCGGGCTTCGCGGGCGTCGCTGCCGCGGGCGTCTTCGCGGTACCGGCCGTGCCGGG
>CAXSGV010000409.1:0-2736 GCA_964236615.1 uncultured Polyangiaceae bacterium
GCAGTGCGGGGAGGAGTGCCGCTTCTCAGCGGGATTCGCAGTAGCCGTAGGAGCACACCTTGTTGGCGGCCTGGCTCGCGCAGTCGGCTGAGGTCGTGCACGTCTTGCAGCTCGTGGTGCCGACCGCCTTCTTGTCGAAGTAGCAGCCGCAGCTCTTGATGGCGCTGTCGACGGCGAGGAGCGGACCCATCTCGGTCTCGCGTCGGGTCTCCATTGCGCACGACGGCACGAGGTTCGTGTTCACGGCCACCTCCACGAGATCGGCGCCGGCCGGCGGAAGCTCGATGCCGCTCAAGATGTTGGCAACGCGCTTGGCTTGAGGGCCGGCGTTCGTGCGCGAGATGATGTGCGTCGGACCCCAAAGGAAGTAGCGACCCTCGCGAACGTTCCTCTTGTCACGCGAGGACTCCGTCGAATCCGGGTAGTATGCACACGTCTGGTTCGGCCCTTGGAATGCGAGCGGCTTTGCCTGCGTCGCCCGGAGCTGGTTCAAGTTCGTGTACGCGAGCGGTGCGATGATCTTCTCTTCGTTGCCGGTGGAGCTCGACGCGATGTAGTCGAGCAAGCAGTCGGTGAAGTCGAGGTTCTTCCCCTTCCACTTGTCCGAAGGAACGCCGATGCCCTGCGCGATCAGACCCTGCGTGCCGGAGCTGTCGGCGAGTCGGAAGATGAAGTTGTCGTCGTCCCACGGCGCAACCTTGGCCGCCGCGCCATAACCGTAGATCTGCGATGCTGCCTTGAGTGTGATCGAGGTCTGCTTCGAGGCCTTCGGAACGACGAAGAGCATCGTCGACACCGGGCCGTCGCGACGGATGATGTTCGGCGGCAGCCCCTGCGGTCGCGGCTCGCACGTGTCCGCGAAGACGGAGGCGGCGCCGATGTCGAACGTGATCGCGAGGCCGGTCCCGCTCTTCGGGAGATCGCATTTGTTCTCTTTGCCGGTGGAGTCCCAGTACACGGGGCTGGAGTTCGGCGGGACGGTGTCCTTCACCATCGTGTCCCAAACGTCGCACGACGAGTTGCCTGCCCAGACGACCGTCAACGGATCGGCGTCGTTGAAGAGCGAAGTACCGATCGCCTTGACGAAGTCCTTCGCGGTGCCGAGCACGTACACGACGGTGTTGCCGTTGATTGCGTTGCACTTCGGGCGTGCGGGCGCACCACTGTCGCCCGCGTCGACCGGCTGTGCCGGCGGAATGCAGGCGCCGACTGGCGGAACGGCTCCGTCGAACGGCGGGGCAGCCGGGATGGGCCCCGTCGCCGTCCCTTCGGAGTGCGCGTAGGGGACGCAGAACGCCGCAGGACCGCCGTCGTCGGAGTCGCCGTCGCTGCCTGCCTCCGAGCCCGCGCCGCCGTCGCCCAACTTGTACGCGTCGAGCCCGAGGATCGCCGTGCACCCGCCGATGGCCGTCAACGGCCCCGCCAACACCACCGCCACGCTCAGCCAGCCAAGACCACGGCTACGACTCTTGCGCGGGTGCATCATCGCTCAGGGTAGCAGCTACGGCTGTGCGCTGAAAACTCCTGGGCTAGAAGCTGCCAGCGAGGCCCGCGTAGCCAATGCCGAGCACCGGTCGCGCGGTCAGCTGCGGGGCGGGCTTCGGTGCGGGGACGGTCCTTCCGAGCTGCGCCTTCGGGGTCGGCGACGAGCCCGAGGTGACAAGCAGCACGACGCCACCGACCACGCCGACGCCGCCGGCGATGAAGCCGACCGTCGAGATGAGACCAAACGTCTTCGCCGTGTCGAGATCGCTGCGCACCGACTCGGGACAGTCGTTCTTGTTCGGGCAGCGCCCGTCGATGTCGCTCTTGCGCGAGAGCGCCATCGCGCCCGTCACCGAGCCCACGGCGAGGCCAGCGATGCCGAGACCGAGAACGATGTACGCGCCGGCCTTCGAACCTCCCGCTTCGGGCGGAGGATCTTCGTCGGGGCGTCGCTCGCGAGGCGCGTTCGACTTCGGGGTGTTGCCTTTGGCGCCGGTGCCGCCTGTAGAGGACACGACCTTCGGCGCGTTGGGATCCACCTCGAGCTTGAGGGTGATGTTCTGCATGTCACCCTCCTTGAGGGTGACCTTCGTCTCGGCAGGCAGCAGCCCTTCGCCAGAGGCTTCGATGACGTGGTTGCCGGGATCGGTCGGGCGCGGTGTGTCGAGCGCCGCTTGCGACATCGTGTCCTTGTCGACCTTCACCTCGAACTCGGCGTCGGGTGGAGCAAGGACGACGATCCGAAGCTTGGCGATCCGCGGCACGGCCTTCTTCAGCGCCGCGGCCGCGCGCTCTTTCGCCACGACGAACGCTTTCGGCGCGTTCGCAGGCAGCGCTTCGCGGACGACGCGTTGGAGGTTTTCGCTGCCCATCACGATCTGACCGACGTCGATCTGGCACTCGCCGAGGCGGCCCAGCGTCGTGGGTGCGTGGTAAAGCTTGTCGGCGCGCTCGAGCTTCTCGATCGCATCGGCGCATTTCCCCTTGTTGGCGAGCATGACGCCTTCGGTGCCAAGCTCGCGCGCTGCGGCGCGATCCGCGGCGCTCGGCTCATCGTCCGCGTAGGCGGGGGTGATGGTCCCGAAGCTGCCGAGGTTGAGCGACGCGACGATGCACTCGACAGCCTTGTCGATGCCGCGCTTAATTTCCATCGGGTTGTGGCCGGCCGCGACGAGCTTCGAGCCCTCGCGGTAGATCGCCTGCCCCCGGTGCGGCGACTTCTCGTTGGCGGCGACGGCGTCGAACTGCCCT
>CAXSGV010000409.1:2746-6756 GCA_964236615.1 uncultured Polyangiaceae bacterium
GCACGCTAGCGCAAGCTGCGCCCGCTTCCCCCTCACGCGCCACCCCGGACCATGTGCATTCTTCAATCAGTATCCGAGATCCGGCGTCTCTGGATCCTTCCCGGTGGGTGCGCTGGTCGCCGCGGTCGTGGCCGTGCGCGCGCCGCCGCCGCCGGTGGTGCCGGTGACTGCAGGGCCTGGCCCTCCGCCGTGCTTCGGATCGAGCACGACATCGACCGCGTGATCTTTGTCGAAGGTGACGGAGATCTCCCTCGTCACGAAGCCAGCACGCTCGACGCGCAAGCGGTGCGTGCCGTGATCGTCGCGCACGAGAGGGCCGTCGCCCGTCACCTTCTCGCCGTCGAGGAAGAGCACCGCGTCGCCCGGACGGGGGCGCACGAGGACGCGTGTCTTGCCCGGAATGAAGCCAATCGTGCTCGCGGTGCTGCCACCGCCGGCGGTGCTCGCGCTCGCCCCGCCAGTACCGAGGGTCGGAGGGGGATTCGTCGTGAGCGCGCCCGAGGGCGGCGTGTCGGTTGCCACGCTGTGCGTGGTGCCTGCCTGCGGCGGGACCATCTGCACGGCCTTGAAGGTCGCGAACGCGGCGGCAGGAAGCAGGACCGCCAGCGCGCCGAGCACCACCGCCGTCACCGGGCTTCGCCTCGGCGGCAAGGTCGGAACCGGCATCGCCATCGGCGGACGGATCGACGAGCTGTCGCCGGGCACGTGCGGGTAGCCCAGCGGCGAGACCATCATGTGCGCCATGCTCGGCGCGCTCGACGGCGCCGTGGGAATGAGCACTGGCGGAGGCGCCATCGAGAAGTTGCCTGAGTTGTTTCCGAGGAGCGGCGCGGCGAGATCGACAGTTTGGATCTCGCCCGTCGCGACGACGCGCGCGAGCTTGAGCTGATCTTCGATCGCGTTGGAGATCCGCGCGCGCTCGTCGACGAACGCATCGCTGATGACGGTGCCGAGCTCGCGTCGGTGAAAGCGCTCGGGCATCTCGTCGATGAGCGCGTCGATGTCTTTCTGGAACGCGGCCGCGGTCGAGTACCGCTTGTCACGGTCGAGCGCGAGCGCCTTCATGATGACCGCGTCGAGACGCTCCGATACCTGGTCGTTGAGCGAGCGCGGCGAAGGGATGGTGCCCGATAGCAGGTGGTGGAGGATCGCGACGTCCTTCAGCCCCTTCCACAAGCGGCGGCCCACGGCGGCTTCCCACAAGACGACGCCAACCGAGAAAATGTCGGCGCGCTGATCGACGTTTTCCCCCTGCGCCTGCTCCGGCGGCATGTACGCGAGCTTGCCCTTGAGCGTGCCGACCTCGGTCTTGAAAGACGAGTCGCTCGCCTTGGCGATGCCGAAGTCGACGATCTTCACCTCACCCGAGTAGGTGATGAAGATGTTGTGCGGCGAGATGTCGCGGTGGACGACGTTGAGCGGGGTGCCGTCGAAGTCCCTCAGTGCGTTCGCGTACTCGAGACCTTGCAGCACGTTCGATACGACGTAGAGCTGCGCGGCGAGCGGCATCTCTTTCCGCGACACGCTGCTCCAGATGCGATGAAGCGGCTGCCCCTCGAGGTACTCCATGACGATGACGGGACCGCCCTCTTCGTCACTGACCTCGTACGTCTGCACGATGTTCGGGTGATTGAGACGAGCGGCAAGGCGCGCTTCGTCCATGAACATCGTGTGGAACTCGCGATCGACGGCGAGCTCGCTCTTGAGCTCCTTCATGACGACGAGCTTCGTGAATCCGTGCGGGCCCCGCATGGCCGCGAGATACACGTTCGCCATGCCGCCGCGACCGAGCTCCGCGATCCTGCGGTAGGTGCGAAGCTTGGGTTGTTCCCCCAAAGGCGCGCCCATCATTCCTCGATAGACGATAGCTCACCCGAGCTAGCGCCGGTAGCTTCCTGGGGTCGCCGTTCGGGAGCCGCCCCGCTCCTCCCTTTTAGCTATGATGTGCGCAAATGAAAGCACGCATCGCTCCGTTGGCTGCCGCGACCGCCGCCACGCGAGGCAATGCGCTTCGAGTTCCGCCGCGTTACACGGACATGCGGCTCGGCGATCTCTTCACGTTTCTGGCCGTTCAGCGAAATGCTTCGATAACCGGCGCGGCGCGGGAGCTCCGGGTGAGCCCATCGCAAGTCAGCAAGGCGATCACCCGGCTCGAGGATCAGCTCCACATCAAGCTCCTTTCGCGAAGCTCGCGCGGCGTCTCCCTCAGCGAAGGCGGGCGGCGGCTGCTTCCGTACGTCGAGGACGCAGTCGGTCGCCTGCGCCTCCTCGGGCGCGACGACACGAGCGCGGGCTCGACCGACCTCACGCTCGCTGCGCCGTCGTGGCTCGTGCATCTCTTCTTACCCGCGATCGCGAGCTCGCAACCCGAGCTCCGTGTACGTGGGCTCGAGCTCCCGCCGCCGCTCTTGCGCGCGTACGCAGCCGAGAATTTTTTCGACCTCACGCTCGTCACGAGCGACGAGCAGCGCTTCCCGGGGGCGTGGGTGAGCACGCACGTCGGCGAGATTCGCAAAGCCCTCTTCGGAACGCCTGCGCTCGCGCAGAGCCTTGGGACGATGCCCCTCGATCCGAGCGCGCTCAAGCATGTGGCCTTCGTCAGTCCGATTTTCAACTTGAATGGGCAGTTCGTCCCCGTCGACGACGACTGTCCGCTCACGCACGACGATCGCACCGTCGGTCACGAAGCGCAGACCATCGGTCTCGCGCTGGAGCTCGCGGCCACGACGAACCAGCTCGTGTTCGGTCCTTCGGTCGCCGCGCGCCGCTACCTGTCGAGCGGCGCCCTGGTCGAGGTGAAGGTCCGAGGGTGGGACGTCACTGAGCCGCTCTTCATCGTGTCCAACAGCGACCGCGTGCTCGCGCGCGTGCAAAAGGCGATCGTGCGCGCGCTGCGCGGGGCGCTCCGCGGGCTCGGCTCGGGTCCCACGAACGGTGAGGCTGTCGAGCCCGAGGCCTAGTCCGTCAGCCGCTGCGCAAAAGCCAGAACAAGACGAAAGCGATGATGGCGAGGAGCACGAGGCCCACCAAAATGCCGCCGATGGCCCACACGATTCCCGATGCGGGCCCGCCACCGCTCGGGGCGGCGTACGGCGGGGCGAACTTCGCCTGCACGGCGACCGGCGCCGGCGGACCGCCCGTGAACTGCGACGGCGCATAGGCAAGCGCGCGCTGCTGAGGCTGGCTCCCCGCGCCTTGAAGCTGCGTGCCCGGAGCGTTCGGAGCGTTCGTCGGGTTGGCGTAGGCGGTCGCAGCAAACGGGCTTGCGGGATCGTATTGCCCGGCGTGACTCGCCTGCGCCTGTTGGTGTTGCGGCGGCTGGTACGGCTGCGCGAACGGCTGCTGCTGGGGGAACACGCCGAACGGCGGCGGGTTCGGTCCGAGGCCTTGGATGGACGCGTGCGGGCTGCCCGTGGCATTCGCTGCGTTCGCTGCGTTGGCCACGGCGTTCTCGGGATCGCTCGGAACTTGAAGCAGGCGGGTATCGCCGTGGACGTCGATGTCGTCGCCCGACAGTGCAGGCGAGCCGAGCGCGCGGATCTGCACCGACTCCGGCGCCGGGCGCGGCGCGGGCGCCGGCGCGGTGGGCGGCTCCGGTGCCGGCGCGACCATCTCGGCGGCCTCGGGCGCGGGCTCGATGACGCCAAACGGCGCGTCGCGGTCCTCGAACATGAGATCGCTCGGCAGCTCGCTCAGTTTCGTAGCGGCGTCGTCTTCGTCTTCGTCCGCGTCCGGCGGCTCGCTGTTGGCGCTGTTTTTCGGCTCGTTCATCCGGCACCCGGGCGGGCGTCCGCAGGATACCCCAGCCCAACGGACACTGCGAAAGAGTCGGTCGTCACAAAGCCCGGATGTTGAGGCGCTTCATCATCTTCTGAAGCCCGAAGCGCGAAAGCCCGAGCACCTCGGCCGCGCGCGTCTGGTTGCCGTGCGTCCTTTCGAGCGCCTCGCGCACGAGATCGGCCTCGAGCAAGTCGACCCGCGAGCGGAGATCGAGGCCTACTCCTCGCGAG
>CAXSGV010000410.1:0-6750 GCA_964236615.1 uncultured Polyangiaceae bacterium
TGGGGCCCGGACGGACTGATCCTGCAGTTGCATGCGTGGGAGGTCGATCACCACCACGGCTCGATGGGCGACCCTTCGCGCGCCGTCGGCAACGGCATGCTTCTCTGGTTCGAGGTCGACGACTTCGACGCCGCGGTCTTGCGTGCGCGCGAGCTCGAAGCGCCCGTCGTGCTCGACGTGCATCGCAACCCGAACGCGAGCCACCGCGAGCTCTGGGTCCGTGATCCCGACGGCTACACGGTCGTTCTCGCGTCCCCCGACGGCGAGGCGCAGGACGGCGTCTAGGCGCGCCGGCTCACCGCACGCTGTGAACCGTCGCTCACGCTCCATGGGCACGCGTGCGCGATCGAGCCGAAATTGAACTGGTTCAACCATTCATCCACTCGGCATAGCGCGTGCAATGCGGCGGTCCCATGGTTCCTCGCGTCCTTCCCCTTCTCGTCGCAGCCGTCCTGTCCTCTTCGGGAGTAGCCGTCGCGCAAACGGCCGAGGAGGCGCACCCGATCGCCGCGGCACCGACGTGGGTGCCTTGGATGGGAGCCGTCCACGTCCATGTGAACAGCGACCGCCCCGTCGGGATCGAACGCGAAGCAGACGGACCCGATCCCAAGCGATTGGCGGCCGAGGAGAAGCGCGCCGAAGAGGACGCGGCGAACGGCGAGGAGGCGCCCTTGCGCGCCCCGCGGAAGGATCGACACAAGGCGCATTGGGAGTCTGTCTGCACGTCGCCGTGCGATCAGGATCTTGCGCTCGACGCGCGCTACCGGATCGTGGGCGACGGCCTGCGCAAGACGAGCCCCTTTTTGCTTTCGGGTAAGCCGGGGGACAACGTCACCATCGCCTTCGACGGCGCGTCGACCCGCACCTTCGTCGGTGGGATCGTCGTCGGCGGCGTCGGCGTAGCCGCCGTCGGGCTCGGGCTGTTGGCCCTGCTCATCGTCGGGATTGACCATTCCAACGGTGTGCATACGAAGGACGCTGCGTCGTACGAGGTCTTCGGCGCCGCGTGTATCGGCGGCGGGCTCCTCACGACGGGCGTTGGCCTCGTCGCCACACTCGGCAATCTGCATAGCGACGCCAAGCAGGTGCTCGACAGCCGCACGACGGTAGCACTGCCGGCGCCGCGAACGGTCTCTCTGCTGTCGACGTCGTTCTGACGTGGAGCGTTGAACGTTCACTAGGCCAGGGGTAGAAACGAGCGATTGGTCACGACATTCGAAGGGCTGTGGCCGACGCTCGGGTTGAGCGGCGACGCCGCGACGGACCAGACGATCCGCCCGGACACGTTTGCCCGAGCGGAGGCCCGCGGGGCTGACCTCGCACCGGCGACGCTGCCCCACCTCTCCATCGGCGGCCTCGACAAGGACGCGCAAGGTAGCGTCAGCCAACGCGCGCCTGCTCACGACATCGTCGTGACCGATGTCCTCGGTGAGGGCGGCATGGGCCGGGTGCTTCTCGGTTACCAGCATTCGCTCCGGCGCGAGGTCGCGATCAAGACAGTGCTCGATGCAGGGACGGCCGCGACCGGCGCGGCGCTCCTCTCGGAGGGGTTCATCACCGGCCACCTCGAGCACCCGAACATCATTCCAGTCCATGCGCTCGGCCGCGGCCGCGACGACTCGCCACTGCTCGTCATGAAGCGGATCGTCGGAGTCGATTGGGCGACGCTGATCACGACTCCGGATCATCCGGCGTGGAAGCGCATCCCGATGCTGGGGTCGGACCCGCTCCTCGCCCACATCGAAGTGCTCATGCAGGTGTGCAACGCGCTGGCGTATGCGCACGGACGCGGGGTCCTTCACCGCGACGTGAAACCTCAGAACGTCATGATTGGCGAGTCGGGCGAGGTGTACCTCGTCGACTGGGGCATCGCGAAGATGCTCGACGCGAACGAGACCCGTAAGGGGATCGTCGGCACGCTCTGCTTCGCGGCGCCGGAGATGATCGACGACGCGCTGCCGCTCGGCACGTGGACCGACATCTATCTGCTCGGCGCCACACTCCACTTCGTGTTGACCGGACGACCCCGCCACGAGGGAACACTGCTTCGCCAGGTCGTGATGGCGGCGTACACCTCGGCGCCCGTCACGTACCCCGCCTCGGTGCCGGCGGAGCTTGCCGATCTCTGCAATCGGGCGACCGCGCGTGACCCCGAAAATCGGCCTGCGTCAGCGATGGCCTTTCATCGCGAGCTCGCCGACTTCGTCGCCCACATGGGCTCGTTGTCGCTCGCCGCCGCAGCCGAGGAGCGTTTCGCGGAGCTCGAGCGCGTGCTCGCAGCACCGGAGCAAGATCTCACGCGCGCGTCACGTGTCGCCGCCGAGTGCCGGTTCGTTCACCTTCTCGCGCTGCGTGACTGGCCTTCGAACCCACGCGCGAAGCTCGGCCTGCAGCGGTGCCTCGAGCGCATGATCGAAATGGAGATCGCGCGCGAGAACGCGACTGCGGCGCGTGCTCTGCTGGTCGAGCTCAGTGAATCGGCAGACCCAGCACCCGAGCGCTCTGCGAGCGACGTCGTCACCGCGCTCGAGACCAGAGTGCGTGACCTCGAAGCAAGGCACGCCGAGCGCCTTCGAAAGGACGAGGAGCTCCGAATGCTTCAACACGACGGCGACCTCTCCGTCGCCGCGCGGCAGCGGATGATCTTTCTCTTTGGAATGATGGGCGTCGTCGGCGTGGGCACGGTGCTCCTCTTGCGGCCGGGGACCGACTTTGCCGATCAGATCCCGAGCGGTCCTGCGCTCTTCGAAATTTCGCTCATCGCGTTCCTGCTTGCCGCGCTCGGCGTTGCGCTCGGGCGCCGGCATCTTCTCAAGAACGCGGTCAACCGAGCGTTCATCGGTGTGTTTCTCGGCGTGCTGCTGCTGATGGCGATCCACCGCGGCCTTGCGGTCGTCGCGGGCACGTCCGTCCGCGACATGCTTCGCACCGATCTCCTGCTCGCGGCGACGGCCGTCTGGGCGACCGCGGTCCTCGTTCGTCGCGTGTGGCTCATCGGCGCCGCCGTGATGCTTGCCGGCGCCATCGCGTCGACGTTCTTTCCGTACGCGACCGCGGCGCTCTTTCCGATATGCACGTTTGCCCTCCTCGTGATCATCGCGCTCGGTTGGCGACAGGCGAGCGAGGGATCGACGACGTTCAAGGCCACCTAGATTCAGCGGACTCTAGAACGCACCACGCAGCCCGAGTGCGGCCTTGTTGGGGCCAAGCTCGACGTCGGGAAGGATTTGAAGCGCGGGTCGTTTCGGCAGTGGTCGAAGCGCCGTCTCGCTTTTGATCAGCGGGGCGTCCTCGCGCGCGAGCACGGCCCCGTCGAGGGCGATCGCAGTGCCCATGCCGAGCACGAAGCCGATCGCTGCGTACGCGAGGGAGCTCGGTATGCAGATCAACGCAGAGCTCTTGCCGCAGGTATCGGAGCCCGCGGCGTAGCCGACACCGGCAAAGGCAAGCGGAAGGCCGACGCGCAGCCCGAGATCGCCGAACCCTTTCGCCGTGTGCCCATGCGCGATGTGCACGATGGGCGCCCCCACGGCGTAGGTCACCAGCGACCCGACCGCGAGCGTGCCGCTCGCCGAGTTGTTGCTGACGTAGGCCGAGCTCGCGAGCATCGAGAAGGCAACGCCGTCGAGCAGCAGTGTCTGCCATCCGTACCAGCGCCTTCGTGGCGCGGTGCTCGATGCCACGCCGTCGCTCCCTCTTCGCAGTGTCGGTTCGCGCGACGCCGTGGCGGGCTCGTCGCGTGACGGGACCGCCGCCGCCGGGGGCGACTCTTCGACATTCACGTTCCCGCTGGCGTCGGTGGTACCGGTCCCGCCGGGAGGTGGCGGCTCTGCACGCGCGATCGCTGGCACGAACGGCGTCGCCACGATGGCTGCAAACATCACGTTTCGGAGGCTGCTGTTCGATCGGCGTTGCATGGCGAGCGCCTAAGCACGGCGCGTGCCTCTTCGATTCAGCAGGAAATCGCGGTGACGACCGTCGAGCCGAGTACGCACGTGGGGTGTGCCGGAGGGCCACACGCTGGCGTCGGCTACTTCGTCGTCGTCGCCGTGCACTTGCTGAGGACAGGCGCCGACGGCGCTTGCCAGGTGAAGCTCGGGACGGTGATTTTCGGGTAGTAGGTGAGGAACGCGAAGCACATCTCGTCGGACGTCTTTTCGCCGTAGGTCACCGTCGCGTCCGTCGTGTTTTGCCAACGGCACATGGTGCGGACCATGTCGCCCGCGGCGATCTCGACCTGAATCGCGGTTGCGGCGGCGCCCGTGCTGAAGTCGTAGGCAGGTGCGTCGAGGAGCGTCGTCTCCTCGCCGCCGCGGACGCGCTTCGCAGACTCGGCGCGTCCGAGCCGGTGCATGTGCGCCCAGGAGCTGATGACGTTGATCTTGCCGAACGCCTGCGGGACCTTCATCTCGCACGTGGTCTCGTGGACACTTCGCGGCGGGATCGTGATGTCGAAGGTGCCGGTCGCGAGGATGTCCGCGTCGTTGGGTCGAAGCGAGTCCGTCGTGCACAGGTCGTAACCAGTCGCGTCGACCTCGCCTACGAGGCCCTGCGTGTTGTTGTAGTGAATTTGGACGGCCCAGTGCGTTTGCCCCGCCTCCTCGGCGAAGCCTGCTTCGGGCGGCAGCTCGAAATTTTTTCCGCCCGGCGCCCAGCCAGTCACGAGACGCCAGCCCTTGCCCCCGCCCGCGCCGCATGGCTGCGGCGTCGGGCCGACAGGGGCGTCGGCTTGGTAGAGCAAGATGTGGTGGACGATCTTCGTGTTGTCGATGCGCGGCGCGCCTGCGATGACGTGCCGCTTCGCGGAAGCCTCGGTGTCGAAGCCGTAACAGACGTAAATGTCCGACGTCGTCGGGATCGCGTACTTCGATGTGGGGCGGATCTTCTGATCGGGCTCGCACGCCAAGGGGGGCGGCCCGACCTGCCCTGCATCGTGGTTGTCAGCACAAGACGTGGCAGTGCCCGCGGGCGCGCCGGCAGCGATCCACGCGTCGAGCGTGGCCATGTCGCTGGCGCCCAGACGCGGGTTGGGCGCCTGCGGCATCGGCGCGGCGTCGTCGTGGATGCGCACGCCGACTTGCTCGTAGACCTTCTTCCCCTTCGTGAGCTTCGCGTCGGCGCGCAGATCGGCCAGCGTGAGCAGGGGCATCGGTGCACCGAAGCGCGGAGGCGAAGCGTGACACGTGCGGCAGTTGTTCTCGAGCACCGCGGCGACGTCACACGGAAGCTCACCGGCCGCCGTCGCAGGTGCAGTGCCCGTCGAGCCTGTCGAGCAAGCTACTGCGAGGAGCAGGTTGGTGACGCCCGCCGCACCTGCAACGAATGTCTTCGAGCGTTTGCGCGCGTCCATCCCTTGTCGTAGCACGCGCCATCGGGATGACCGACGCTCTGCGGGTCGATGTGCGCCTGTTCGGCGGAGGCGGGCGTTCGACGAAGACTCCGCTTCCGTTTCCCGACTACGCTGAACCGATGGAGCTTCGGAGAAATGGGTCATGGTTCGCGACGCGTGCCGCCGTGGCGGCGTTGGTCGCGACGCTGAGCGGCATCGCGTGCAGCAGCTCACCCGAGCCCCCCAAGGCCGATCCTGTCACGCCGGTTTCGACCGCGGCCTCGGGCCTGTCCGCGTCGGTGGATCCCTTCATTGGCACTGGCGACGCCCAATCGCCCGATCCCGTCGGCAACGGATTGAACGGCGCGACGTTCCCTGGCGCGGCCGCGCCCTTCGGCATGGTGCAATTCAGCCCCGACACGCCGAACCCCAACCCGCCCGGCTACCACTACACCGAGAGTACGATTACCGGTTTCAGCATCACGCATTTGAGCGGCGCCGGCTGCCCGGCATTGCGTGATCTACCGATATTGCCATTTCCGTCTCGACCCGATTTCACATCCGACGAGGGAATCCCTTTTTCACACGCGGACGAAAAAGCGTCGCCCGGCTTTTACGAAGTGAAGCTCGGTACCGACGTCCTCGTCGACCTCACGGCCACCCAGCGCTCGGGCCTCGCCCGCTTCACGTTTCCCGAGGGCGCCGACGCGCACGTCGTGATGCGCGGCGCCAAGAAGACCGACCTCTTCAATTTCAGCCTGACCGGCTTCGAGTCCCACGTCGTCGGCAACGACACCGTGACGGGCTTTCGCGACGGCGGGCGTTTCTGCCTGACCGACTCGAAGTACCGCGTGTACTACGTCGTGAAGTTCGACCGGCCGTTCGCCGACTTCGGCGCTGTCGATGACGGAACGCCGACCGAGGGCGTCCGCGACGTGACGACCACTACGGGCAGCGCGTTCTTCCGCTTCGCGACGTCGCCCTCGCGCGTCGTGAACGTGAAGATCGGCCTTTCCTACGTGAGCGTCGAGAACGCGATCGCCAACATGAACGCGGAGAACCCAGGGTGGGATTTCGACGCCGTTCACCGCAAGACAGAGGACGCGTGGAACGAGCGTCTCGGCAAAGTGCAAGTCGAAGGGGGCGACGACGCGACGCGGAAGTCGCTCTACACGGGCATCTACCACGCGCTCGTGCAGCCAGCGGTTTTCAGCGACGCCGATGGCAGCTACGTCGGCTTCGACGGCCGCGTGAAGGTGGACAAAGACCACGCGCGCTACGCCAATTTCTCGGGTTGGGACGTGTACCGATCCTGGATTCACCTCGCAGCGATTTTGGCGCCGAAGGAGACAAGCGACTTCGTCCGCTCGCTCGTCGGCGCGGGCAGCGAATGCGGCGCGCTTCCACGCTGGGCGCTTGCG
>CAXSGV010000411.1:0-4647 GCA_964236615.1 uncultured Polyangiaceae bacterium
GGGTGGCGCGCCGATCGGTCGGCCTCGCTCGGGCGCATTCACCTCGAGGTCGCCGAGTCGCTCCGTGACGTCGACTGGACACTGCTCGAGACCGCGCCCTATTCGTTCGATCTGTCCGAGCACGCCGTGCGCGTGATTCACGCCGGCGTGCTGCCCGACGTGGCGTTCGAAGATCAGCTGCCCGACACGTTGCTTCACATCCGCACGGTCTCACCGAGCGGTAAGCCCGGCGACAAGGGCACGCACGCGTTGTGGGGCTCCCTCTACAGCGGCCCCCCACACATCGTGTTCGGCCACAACGCGCTCGACGGCTTGCAGATGCATCCGTGGGCCACCGGCCTCGACACCGGGTGCGTCTACGGCGGCCGCCTCACCGCGATGGTTCTCAAAGAGAAACAACGCGTCCCGCGCTACCCGAGCGAGCGCGAGAAGATCCTCGTCAGCGAGCCCGCAGCACGCGTGTACTTCGACGGCGCGCGCCGCCGCGTCGTCGCCTGACGCGAAGTCTCGGCCCTCTCTGCGATGACGACACGGGAGATCGTCCTCTACCTCGACGGCGCGCAACGCACGCTCGTCGCACGCGGCGACTTCGTGCGCGTCGACCTCGGCGAGCGCGTGAGGCTCGTCGATGGCACGAGCATGGCGAGCGTGCTCGTCGGCCGCGTGGCGGGAAAATTCGTGGGCTGGGTGAACGTCTGCCGGCACGAGGCCATCTCGCTCGATGCGCGTGCGCCGGACGAGGATTCGGGGGTCATGACCGACGACCGGCGCCACCTCCTTTGCCACGCACACGGTGCGATCTACCGGCCGTCCGACGGCTACTGCGTCTCCGGGCCGTGCAGCGGGACGTCGCTTCTTTCGGTGGCGGTGGCGGATGCGGGTGGGGCCGACGGGGCTGTACGTGTGACGTTCGAACAAATGGCATGATGGCGCGCATGGCCAGCGCGATTCAACCGGACGCCAACCACGCGTCGCACGTGACCCACCTCGAGGAGCTGCTCGCCCTCCGTTCCATCGTCGACGACATCGTCGAAGAGGGTCTCATTGCGCGACAGAACCTCGCCGAGGTCATGGCCACGATGCTGCCGGCAGTCTGCGAGCGCCTCGGGGCGCGCGGCGCGTTCGTTCGCTCCTTTGGCGAGGACCTCGCGATGCAGCTCTTCACGCATCCCGCGAAGCTCGTCATCCCCCGCAAGGACGACGTGTTCGAGCGCACGAGCGGCGACCACCGCGAGAGCACCGTCGTGCAAGAGGGCGGCGACATGATGGTCGCGCAGCCCCTCGACGTCGCCGGCGAATGGTTCGGGTGCGCAGGCCTCGTGTTCGACAAGTCGAGCCCGCGCGCGAGCGATCCGAGCAAAGTGAAGGAGCTCCTCAACTTGATGTGCGAGGAGCTCGACAACTACCTCTTCGCCATCCGCGCCGCGCGCGAGAAGCACGAGCTCATGATGGAGCTCGCGCGCGCGCTCCGGCACCGCGTGCTCGGCGAAGGGCTTCGGCAAGCCGTCGAGGTGCTCACGAACGCGATCGATCTCCACCGCATGCTTCTCGTCTACGTCGCCGAGGAGAACGCCGAGTCGACGCTCCACGTGCACTTGTTCGACGGCGGTGGCGCGCTGAAAGAGAACCTCGTCACCACCGCCGCCACCGACGCCGAGCGCGAGCAGATCTCGCGTGAGGGCCGCGAATACCTGCGCGGCACCGGCACGGCGCTCTTGAAGCGGCTTGCGTTCGAAGGCGCGCAGGAAGAGGTCCTCATCAACGGCGTCACGAAGAGCGTCGTCGTCGGAAAGGTCGTCGCGAGCTCGAAGCATGGCGCGTTCAACACGTATTCGCGCGAGCTGCTCGGCGGCTTCGCGGGCTTCATTCGCCAGCGCGTCGTCGACTTCAACAAAGAGTGGCGACGCCTCGCCGCGAGCTTCCGTGCCGAAGACGTCGCG
This sequence comes from uncultured Polyangiaceae bacterium, assembly GCA_964236615.1. Lineage (GTDB taxonomy): Bacteria > Myxococcota_A > Polyangia > Polyangiales > Polyangiaceae > CAXSGV01. The sequence continues at coordinate 1,941 of CAXSGV010000411.1, forward strand.
CGGCTTCTGCAGCGTGACGACTACGAGACGCGCTTCCTTGCGCCACGCGAAGAACCGGTGGCGATGCTCTACGTCGACATCGCCGGCTTCACGCGCCTCTCGGAGCAGGTGCTCAAGACGCCGAGCGCCGTCGCCGAGCTGGTCGAGGACTGGAGCAAGGACGCGGTCGATCTCGTCTGGGAGCACGGCGGCGTCTTCGACAAGATGGTCGGCGACTGCGTGATCGCGCTCTTCGGTCCCCCGTTCTACGAGGACACGCCCGGCGAGTGCCTCGCGCGCGCCATTCGCTGTGCCGTCGCCATCCGCGACATGACGCGACGTATCCCCGAGCGCACGAAGTTCGAAGTGCTTCGGAAGGAAGGCGTCGCGGTCTCGACCGGCGTGAATCTCGCGCCGCTCTTCGTCGGCACGTTCGGACCCAACAGCAACTTCACTGGCTTCTCGAGCGGCATGAACAACACCGCACGCCTCCAAGGCTGCGCCAAGCGCGACGAGATTCTGGTGATGGCCGACTCGATCACGCAGCTCCCAGAAGGCCACAAATTCCGCTTCAGTGAGGAGCTCAACGCCACCGTGAAGAACGTCGCCGCACCGCTCCGGTTCCGCGCTGTCATCACGCCGAGCTTCAGCGTTGCGCCAACGAGCATGAACCCGCCTCCGATGCCGAAGGATTGACGAGTCACGAGTCACGAGTCACGAGGCGCGAGGGCGCGCCAACTGCCTCAGCTCCCGGGCTTTTCGGCCTTTTCGGGCTTGGACGCGCGAGCGAGGCGCGCGAGCGAAGCTACGACGGTGATGAGCTCGGCGGGCTCGACCGGCTTCGGGATGTGCATCATGAACCCGGCGACGAGCGCCCGACGCCGGTCGTCCGCGCGCGCGTACGCGGTGAGCGCCGCGGCGGGGATGCTGCCGCCCTTTTCCACGGGCAACGCGCGCACCTGCCGAATCAAGGCGTACCCATCCTCTTCGGGCATACCGATATCCGACACGATGAGATCGGGGATGGCGCGCTGGATTGATTCGATCGCCTCGCGGGCGCTCGCAGCGAGCGTCACGATGGAGCCGCACCCCTCGAGCACGGTGGCCACGAGCTGGCGTGCGTCGGGCTCGTCGTCGACGACGAGCACGCGAAGGCCGCGAAGAGCCTCCGGCCGCTCGAAGTGCGAACCGGGCGTCATCGCGGAGATGCTTTCGCCGGGGCGCGCGTGGCGCATCGCGCTGATGGGGAACGTGACGACGAAGCTCGAGCCGAGCCCTTCGCCCCCGCTGCTGACCTCGATGCGCCCGCCGTGAAGCTCGACGAGCTGCTTCGTGATGGCGAGGCCAAGACCGAGACCACCGCGTGAGCGCGTGATCGTGGCGTCGGCCTGGCGGAAGGGATCGAACACGAACGGTAGGAAGCTTGCCGCGATTCCCTGCCCGGTGTCGGTGACCGAGACCTCTATCGAGGACGCTACCTTCCGTACGACGACCTCGATTCGCCCGCCTTTGGGCGTGAACTTCACTGCGTTGCTCAACAGGTTCCACGCGATCTGCTGAATGCGCCCGGGATCACCGGCGATCGGCCCCGCGTCGTGCGCGAGGACGGTATGGAGCCGAATCTCCTTTGCCTCGACGCTCGGGCGGACCGACTCCAGCGCAGCTTCGACCACGCGCGCGACCTCGACCGGGTGAACCTCGAGACGAAGGCGCCCGCTGATGATGCGCGACACGTCGAGAAGATCCTCGACCAACTCGGCCATGGCGGTGGCGTTGCGCTCGATCGTCTCCATCGCGCGCGCCCGGCGTTCTTCGGTGAAGGTCGAGGTCGCCATCATCCGCGACCATCCGAGGATGGCGTTGAGCGGGGTGCGGAGCTCGTGACTCACGGTCGAGAGGAACTCGTCCTTCGCGCGGTTGGCGACGTCGGCGAGATCACGCGCCCGCTGCTCGGCCGCGTAAAGCTGTGCGTTGTCGACCGCGACCGCGGCGCGGCGGCCAAGATCCTCCGCGAAGGCGAGATCGTCTTTCGAGTAAGTGCGACCCGACTCTGCGTACACGAAGCTGAGAGCGCCGACGGTGCGCCCGCGGGCGATCAGCGGGACGATCATCGCGGAGCGCAGCTGCAGCTCGCGGATGATTCGCAGGTGCTCGGCGTCCTTCGCGCCCGCGAGCAGAAGCTCCTCGGGGATATGCTCGTAGAGCTCGGACCGCCCGGTGCGGAGAACGTTGTGGAGGCCGTTTGGCGAGCTCGGATCGTCGGGGTAACGCGTCGCGAGCTCGTGCGCGAAGTCGATCTTCGCGCGATCGACGTGCGCGACGGCGAGCCGCTTGGGGCCAGCAGTCGGATCCTCCACCACGTCGACCGCGCACCAATCGGCGAGCGTCGGAACGACGAGATCCGCCACGGCAGCAAGCGTCACGCGGTAATCGAGCGACGACGCCAACGTCGACGTAGCGTCCGCGAGGAACGTGCGGCGTACCTCCTCCTTCTTCTTCGCCGTCACGTCGCGGAAGACGAGGACGACACCTTGAATCTCGCCCGCAGAATTGCGAATCGGCGCACCGCTGTCGTCGATGGGCACTTCGGGCGCGTCGCCTTTCGGCAGAAGCACCGTGTGGTTCGCAAGGCCGACGACGACGCCCTCGCGGAGAACCTTGTCGACCGGGCTCTCGACCTCGGCCGGGCGGCGGCGGTTGGCCTTGGCCCAGTGGTTGTGCACCATGT
>CAXSGV010000411.1:4657-6714 GCA_964236615.1 uncultured Polyangiaceae bacterium
CCTCGGCCCGCGAGCTCTCGGTGACGATGTGAAACACTTCCCTGATTGGATGCGTGCGCGCGTCCTCGTCGGACCAGCCGGTGAGCCGTTCGGCGACCTCGTTCATGAACGTCACGCAGCCTTTGGCGTCGGTCGCGATCACGGCGTCGCCGATGCTGCGCAAGGTGGTGTCGAGCGATGCGCGCGCGCTCTCGGCAAGCTCCCGCGCACGGTGCTCACTCTCGAGGCGCTGAGCGCGACGCAGCGCCTGCGCGCACTGCTGCGTGAGGGTGACGATGAACTCGCGCTCATCGGCGGAGAAGGTTCGTTCCTCGTAAAACCCCATGCCGAGTAGGCCGATCGGCTTGCCCTCGACGACGAGCGGCATGCTCCAGAACGCCTTCGCGCGCTCGGTCGTCGTGGTGGTGGTACGCGCGAGAGTGGGGAAGATCGCGTCGTAGCCTTCCGCAGTCTCGACCCAAACGCCCTCGCCGGTCGTCAGCGACGCGAAGACCGGATTTCCAGAGGCGTCGTCGATCGTGCGGATCTTGTCGAGCACCTCGGGCCGCACGCCGTGATCGCCAATGAGCTCGAGCTTGCCGCTCTCTCCGCGCGTATAGAGCGTGCACGTATCGGCGCCCTGCGCGGCGCGGACGTTGTCGACGATCGCGCGCGCGACCTCTTCACCCGTCAGCGCGACCGCGAGGGCAGCCGAGAGCTCGGTCAACGTTTCGAGGTGCTGCTGATCGATGCGGCGCTGGGTGACGTCCCGCAGGTAGGCGGTGAAGAGGGTGTCGCCGGCGGCTTGCGTCCGCGTGATCGTCATCTCGACGGGGATCTCGGAGCCGTCCGCGTGCAGGGCCTCGAGCTCGAGTCGCTCCCCGAGCCGCGGCTCCGCGGCCGTAGAATGGAAGCGCGCGAGGCGGTCGCGGTGCGCATCGCGAAAGCGTTCCGGGAGGAGGACGTCGCCGAAGCTCTTTCCCACGAGCGCGGCACGCTCGTAACCCAATGCGGACTTCGTGGCGGCGTTCACGGCCTCCACGCGTCCGTCTGCGTCCATGATGATGACGCTGTCGGCGGCCGACTCGAAGATCGTCGTTGCGCGCGCCTCGGATGCCGCGAGCCGGCGTCGTGCGTGGTTCATCGCGCTGACGATCCCCGTGACGGCGAGCCCCTCGACGAGGAACGCGGCGAGCCGCGCGAGCGCCGGCGTCTCGATCGAGAACGAGTGGTAGGGCGCGGAGAAGAAGTACCAGGTGCCGAGCAGACAAAGCCCCGTCGCGGTGAGCGCGCCGCGCGTCCCACCGACCCAACCGCTCGCGACCACGGACACACAGAGAAAGAGAAACGGCGCCTCGCGGCCGAACGTGTCGCCGACCATCGTCTTCGCGGCGAAGACGAGCGCCACCAGCAGCACCGCGGCCCCGTAAGCGCGTAGCGGTGACGGCCCATACGGGTCGATGGGAAGCGGCGGTGTCATCGGGACGAGACTGCGATCCTGCCAGGAAACCGGCAGCGGTTGGTGTAATCTCTGCGACCGTCATGAAGGGCCGCTCGCTCCACCTCGCCGGCTTCGTGCTCGCGGGCCTCATGGCCCACGGCGCTCTCGCGCCTACGCTTGCGCTGGCGCAAGCCCGCGCACCGCAGGATTTGGTCGGCCGGGGTCGCCAGCTCTTCGATGATCAGCAGTACGAGGAATCGATCCAAACACTCTCCGCCGCGCTCGTGCGCCCGAACAATACGCGCGAGCAGAAGGTGGAGATCCTTCGTTTGCTCGCGCTCGATTACATCACGCTCAACCGCAAGGATGAGTCGGAGAGCGCCGTCCGCGGCCTGCTCGCCCTCGATCCCGAGTACGCGTTGCCGGCTACGGAATCTCCGCGCTTCCGCGACTTCTTCGTCGCCACGAAAGAGAAGTGGGAGGCCGAGGGCCGACCCGGTCTCGTCAAAGAGAGCGAGCCGCCGCCGGTCCCGGTCTCGATGGCGCACGCGTCGCCGTCCCAGGTCGAGCACGACACGTCGATCCCGCTCTCGGCACGGCTGACCGATCCGCAGCACCGCGTCGCGTCGGTCCACGT
>CAXSGV010000412.1:0-6712 GCA_964236615.1 uncultured Polyangiaceae bacterium
GGCAGCAAGACGCGCGGATGGCGCAACAGCCGCAGCCGATCACGCCGCTGAACTACGCCCCGCAGGGATACCCGCCGATGCAGCTGGGCTATCCCCAACAGCCGACGGCGCAGCAGCCGTATGGCCAACAACCGATGCAGGGGCAGGGGCCATGGGGAGGTCGCGTGCCCTTTCAGGCGCCGCCCTCACCGAAGAACGACCAACAGCGCCTCATCGTGCTCCTCGCGGTGGGCCTGGGCGCCGCGTTCTTTGCGCTTTTGCTGATGGGTGTGGCGGGCTTCCTGTTCTTCGGTCGGCATCACTGAGACGGCCGTAATCGTGCTACGTCGAGGGCATGTCACGCGCCCTCAACTTCAACGCTGGTCCGGCGACATTGCCTCTCGCCGCGCTCGAACGCGCACGCGAGGAGCTGCTCGACTTCGGCGGCAGCGGCATGAGCGTCATGGAGCACAGCCACCGCGGCAAGGAGTACGACGCGGTCCACGAAGAGGCGATCGCGCTCCTCCGTGAGCTTTACGGGGTCGGCCCCGACTACGACGTCCTCTTTCTGCAGGGCGGGGCTTCCCAGCAGTTCGCCCAGATCCCGATGAACCTGCTCGGCACGGGCGCATCCGCGGACTACGTGGTCAACGGCGCGTGGGGGGAGAAGGCGGTGGCGGAGGCCGAGATCGTCGGCAAGATGCTCGGTGCGCGCGGTGTGCGCATCGCTGGCACGACAGGCGAAAGCAGCGGCGGCGAAGGCAGCGGCAAGGAGAAGAAGTACACGCGCGCCGCGACCGACGCCGACGTCACGCTCGATCGCGAGGCCGCGTACCTCCACTACACGAGCAACGAGACCATCCACGGCGTGCAGTATGCAGGCATTCCTTCGTGGGCTCCGGAGGGCCACGACGTCCCGCTCGTCTGCGACATGTCGAGCGACTTCATGTGGCGTCCGCTCGACGTCTCGCGCTTCGGGCTCATCTACGCGGGCGCGCAGAAGAACCTCGGCCCCTCGGGCATCGTGCTCGTCCTCGTGCGCAAAGATCTCGTCGCCAAGGGCCGCAAGGACATCCCGAAGATCTTCCAGTACCGCACCGCGAGCGAGAACAACTCGCTCTACAACACGCCGCCCACGTTCGCGATCTACCTCGCGCGCAACGTGCTCTCGTGGGTGAAGGACAAGGGCGGTCTCGCCGCGATCGAGAAGGACAACGTCACGAAGGCCGAGCTCGTCTACGGCGCCATCGACGCCCACCCCGAGATGTTCTCGTGCCCTGTCCGCAAGGACGCGCGTTCGACGATGAACGTCGTCTTCACGTTGCCGAGCGCCGACCACGAAGCGCGTTTCCTCGCCGAAGCCAAGAAGCGCAACATGATTGGCCTGAAAGGCCACCGCAGCGTCGGCGGCATTCGCGTCTCGCTCTACAACGCCGTCAGCCCCGAGTGGGTGAAAGAGCTCACGACCTTCATGAACGACTTCGCGAAGCGTGGCTGAAACCGGCGCCCCCAGCGTCTGGATCTTGGACGACAGCGCCCTCGAATGCGAGCTGGTGGCCCGCGTTCTCGGCGACACTTACGTGGTCACGAAGTTCGTCGACGCGGCGGCGATGCTCGAGTCGGTCGCAGCTGGAACCACGCCCGGCGTGCTCGTGCTCGATTGGCACATGCCCGGCACGTCCGGGCTCGAGGTGTGCAGCTTCCTGCGTTCGAAGTTCGACGAAGCCGAGCTCCCGATCTTGATCCTCACGGCGACCGACCACGAGCAAGGCCTCGTCGCGGGGCTCGCCGCCGGCGGGAACGATTTCCTCTCGAAGCCTTTCGATCAGCGCGAGCTGCGCGCGCGCGTGGGGACCCTCAGCAAGATTTACGAGCTCCACCGTCACGCCATCGAGATGTCGGAGACGGCGGCACGGGCGCTCGAGCGCGTCGAAGAAGCCAACCGCATGAAGGACGACTTCCTGGCGACCCTGAGCCACGAGCTCCGCACGCCGCTCAACGCGATCCTCGGCTGGACGCAGATGCTCCGTACCGGAACGCTTCCCGAAGAGAAGCGAGGTCGCGCACTCGAGATCATCGAGCGCAACGCGGCGTCGCAGGCTCACCTCATCGAGGACCTTCTCGACGCGAGTCGAATCGTCTCGGGCAAGCTGCGGCTGCAAGTCGGCCACCTCGACGTCGCCAAGGTGATCGAGCTCGCGGTCGATACGGTGCGGCCTGCCGCCGAGGCAAAGGGGGTCGCCCTCGAGATCTTCCTCGACCCCGACGCGCGGCCCGTCATTGCGGATCCCGAGCGCCTCCAACAGATCATCTGGAATCTCGTCAACAACGCGGTCAAGTTCACGCCCCGTGGCGGAAAGGTACGCACCTCGCTCGTCGCTCTCGACGAGCATGCGAGCATCGAGGTCAAAGACAGTGGACAGGGCATCGTTCCCGAGTTCCTTCCGCATGTCTTCGAGCGATTCCGGCAGGCCGAGAACGCACTCGGTCGCGCGCAAGGCGGCCTCGGCCTCGGCCTCGCGATTGCGCACCACCTCGTCGAGCTGCAAGGCGGCACGATATCCGCGACGAGTGAAGGCATCGGCCACGGCGCAACGTTCACCGTGCGGCTTCCAATGCCGCGGAAGCAGACCAAGCTCTTGCAGGGCGAGGAGGCGGGACCTCCTTCGTTCCTCTCGGACCTCGCCGACATCGAGAGGCCCGTCGCCCTGAAAGGGCTCCGTGTGTTGCTCGTCGACGACCAACCCGACACGCGGGAGCTCGTCCACGCGCTCCTCGAGCATTGCGCAATTCAAGTGACGGTCGCCGAAGGCTCGCGCGACGCGCTCGACATCATCGAGCGCGAGCGTCCTGACCTCATCGTGGCCAACGTCGCGTTCCCGATCGAGGCCGGCTACACGATGATGACGAAGCTTCGTACGCTCCCGCTGGACAAGGGGGGCCGCACCCTGTCCATCGCGCTCGGGACGGTCGCGAGCGCCGAAAACCGCACGCGGGCGCTGCGTGCAGGGTTCACGACCCACATCTCCACGCCGCTCGACGCCGCCGAGCTGATGCTCGTGCTCGCCAGTATCTCGCCGAAGTCGAATGCGACCAAGCTATAGAGAGTAGTCTCGATACAGAACGACCCAAGGAGCAACGTGACCGACATTCTCGTCGTCGACGACAGCCGCGTGATGCGCGAAATGGTGAAGGCCTGCCTTCGCCCGAATTCGGACATCGAGGTGACGCAGGCCGCGAGCGGGCTCGAGGCCATCGAAGCCCTGTCGATGCGGCGGTTCGATCTGGTCGTGCTCGACCTCAACATGCCGGACATCGGGGGCATCGAGGTCCTCGAGTTCGTTCGCGGTCAAGAGCAGCTCCGCGCCATGCCGATCATCATCGTCGTCACGACGCGTGACGACGAGACGTCGCGCGCGACAGCGCTCGCGGCGGGCGCGTCGAGCTACATGACGAAGCCCTTCACGCCGGAGGCGATCCTTGCCGAAGTCCGCGCGCTGCTGACGCCAGGTGCCGCGCGACCTGCGAGCAAGAGCGAGTGACCGACAAGGTCGACCTGCAAGAATTTCGCGCGGCTTACCTTGCCGAAGCGGATGAACAGCTCGGAGTCGCGAACGCACGGCTCCTCGCAATCGAAGACGCCCTGAAGCGCGGCGAGAACGACCCCCGATCGGTGCGCGACCTCTTTCGCGCGCTGCACACGATCAAGGGCCTCTCGAGCATGATCGGCGTCGAGTCTGTCGTGGCGATCGCGCATCGCATGGAGAGCGTTCTACGCGCCAGCGATCGCGCCGGCGGCAAGCTGCCTGTGGCGGCGGTCGAGCCTCTCCTCCAAGGAACGCGTGCGATCGAGCGCTGCGTGCGCGCGCTCGCTGCCGAGAAGGAAATCCCGACGCCGAGCACGGCGTTGCTCGACGCCCTCGACGCGCTCGAGCCCCCAGCGATCTCGGAGGCGGCGAACGCGGCACCGATCCTCGACCTCGAGCCCTCGCTCGCAGGAAAGCTGGCCGCGTTCGAGCTCGAGCAGCTGTTGAAGCCCGCCGGTGAGCAACGCGCGCTGCGCTTGGATTTCGCGCCGTCGCCGGAAAAGGCTGCCGCGGGGCTCACGATCAACTCGGTCCGCCAGCGGATCTCGGCGATCGCCGAGATCTTGAAGGTTCTGCCGACGACGGTGCCGACGTCGACCGACGCCCCCGGCGGGTTGTCGTTCGCGCTGCTGATCGTCACGACGTCGACCGACGAGGCGCTTGCTGCCGCGGTAGGGATCCCGCTGACGTCGATCCGAGCGCTCGCGATTCCTCCGGTCGCCGAAGGCTCGGACCTCATCGACCGAGCGGACGTCCTTCCGCCAGAGATGCCCGACACCGGCGACGACGAGCAGGGGGAGCGCCGGCGCGACGTCTTGCGCGTCGACGTCGCGCGCATCGACGAGGCGATGGAGCGCCTCGCGGCGATGATCGTGACGCGGTCGCGCCTCGTCCGCGCCGCGCAGGCCCTGAGTCGCACCGGCGCCGACACACGCGACCTCGACGAGGTGTTGCGCGACAACTCGCGCCAGCTGAAGGAGCTGCGTGCGGCGATCCTGCGCGTGCGGATGGTGCCGGTGAGCGAGGTGCTCGATCGCATGCCGCTGCTCGTCCGTGGCCTTCGCCGAAGCGCCGATCGCCAGGTCCGCCTCGTCGTCGACGCCGGCAAAGCCGAGCTCGACAAGGCGGTCGCGGAGCGCATTCTTCCGGCGATCATCCACCTCATTCGCAACGCCGTCGATCATGGCATCGAGTCTCCGGAGCTGCGGAAAATGCGCGGCAAGCCCGAGGAGGGAACGCTCCGTATCCGTTGCTCGTCGCGCTCCAATACCCAGCTCGAGCTATCGATCGAGGACGACGGCGGGGGCATCGATCGCGGCGCGGTCGCGGCGCGGGTAGGTCACTCCTTGAGCAGCGACGCGGCTCTCCTCGATGCTCTCTGCCAGCCTGGGCTCACGACCCGCGACAAAGCGACGACCACGAGTGGCCGCGGCATGGGTATGGACATCGTGAAGAAGATCACGGTCGACCAGCTCGGCGGTGACCTCATGATGACGACGGCCGCGGGCGTCGGCACGAAGTTCATGCTCAAGATCCCGCTGACGATAGCGATCGTCGACGCGTTCACGCTCGAGACCAAGACGCAGCGCTTCGTCGTGCCCCTCTCCATGATCGAGGAGATCGTGGAGGTCGATCCGGCGCGCCTGAACACCGCACCGGGCACCGCGTTGGCCGGCAGCGTGCAGGTGGTCCTGCTGTCGCGCGGTCGCGAGGTGATGCCCCTCGTCGAGCTCGACGAGATCCTCGCCATCGGCGACCGCGGCACGCACTCGCGTCTCGCCGTCGTCGTGCGCCGTCGCGGTGAAGCGACCGCCTTTGGCCTCGACCGAGTCATCGGGCAGGTCGAGGCCGTCGTGCGCGCGCTCGTCGATCCCTTGGTCGTCATCCCGGGTATCTCGGGCGCGACCGATCTCGGCGACGGGCGTCCGACGCTCGTCCTCGATCTTCTCACGCTTGCCGCGGCCACCGCCGACCGCCAGCACAAGGAGCACGCCGCATGACGAAAATGGAGCTGCACGGCGACCCGAGCTCGGCGTCGCTCACGCGCGACAGCAACGAGCCCGCTCTCGCCATCGCCGACACGCGCGTGTTGTTCGTGGCGTTCAAGTGCGACGGTGCCGAGCTGGCGCTGCCCGCCAACACCGTCGTCCAAATGGAGTCGTTCACCGGTGCCACGCCGGTGCCTGGTGCGCTTCCCTACGTGAAGGGGATTGTGCAGATCCGCGGTCGCGTCGTTCCCGTGGTCGATTTGCGCGTACGCTTCGGGGGACCGCCGACGGTCATCACCGAGATGACCCGCCTCGTGGTCGGTCGTCATGGAGAGCGCACGGTTGCCCTCCTCGTCGACACCGCGCGCGAGGTGGTGATGCTGGCACCGAGCTCGATCAAGCCGGCGCCGCGCATCGTGGATGGTCAGGCTGCAGGTTTCGTTCGAGGCATCGCTCAGACCGCCGACCGCGTGCTGATGATTCTCGATTTCGCAAAAGTGATTGGGGAGGCGGAGCTCGATGTCGAATAACGGAAATCTCGAAAAGGCCGACGCGAGGACGCGGATCCAAACGACGGCACGGCAAGCCGCAGCCCTCGCGCAGCACATCGAGGAGGGCATGGCTCGACTCGCTACCGCCGGCGAGAGCCACGCCGAAGAGAGCGAGGAAGCACGTGCTGCCATCGACGCGCTGCTCGATGGTCTCGAGGCTGCAGGGGCGCTGCTCCGCGATCTCGTTCGGTCCCAGGGCGCCATCGCCGACCACGCACGTGGCGCGCAGCAGGCGGCCGAGGGCAACACGACCGCGCTCGAGGAGGTGACGACCTCGATCGCAGCAACCAAGAAGGACATCGCGCAGCTCGCGCAGTCGACTGACGAGACCACAGGGCTCCTCGAGAAGACGGCACACTCGACCAAGGGCGTCGCAGCCGATGCCGAAGATCTCGCGGCGGCGAGCGAGGAGCTCCTCGCGACCGCAACCGAGACCGCGGTCACGCTCGCGGACATGACCACACGCGATCAATCAACAACCACCTCAATCAAAAAAATCACAAACACCATCAAAACACACCCAATCATAATAATCAAAATGGCGCAGAACCCGCACGTGAAGAACATCCGCAACGCGCTGAAAACCGCAGGCCTCGAGTTCGAATAC
>CAXSGV010000413.1:0-6696 GCA_964236615.1 uncultured Polyangiaceae bacterium
CTCCAACCCCAACACGGCCGCGCCCGTCTTTTTCCCCTCCGGTGTCTACCTCGTTCGAAGCCACCTGACGGTGCCCGCGGGCGTGAAGCTCGTAGGCGTGCTCCGCTCGGTCAGCGACGGTGACTCGTTCAGCGGCTCCGTCTTGAACGCCGTCGCCGATGCGAACAACGCGGACGGCGTGCCCTTCATCACGCTCGATGCGCATTCGACGCTGCGCGGGCTCACCGTTTTCTATCCCAACCAGATCGACGAGCCGAACCCTGTCGCCTATCCCTGGGCCGTCCGCGTCGCCGGCGAGCAGGTCTCGGTGATCGACGTCATGCTCACGAACCCGTGGCAGGGCATCGATCTCGCCAGCCATGCGACCGCGGGCCACCTCCTTCGGAGAGTGTCAGGCCAACCCATTCACACAGGCGTGATCGTCGATCACAGCACCGGCGGCGGGCGCATCGAAGACATTCACTTTTGGCCATTCTGGAAGGTCGCTGGCACCACCCCTACTCGGCAGTCCTCGATGACCTCCGGGACGGCGTTCGAATTCCGCTTCGCGGCCGGAGAAGTGGTCGAAGGCGTGCTCGAGCTCGGGTACCAAACCGGGATGCGTTTCACGAAGAGCCCGGCTGCGAGCTGCACGACCGGCCTGCCCTGCGGCGGCAGCAGCGGCCGCATGACGAACATCAACTTCGACACCACCGGCGTGAGCCTCGACGTTTCGACCACCGACGCTGAAGGCTGGACAATCGACGGGATGGTCGCGGTCGGCATCCTCGGAACGTACCCCATGGGAATTTGGCACCGTGCGCCGCTCTCCGCCAAGATGACGGTGACCAACGCAAGCTTCTTCGGCGGCCGGATGACGCCCGAGGGTAAGTGGGTGGGGCTCTACCAGGTCGTACGATGGGACGGCGCGGGAGACATCACGTTGTCGAATTCCACGCTCACCCGTCAGAACCCGAATGAACCGGCTATCGACGTCCGTGCTGGTAGCGCGATGCTCGACGGAAACTTCTTCGGAGAGAACGTGGGGGTCGCGATCTCTGCGAGTGGCGGCGCCAGCGTCAAGGCAACTGGCAATCAGATGATTGGCAATACGGTGACAGGCCCCGTGACGATGATCGCGAATGCCATGTAGCGTCGTCGAACCGTCCTCGGACGCACGCGGGAATGAATGCCCGAGCGCGCGCAGCGGCGCGAACGGGGACGTGGTAAGACGCCGCCGTGCCGCCTACCGACTCTGCGCCTGAGCTGGGAGCGACGCTCCGCGCGTTGCTTGTATCGTACAGTTTTCCTCCCGTTGGCGGCGCCGGTGTCCAGCGTGTCCTCAAGCTGACGAAGTACCTGCCGCACCATGGCATCGAGCCGCGTGTCCTCACCGTGGCGAACCCGTCGGTGCCGGTGCTCGACCCGTCGCTCGAGAAGGATTTTCCGCCGGGGCTCGAGGTCCTGCGCGCGCGCACCTTCGAGCCGGGCTACGCGATGAAGCAGGCGGCGTGGACCTCGTCGGCGGAAGCCGGCGCGACCGCCGCGACGCCACCGCTCGCCAAGCGTCTGATGAAGAGCGCGGTGAAGCGTTTGAGCGGCGTCGCGAAGGAGCTGCTCGTCCCCGATCCCCAGATCCTCTGGCAGCCGGCAGCGCAGCTCGAAGCGGCGAAGGCGCTGTTCACCGGCGACCGCACCGACGTCGTCTTCATCAGCGGCCCCCCGTTCTCGCAGTTCTTGCTGGCGCCGCTCGCCCGCGCGCGCAAAGGCACGGCGCTGGTCCTCGACTACCGCGACGAGTGGAGCACCTACCGTTCCACCTACGAGATGATGGGCGGCCGGCTGACGGCGCTCGCGGGCGATCCCCTCGAAGGCGCGCTGCTGAAGCTGGCGCATGCGGTCACGACCGCCACCGAAGAGTTTCGCGCGAACCTGCTCGAGCGTTTTTCGTTCCTCGATCCGGCGCGCGTCGTCTCGATTCCGAACGGCTACGATCCCGACGATTTTCCGCGCGATCTCCCGGGGCCTCCCACCGACAAGCTCGTGTTGTCGTACGCAGGCACCGTCTTCAAGCTGACGAGCGCGCGCGGCCTGCTCGGCGCGATTCGCCGCCTCCACGCGAAAGAGCCCGAGCTCGCGAAGCTGCTCTCGGTGCGCTTCATGGGACGCATCGTCGACACGGAGCTCGACTCGTTCGAAGGCATGGAGGAGCTCGGCGTGAAGCGCCTCGGCTACCTCGAGCACGCGACGGTCGTGCGCGAGCTATCGGCGAGCCACCGCGTCCTCTGCATCCTCGACGACGTGCCCGGCGTCGAGCGCATCTACCCCGCGAAGATCTTCGAGCTCATGTACCTCGGGCGCGCGTGCCTCACGCTCTCGCCGCCGGGCGCGCTCACGCGGCTCGTGAGCAAGCACCACCTCGGTGACGTGCTGCCTCCGCGCGACGAAGAGAAGATCGCGGCCTACCTCGAGGAAAAGCTCCGCGCATTCAAGGCAGGCGCACGCGTCGAGAAGCCGACCGCCGTCGGCATCGAGCGCTACCACCGCAGCGCGCTCGCCGGCGAGCTCGCCCAGGTGATGCGCGACGCCGTCCGTCGCGCCCACGGGTGAGGAGGCCGGCGATGGCTGCGCTCGGGGCGACCTGGGCAATCCTCGCCGTCGTTTTCGGTCTGTGCCTCGCGCGCAACGAGGGAGCGTTCGTGTACGCGGTCGACGACGCGTACATCCACCTCGCGATTGCGAAGAACCTGGCGCTCTACGGCGTCTACGGTGTGACGCCGCACGAGACCGCGATGGCATCGTCGTCGATCGCGTGGCCGTGGCTCCTGGCGGGCATCCGCAAGCTCACGGGCGCCGGCGAGCTCGTTCCCCTCGTCCTCAATGCCGCCGCGGCGACCGCGCTGGTGCTCGTCGTCCTTCGCTCGCTTGCGGCGATGGCGCTCACGGGAACGCGGCTCTTTCTTGCGACGATGCTGGTCGTGCTGCTCGTGCCGCTGTGCCCGCTCGTCTTCGTGGGCATGGAGCACACGCTGCACGTCGTGATCGTGCTCCTCCTCGTGCACGAGCTCGTGCGCGAAGAGGCGCCCCCGACACCAGCGCGCCTCGTCACGCTCGGCGCCCTGGCGCTGGCCGCGGCCGCCGTTCGCTACGAGACCGCGTTCGTTCTCGTCGCCGCCGCGCTCGTGCTCCTGCGTCGTGACGGCCATCGCGCGGTGCTGCCGCTGCTCGCGTGTGCGCTCGGGGCCGCGCTTCCAATCGTCCTTCAAGGGATGTGGAGCCGCGCGCACGGCGGCTGGTTTTTCCCTACGTCCGTGCTCTTGAAGAGGACCGCCGTCGATCCGGGTGCTCTGCATGCAATCGTCTACCAGCGGCTCGTCGAGAACCCGCACCTGCTCGGCGTCGTCGTGCTGCTCGCGCTCGCGTACGTGCGGCGGAAGGACGCGTGGATCGCGATCGCGCTCATCACCGCTCTCCTCCACACCGCGTTCGCGCAGCTCGGGTGGTTTTACCGCTACGAGGCCTACTTTCTCGCGCTCGCCCTGGTTCCGCTCGCGGCGACCTTCGTGCGCTGGCTCGGTGCGCTTGGGCGGAAGGAGCGCATGCTGCTCGTTCCGCTCGTCCTCGGGACACTCCCGCTGACGGTGCGCGGGCTCGGCTCGCTGCGCGCGACACCGCTCGCGAGCGGCAACATCCGCGATCAGCAGGTGACGGTCGCGTCGTTCCTTCGTGCGACCTCGAGAGTCGGCGATCCGACGCGCGTTGCGGTCAACGACGTCGGGGC
The DNA here is from genome assembly GCA_964236615.1 of uncultured Polyangiaceae bacterium. GTDB lineage: Bacteria > Myxococcota_A > Polyangia > Polyangiales > Polyangiaceae > CAXSGV01. Next base: position 3,761 of record CAXSGV010000413.1, read on the forward strand.
GGTCGCCTACCTCAGCGACGCCAAGCTCACCGATCTGATGGGGCTCGCGACGCCGAAGGTGGCCCGCATGAAGACGCTGCGCATCGACCACGGACTCGGCCGCGCCCAGCTCGAAGCGCTCGCCCAAGAGGACGGCTTCACGCTGGCGATCGTCTACGCCGACTGGTTCACGGGCGCGCTTCCCACCACGTGGCGGCCGGTCGAGCGATGGAAGATTCGAGACAACCGCGTGTGCGCGAAGGACACGGTCACCTTCTATGCGACGCAGCCCGCCGCCGACGACGCGCTTCGCGAAAACCTGGATGCCTTTGCGCGCAACGGAGGGGTTCCGGCGCGCGTCGAACGGGCGCGGCTCGAGGGCTCATCGGCTGAGCTCCCGAAGGCCGCGGTGAAGCCGTAGCGAAGGCGACTCCTAACGTTTCGACCGTCGTGGTAGAGGAGTCTATGCTCATGGTTCTTCGTAGGCTCGCCAGCCGAGCGAGCGGCAACCCGATCGCGCTCGTGATGATCTGGGTGGCAATGACGTGCGCGGCGACGGTGTCTTGCGGTGGCTCGCCGACCTACAACTGGCCGGCCGAAAACGCGCTCGGCTACAAGCTCGGCCCGGGCGACGTCCTGAAGATCAACGTCTGGAAGCACGACGAGCTGAGCCAGCAAGTCACGGTGCGGCCCGACAACGCCATTTCGCTCCCCTTGCTTGGCGACGTGCCCGCCACCGGTCGCAACGTCAACGAGATCGCGAGCGACATCTCGACGCGCCTGAAGCAGTTCTTCCAGGAGAACCCGCCCGTCACCGTGCAGGTCAGCGAGGTCCACTCCTACCGCATCTACGTGATCGGCGAAGTTCAGAAGGGCGGCGAGTTCACGCCCGCGGGGGAGGTGAGCGTGCTCCACGGCCTCGCCCTCGCAGGCGGCTTCACGCGCTTTGCCAACCCCGATCGCATCGTGATCGTCCGCCGTGACGCGCGTGGGGAACGCCGAATCCCCTTCGACTTCTCTGCGGTTGTGGAGAAGGGCGACCTTCAACAGAACCTCGCACTACAGACGGGCGACACCGTCATCGTCCCGTAGTCATCTCACCGTTCAAGAGGCCTAAGAGCTCCGCGTGACGCGAAGCCAGCGGTAACTCCGAAGAACATGACCACGCATGGTTGAGCTGTTCCGCTCTCCGCGACGCCTTCTCCTCTTTGCGTTCGAGACCGCGCTCGTCGCCGTCCTCCTGATCGCGGCGGCGTGCTTGCGCCTCGGCTTGCACGGTGGGCTGACGTACCCGCATGTCGCGAAGAAGGCGCTCGTCGTCGCTCTCGTCCTCCAGGGCGCCGGCTACTACGCGGGCATGTACGACCTCCACGCGGTGCAAACGGCACGTGCACTGTACACACGTGTTCTCCAGGCTCTGGTCCTCGGCAGCGTCATTCTGCTCGGGTTCTTCTACGTGTTCCCGTGGCTCGACATCGGCCGCGGCATCTTCCTCACGGCCCTCGCGCTGTGCGCCGTGATCGTCCCGGCGTGGCGCCTCCTCTACAACCAGGTATCGTCGAACGCGGGCTTCTTGCGCCGCACGCTGGTCCTCGGCAACGGACCGCTCGCGCAAGAGGTCGCGCAGATGATCCGCGAGGGCGCCGACCTCGGCCTCGAGCTCGTCGGCATGCTGGCGCGCGATCGGCAGCACGTGCACCCCGCCGACGGCGTCATCGGCACGTACTCGGAGCTCTACGACATCTGCGTCGCGCAGGACATTCAGTTCATCCTCGTCGCCTACCCGGATCGCCGTGGCACGCTTCCAGTCGACCAGCTGCTCGAAGTGAAGTTCCGCGGCGTCGAGGTCGAAGAGGGTGTCAGCTTCTACGAGCGCACGATGCTCAAGATCTTCGTGCGCGAGCTCAAGCCGAGTCAGCTGATCTTCGCGGAGGGCTTCACCTCGCGTCCGACGACGCGGCGCTTGAAGCGCATCCTCGATGTCCTCATTGCGACGGCTGGCATCATCCTCTCGGCGCCGCTGATGCTGCTGACGGCAATCGCGATCAAGCTCGAGTCACCCGGCCCGTTTCTCTACAAGCAGGTGCGGTCGGGCGAGTTCGGCAAGCTCTTCACGATCCTGAAGTTTCGCTCGATGCGCACCGACGCCGAGAAGGCGGGCGCGCAGTTCGCGCAAGAGAACGATCCGCGTGTCACGCGCGTCGGAAAATTCATTCGGAAGACGCGCCTCGACGAGCTGCCGCAGTTTTGGAACGTGCTCCGCGGCGACATGAGCATGGTCGGCCCGCGCCCCGAGCGGCCCATCTTCATCGAGCAGCTCGAACAGCAGGTGCCGTTCTTCAAACAGCGCCTCTACGTGAAGCCGGGCGTCACCGGCCACGCGCAGGTTCGATGCCGCTACGGCGCGTCCGCGGAGGACATGCTCGAGAAGCTCCAGTACGACCTCTATTACATCAAGAGCTACTCCACGCTCTTCGACCTCAGCATCATCCTCGATACGGTGAAGGTCGTCCTCTTCCGCATCGGCGCGCGCTAGCCGGTCTCCGTCTCCGCGCGGCTAGCCGGTCTCGCGCAGGTCCGAGCGCGCCGCGACCGCGAGTTGCGCGTCCGGCGAATGCAGCCGCGCCACCAGGCAAGCTGCGCTTCCGCCCGCAAGATGGAACTCATCGAGGGGCGACACGACCACGCGCTTGCCTCGCGCTTCGAGCGCGCGTCGCACCTCTTCGTGCTCGCCGCCCATGATGACGGTGTCGTGAACCTCGACCGCGTTGACCCCGAACCGGACCGCCGCGTCGCGCGAGATCGCGACGACGTCACCCGTGCTCGCGCGTCGCAAGTCGCGGAGCGACCGCGCGTCGAACGCCTCTTCGCAGACGAGCGTCGTGCCGCACGAGAGCACCGTGAGCGCCATGTCGAGGTGGTAGAGCCGCGGGTCGCAGAGCTCGAGCCCGGTCACC
>CAXSGV010000414.1:0-873 GCA_964236615.1 uncultured Polyangiaceae bacterium
GACGCGACCAGTCGGTCTGAAGAGAACGATCGACGCGAGCTGGCTCCAAGCCGAGACCACGCCGCTCGCGAGCCCAACGGCTCCGTCGACGGCACCCGTCGACGGCGTTACGTCGGCTTCGGCGGTGAAGCCGCCGGTCCTCGCGGGAAACGCCTGCCGCTGCCACGTGGCAGACGAGGTGAAGCACGCTCCGGGTGGCGGCGGCGGTGGCGGTGGCGGAGGCGGCGGTGGCGGCGGTGGCGGCGTGCTGCCTGCGTACTCGTAAGCTCCGATCCCAATCGTGCCGGCGATGGGTCGCGGCGACGGCGTGGAGATCGTGTGGAGCGGCGGCTCGAACAGCGGCGCTGCGAGCGGTGCCGGAAACTCGAAGCCGCTCGGGCTCGGCGTGGTCGAGGAGCCTGCGTCGACGAGCGCGCCGGCCGACAGGAGCCGTAGATCGTAGGTCGCGAGGTTGGCAAACCCGGGGCTCCCCGCCGACAGCGTGCCGGTCACCTGGCCCGGGAGACTCGATCCGGGCGGCGCCCAGTTGTTTCTTCCCGAAGCGACGACGGAGCCCTCGGTCCACTGCGCGCTCGACGTGTTGAGCACCGTCACGCCGCCGCCGCCCTGACGGTAGAAGATGTTGTTGTGGAATTCGACCGTCTGCACACGCTCGAAGACCTGGATCACCGCGGGGGTGCTCGACGCGAGAACGAACGTGTTGTTCACGAAGCGGTAACGGCCTGCGGTCGAGCCCCCGCCCCCGTCGCCGCCGATGCGCGCGATGTAGCTCCCCTGCTTCTTCACGAAGACGTTGCCGACCACGTCGGAGTCCTCCCGCTTCACGTCGGTGGTGGCTACCGCAAGGTTCTTCTTCACCTCGGTAAGGTCGGT
>CAXSGV010000414.1:883-6690 GCA_964236615.1 uncultured Polyangiaceae bacterium
GTGGTGCCGTCCGGCGCAATGAGCTCGATCTCGCGCTCGAAGCCGCCCTCGATCCAGTTGGAGTAGAGCTCGTTGCGGCCGGCGCGTGACTTCACGTTGTTGCCGCCCCGCTGGTCGTGGAGGTACGAGCTCTGCATCCGGAAGACCGCGTTCGGGTACATCGCCTGGTCCGTCGCCATGTAGATCGGATGCTTCTGCGTCCCCTCGCCGCACCGGTAGACCTCGACGCGATCGAGCGTCAGCGAGCCCGATCCGGTGTCGGCGCCGTGGATGCCGTGGCCCACGCAGTCGTGCACGGCCGTGTCACGGATCGTGATGCCGTCGGCGTGGTGGTAGATATTTCGAAAGCCACCGGACGTGATGTCGAAGCCTTCGAAGACGTAGTTGTTGCCTTCGAACACCACCGTGTTGGTGGAGCCCGCGATCACGGGGCGTGCCCCGTTGATGCGCACGCCACGGATCGTGATCGGGTTGGTCGCCGTGCCCGCGTTCCGGAAGACGACGCCGCCCGGGTACGAGCCGCTCTTTCCGCTCACCTCGACGACGTCGCCGGGCGCGAGCCGGGAGGCGACCGCCTGAAGGTCTGCGTAAGGCTTGCCCGGGCCGACCTGGTACGTCGTGCCGAGCGCCGACTCCTCCTGCGAGGTCCCGTCATCGCCGAGCGTCTCGTTGCCGCTGCAGCCGATCATGCTCCCCGCGATCGCGCAGACGAGGATCAGGTGGGTCGGGGAAAGCTTCTGGTTGTGCGTCATAAATCTCCGTGGTCAGTCGGGGTGCCGCCCCTCGTGAGGCCAGACTGTTGACCAGACGCGCGGCTCCAACAACCGTATGAATTCGCGGACATCTGCCGCTGCATCGGCACCTGCGCACCCCCACGCCCGACGAATCACCACCTTCGCGCACCCGCAAAAACGCGACGGATCTCGTGACGCAGTGCAGCGCTGCGGGCGGCGGGCAGCAGCGATTTGCGGGCTCCAGACCGCAGTGCTTTTTTTCGTCCGAAACGGGTCGGAGCCCCGGACGACTTCAGCGTGGCGTGGGTGCTCGCGATCAACTCGTAGAACAACGAAAGCGGTGACGCCTGAGGCGTGCTTGACCCCGCCGGTCGCGTGATGCGAAGCTTTTCTCTTTGAAGGCGCCTGTTTCCAGCGCGCCCGAAGCGAGGCCCCGCGCGTGACGACCCCGACGTTCCTCCCGCTCCTCACGAAGGATCGGACCGAGACCGATCTCCCCGACAAGAAGCCGACGTACACGCGGTCCGAGGCGATGGCCGAGGCGGAGCGCTGCCTCTATTGCGCCGACGCGCCTTGCATCAAGGCGTGCCCCACGGAGATCGACATCCCGACCTTCATCAAGAAGATCGCGAGCGACAACGTTCGGGGGAGTGCGACCACGATCTTCGAGCAGAACCTCCTCGGCTACTCGTGCGCGCGGGTCTGCCCCGTCGAGGTGCTCTGCGTCGGCTCGTGCGTCTACAACGGCTGGCACCGCGATCCGATCCAGATCGGGCGCCTGCAGCGCTACGCGACCGAGCACGCGACAGCCGACGCCGACAAACGCAACGCGCCGCTCTACGTGCCGAAGCCCGCGACCGGAAAGAAGATCGCGCTCATCGGCGCGGGCCCGGCGTCGCTGGCGTGCGCGGGTTACCTCGCGATCCTCGGGCACGAGGCGGTCATCTTCGAGAAGCGTCCCCTGCCCGGCGGCCTCAACACGACCGGCATTGCGCCCTACAAGCTCCATGCGGAAGCGGCGCTTCACGAGGTCGCGTTCGTCCAGAGCTTCGGCGTCGAGATCAAGACCGGCATCACCGTGGGCAAGGCGGGCGCGGGCGCGGGCCAGATCAGCGGCAAGCAGCTGCTCGACGACTACGATGCGGTCTACATCGGCGTCGGCCTCGGCGCCGATTCCAAGCTCGGCATCCCTGGCGAGGAAGGCCCAGGCGTCTTCGGCGCCACCGCGTGGATCGAAGAGATGAAGCTCGCAAAGCGCGGAACCGGCGACACTCCCGGCGTCGCCAACCGGCTCGGGCGCGTGCTCGTGATCGGCGGCGGCAACACGGCGATCGACGTCGCGCGTGAGTGCGCGCTCCTCGGCGCGGCCGACGTCACGATGGTGTACCGCCGCGGGGCCGACGCCATGAGCGGCTACCGCCACGAGATGGATGGCGCGCGCAAAGAAGGCGTGAAGCTCGTGTCCAACGTCATCCCCATCGCCTTCGTGCGCGACGCCAGTGGCAAGCTCACCGCGCTGCGGCTCGCCGTCGGCGACAACGGAAAGCCCGTTGCGGGCACCGAGCACGACATTCCTTGCGACCATGTTGCCGTCGCAATCGGTCAGGCCAAGCTCAAAGACATCCTCGACGAGCTCCCCGGCGTCGCGCTCGACAGCAAGGGCAACATCGCCGTCGATCCTCGCAACGGCCAGACGGGCAACCCGAAGGTCTTCAGCGGCGGCGACTGCATCAACGGTGGCAAGGAGGTCGTCAACGCAGCGGCCGACGGGCGCAACACTGCGCGCTACCTCGACTCGATCTGGAGCAAGAAGAACTGACATGGCCGATCTCAGCATCGATTTTGCCGGCATCAAGAGCCCGAACCCGTTCTGGCTCGCATCTGCGCCGCCGGCGAACAGCGGCGATCAGGTCATGCGCGCCTTCGACGCAGGTTGGGGCGGCGCCGTGTGGAAGACGCTCGGCGATCCCATCATCAACGTCTCGAGCCGCTTCGGATCGATCGACTACGCGAACGCGCGGATGATGGGCCTCAACAACATCGAGCTCATCACCGACCGCTCGCTCGAGACGAACCTCAAAGAGATCCGTGAGGTCAAGCGGCGCTACCCCAAGCACGCCGTCATCGCTTCGTTGATGACGGAGACGAAGGAAGACTGGCGCGTCCTCATTCGCAAGGTCGAGGACGCGGGGGCCGACGGGCTCGAGCTCAACTTCGGCTGCCCGCACGGCATGTGCGAGCGCGGGATGGGCTCCTCGGTCGGCCAGGAACCGAAGCTTCTCCAAGAGATCGTCGCGTGGACGAAGGAGTTCGCGCAGACGCCTGTCCTCGTGAAGCTCACGCCCAACATCGGCGACATCCTCGAGCCGGGCGCGGCGGCGGTTCGCGGCGGCGCCGACGGCCTGTCGCTCATCAACACGATCAAGAGCCTCGTCGGCGTCGATCTCGAGCGCATGGTGCCTATCCCGCGCGTCGGTGACGGTTCGACCAACGGGGGCTACTGCGGTCCCGCGGTGAAGCCGATCGCGCTCCACATGGTGGCGCAGCTCGCGCGCGACTCGGTGACGAACCGCGTGCCGATCTCCGGCATCGGCGGAATCTCGAACTGGCGCGACGCGGCCGAGTTCATCGCGCTCGGGTCGACGAGCGTGCAGGTGTGCACCGCCGTCATGCACTACGGCTTCCGCATCGTCGAAGACATGATCGACGGCCTCTCGAACTTCCTCGACGAGCACGGCATGAAGAGCGTGCAGGAGCTGCAGGGCCGCGCCGTCCGCCAGTACAAGGAGTGGGGCGAGCTCGATCTCAACTTCAAGGTGCTCGCCAAGATCGATCCCGATCTCTGCATCGGTTGCCAGCTCTGCGTCGCCGCCTGCCAGGACGGCGCGCACCAATGCATCTTCACGGGTGCCGCTGATCGGCCGCGTCCCCCGCAGGCGCACTACCCGACCGAGCTCGCGCTCGCACCGAAGCCGCAGATCATCGGCAAGCTCGCGGGCGATCGCGTTCCGTGGGTGGACGAGCCCGAGTGCGTCGGTTGCAACCTGTGCGCGCTCGTGTGTCCGGTGCCGGGGTGCATCACGATGGAAGAGGTCCCGCACGGCGCGAAGGACACGTGGAACGATCGCGCGCGCGAGGGTCGCGACAAGGTCCCCGGCGGCATCCATGAATAGCCAGGGGGCATCCATGAACAGCCCCAGCGTCGAGCGCTTTCCGTACGTCCTCGTCGTCGAGGACGACATCGAGATCGCCGCCACGCTGCGCGAGATCTTGACCGAAGAGGGCTACACGGTCGCGTGGGTTTGCGACGGCGGCGAAGCGTTCGACTGGATTGCGGCAAACGGTCCCCCTTCGCTCGTGCTGCTCGATCTCATGCTCCCGCGGGTCACGGGGGAGGAGTTCCTCGAGCGACGCAAGGCGATGTCGAACGTCGAAAAAATCCCGGTCATCGTCTTCACGGCTGGCCCGATGGAAGCCAAGCAAGCCATCGCGCTCGGCGCCGTCGGATTCTTCAGGAAGCCGCTCGACTACGACGTGTTCGTCGCGATGGTTCAGCGCTACTTCGTGCCGCGCCCGCCGGCGTCGATCGAGCAGACGCTCGACTGGAAGAGCACCTGACCGCGCACTGAGCCGTCAGCGGTCGGCGCGGTCAACCGTCGCCCGTCACCCGTCGGCGGCGAGTCAGTGCCAGAGATCGAGGGCGAGGGGCGCGTCGAGATCGTTCGTGTCGTTCGTGGTCAGCCCGTCGGTCACGGACGAGGCCGCCGCGGGGCCGTTTGGCTTGTACGTGTGCTCGAGGCCGGGGAACGACCCGTCCTGCACTTCGCGAATGTACGCCTCGACCGCCCCTACGACGGCGTCGCCGAGCTCGGCGTAGCGCTTCGCGAACTTCGGGATCTTCCCCTGCACCATGCCGAGGAGATCGGTGCAGACGAGCACCTGACCGTCGCACGCGGCGCCCGCGCCGATACCGATCGTCGGGACCGACACTTCGCGGCTGACCCGCGCGGCAAGATCCGGCGGTATGGCCTCGAGGACGATCGCGAACACGCCCGCTTGCTCGAGCGCGCGCGCGTCGGCAAGAAGCTTCTCAGCGGCTTCGTCGCCGCGACCCTGGACCTTGAAGCCGCCGAGGGCGTGCACGCTCTGGGGCGTGAGCCCGATGTGGCCCACGACGGGAATGCCTGCGCGGACGATCCGGAAGACGTGATCGGCCAGCTCCAAACCACCTTCGAGCTTGACGCTTTCGAACGCGCCATCCTTCATGATTTTGCCGGCGCTCTCGACCGCCTGCGCGCTCGAGACCTGGTAGCTCATGAACGGCAGATCGCCCACGAGGTGGGCCCGCTGCAGCCCGCGCGCGACCGCGCGGCCGTGGTAGCAAATTTCGTCGAGCGTCACGGGTATCGTGTTGGACAGCCCCTGAACGACCATCCCGAGCGAGTCGCCGACGAGGACCATGTCGATCCCGGCGGCGTCGACGAGACGCGCCATCGTGAAATCGTAGGCCGTGATCATCGAGATCCGGGTCGCTTTCGGGTCGGCCTGAGGCCCGACGGTCTTGCGCGCGCGAATCTCGGGAACGGTGATCTTGCGGGGCGTCGCCCCAACTGCGCCGTTGTACATGGGCCTCCGGGTCGCGGCCGGTGACCCGGTCCACGCCTGAGCGGAAATCTAGCGTCTGGTTGTCAGTCGAGCAAGCGGCTACCGTCTGGCCGTGCGCAGCGCTTGGGTTGGTCTTTGTTTCATGATGCTCGTGGGTGCAGTGGCCTGCGATCGCGCCCCTTCTGGCGAGGCGCAGGAGTGGAGCGCCAAGGATCACGACCGCCGCGAGGAATCGAAGGCGGTCCGCGCCGGCACCCAGGCCTCCGCGCAGCCCAAGGGATCCGGCAGCAAAGCGAACGACGATCGCACCCTGGTCGAGCTCACGTGGCGCCAGACCTGCGCGAGCTGCCACGGCATGCTCGGTCGCGGCGACGGTCCCAACGGGCCGATGGTCCAGGCCCCCGATCTCACGCAGGCCGCGTGGCAAGCCAAGGTGAAGGACGAGGAGATCGCCGCCACCATCAAGAA
>CAXSGV010000415.1:0-6662 GCA_964236615.1 uncultured Polyangiaceae bacterium
CGCCGTGTGCTTCGACATCAGGGTTTCTTCGTGGGCGTGGTCGTGGGCATGGGCGTAGGGAGCGGCGCGGGCGCGGGGCTCGGCACCTGGACCGGGGCTACGTTCGCGGGAATGACATCGCCGAACGCGTCGCGAACCTCGGGGGTGCCGAGATGAAGCGACTCGAGACCGGGCTCGAGCTTGGCGCGATCGCCGACGACCACGATCTTGAGCGTGCGGGGATGGATGTGCGCGGCCGCTGCTTTCTTCACGTCGGCCGCGGTCACGGCGCTGATGCGCGCCGCGCGCGTCGCGTATTCGTCGACGGGGAGATCGTAGACGAAGAGATCTTCGAGCGCGCCCACCACGTCGCTCACCGTCTCGAAGCGACCGGGCATGCCGAGCTTGATGAACTCCTTCGCGTCGGCGAGCTCTTCCTCGCGAACGTCTTCCTGGGCCATGCGTGTCATCTCGGTGAAGAGCTCATGGATCGCGGGCCCCGTCTTGTCCGAAAAAATCGCGCCGCCCGCGTTGAAAGGGCCCGCACCGTGGCGCATCGAAAACCGCGAGCGCGCGCCGTAGGTGTACGCATGGGCCTCGCGGAGGTTCATGTTGATGCGGCTCGAGAAGACGCCGCCGAGGATCGCGTTCATCACCGTGAGCGCGTCACGATCCGGCGTCGACATCGCAACACCTGGCTCGGCGAGGAGCACCTGTGTCTGCGGCGCGCCCGGTCGATCGACCAGCACGAGCCGCGGCACGTCGCCCTTGCTCGGCGTGATCTTCGGCGTCGCGAGAGCCGGCGCTGCGCCGCCCTTCCACCCGCCGAACGCGGCTTCGAGCTTCGGCTCGAGCTCCTTCCGCGTGACGTCGCCGGCGACGACGATCGCGGCGTTGCGCGGGACAAACATGCGGCGGTAGGCGCGCATCAGCTCGTCCTTGCCCACCTTCTTGATGTCGTCCTCGCGGCCGGTGAGCGAGTGGCCGTAGGGGTGCGTGCGCCCGTAGACGCTCGCTGCCAGCGCGTTCGCCGCCATCGCCGGCGGGCTGTTCTTCTCGAGTGAGAGCGCAGCCACGCGGCGCGTCTTGAGGCGCGCGATCTCGGCGTCGGGGAAGCTCGGCCTCTGGACGACGTCGCCGAGGATCGCGAGGCCCTTGTCGAGCTTCTCGCTGAGCACCTTCACGCTCGCGCCGCCCGAGTCCCACTGCATGCCGGCGCCGTGCTGTGCGCCGATGGCTTCGTAGTCGTCCGAGATCTGCAAGGCGGTCCGCGTCGCGGTGCCTTGCTCGAGCATCGCGCCGACGAAGGACATGACGCCGGGACGCTCGCTCGCGACGTCCCCCTGCCCGCCCTTCACGACGACGCGCACGGAGACGATCGGGAGCTCGTGGCGCTCGACCATGAAAACCTTCACGCCGTTCTTGAGTGCGAACGTGACGATCTTCGGCGGCGTGAACGTGACCTGTCCGTCCGCGGCCGGCGGCGCCGAGCGGAAGGGCGCGTCGGGCGTCTCCGCGTGCGGAGGCTCGCCTGGCGTCGTCGATGCGGGATGCTGAACGCCAGGAGGTGCTGCGGGCGGAGGCGGCATGGCCGGCGTCGACGCGCAGGCGCCTCCGCCGAGCACGAGCACGAGGGCGCTCGCGATCCGAAAGCTGTGGGAAAGGCTCATTTTGCAGCTCCATTGAGCACGCCGGCGATGGGCGCACCCTTCGTGGGCGTCACGACCGTGACGATGCGTTGCGTGGGTGGAAGCCACTGCTTGGCCGCGTCGAGCACGGCCGCGTCGGTCGCGTTCGCGTAGCGCGCGAGATCCTTCGGCAGGTAGCCGGGATCCCCTGCCAGCTGGTTGTACGTGTTGATCATGTTCGCGCGCGCACCGTCGCGCTCGATGTCGAAGATGAGGCCCGACGTGAACGACGTACGTGCGCGCGCGAGCTCCCCTTCGCGCAAACCTGCCGTTTTCAAGGCTGCGATCTCTTCGTCGATTGCCTTGAGCATCTCGGCCGCGGTGTGGCCGGGCTGCGCCGTGGCCATGATCTGGAAGTTCGACACGAGCTGCCCTGAGCCCTGGTACGCGGAGACGTCCTGCGCAATTTGCATGTCGTAGACGAGCCGCTTGTAGAGCCGGCTCGTCTTGCCCCCCGAGAGAACGCGCGCGACGAGATCGAGCTCGGCGTCACCAGGCGCGAACATCTTGGGTGTGATCCAGCTCAAGTAGACGCGCGGCAGCTCGACGCCGGCGGCGACGTCGAGGTGCACCTCGCTCGTGAGCTTGGCCTCGGGCACCGGGTTACGCGCCGGGAGGGGGCCCGCGGGGATCGGTCCGAAGTACTTCTCGACGAGCGCCTTCGTCCTCGCCTTGTCGATGTCACCTGCGACGACGACCGTGGCGTTGTTCGGCACGTACCAGGTGCGAAAGAAGGCTTTGACGTCCGGGAGCGACGCCGCGTCGAGGTCCTTCGGCGTGCCAATCGTGAGCAGGTGGTACGGGTGGCTCGCCGGGTAGAGGCGCTCGTTGATGTACTGGAACACGAGGCCGTAGGGCGCGTTCTCGTAGTTCTGGCGCCGCTCGTTCTTCACGACCTCGCGCTGGCTTTCGAACGTCGGCTGGTCGACGTGCGAGAGGAGAAAGCCCATGCGATCGCTCTCCATCCAGAGCGCGAGCTCGAGCCGGTTGGCAGGCACGGTCTCGAAGTAGTTGGTGCGATCGAGCGCGGTCGTCCCGTTGACGTCCGTCGCGCCCGAGCGCTCGAGGAAGCGAAAATACGCGTCCTCGGGGATGTGCTTCGAGCCCTGGAACATGACGTGCTCGAACAGGTGCGCGAAGCCGTTCTTGCCCTGGGGCTCGTCCTTCGATCCCACGTGGTACCAGACGTTGACCGTGACGATCGGCGTGCGGTGGTCCTCGTGAAGGATGACTTCGAGGCCGTTTCCGAGCTTCGTCTTCTCGACAGCGACCGTGGGAGCGGGCGCCATTGCCGCGACATCGGCCCGCGCCTCCGCCATCTCGACGAGGGGCAGCCCGAGGGCCACGAGCGACGACAACGACACGATACGGAGAATCTGCACGCTTTATCTCCTCCGGGAAGGCCCCGGTCTGAGTACGATCCGGCCTATGGATTACGCCAAGTCGACGCGCTTCTCCATCGTCGAGCAGGGCTTGGCCGACGTGCTCGAGCGTTTGAACGAGATGCCGGCCAGCCCACGCGTCCACGAGCTGCGCGCCAAGGCCATGACCTACGAGCGGGCTTACAAGAGCTGGAACACCTTCGCCCCGTCGGAAGAACAGCGCGCGTCGCTCACGCGGAGCGTGCTCGACCTCAACGTCGAGGTGATCGCGCTCGGTCGAGAAACGAAGGACGTTCCGTGATCGACGCGCTCGATCTCGTGCGTCGCCATTTTCACCCGGTCCTCCCCGCGAGCAAGCTCGGCAAGGCGCCGGTCCAGGTGAAGATCGCGGGCACCGCGTTCGCGCTTTTTCGCGACGGCTCCGGGCGCGCTGCCGCGCTGCTCGATCGATGCCCGCATCGCTTTGCCCCGCTCTCGAAGGGGCACGTGCGATCCGATGGGCGGCTCGCGTGCGCGTACCACGGCTGGAATTTCGACGCCCAAGGCCAGGGCCGCTCGCCGTCGCAACCGACGCTCGCCAAGTGCGATGTCGCTTCGTTCCAGGTCATCGAGCGTCACGGCTACATTTGGCTCTCGGCCCGCGGCACTTCGCCGAGCCTCATGCCCGATCTCGGTTGGGAAGACTTCGAGCTCTCGGGCGCCTTCGCCACGCGGTTCGAAGCGCCGCTTCACGTCGCGTTCGACAACTTCTCCGAGGACGAGCACACGCCGTGGGTCCACAATTTTCTCGGCTGGACCGAGAGCGGCGCAAGCGAGCTCGAGTTCGAGGCAGAGAGCTTCGACGACCGCACCGAGGTTCGTTACGTCGGCAAGCAGCGGCCGAGCGTGTGGTCGCGCTTTCTTCTCCTGAAGCCGGGCGACGTGTTCCACAACGAGTGGGTCACGACTTTCTCGCCGGTGTGCTCGGTCTACACGATGCACTGGACCGCGCCATCGGGTGAGCGACGGCCGGTGACGGCAAAGATTCCGATCTTCTTCGTGCCGGAGACCGAAACGACGTGCTCGCTTCACACGTTCGTGTTCTCGCGCCTCGACGATCGGAGGTTCCGGCCGCTCCTCCCCATCATCCGGAAGATCGCGATGCTCGTCGCTTACAACGAGGTGATGGACGATGCGCGCTTCGTCCCGAACGTGGCGTCGACGCCCTTCGAGATGAAGGGGATGCGCCTCGGCAAATACGACAAGCCGCTCGTGCACAACCACCGTCTCCTGCGCGCTCTCTATTTTGGCGAGAAGGGCGACGTCGCCTCGCGAGCTGCCGCGACATGGATCGGTGATCCCACGGCGCCAACGGGCGATCCCCCCTGGTTTCCGCAGTAGTCACCCCCGACGGCAACCCGTATTTCCCGGTAATTTCAGGGGGTGGGGCGGACCGAAGACGGTCCAGGCGGTGGGCACGATACCTGCTCTATGGTGTGCGTAGGTACGACATGGACCACCATCACGAAGGATCGACAATGTCCGCACGCAAGGCCTGGCTCAAGAAGCTCGCATCGACCTCCAAAGAGGCGTGGATGACGGCGGTGCGGCCCGCGGCGATGGATGGAACGACGCGCGTCGAGACGCGGCGCTCGGCCTACGGCTTCGAGGACGGCGTCTGCGTCGACATCGCTCGCCGCGGAGCCGACGATGATGCCCCGGAGTCCTCACGGGTCCTCGGCATGCGGCTCGTCGGCTGGATGGCGCGCGACTCGAAGGAGCTCGTCGTGTCCCCGAACTGGCTGCCCGGCTCGCGCGCCGTGCTCTGGCGCCCCGAAGAATCGGGCGTGGCCTCCGTCATCGCCGTCACGTCGCCCGCGTTTGCGTTCGTTCGCGCCACCGCAACCGAAGCGCCCGCGCCCGTCTCCGAACGCCGTCCACGTAGCGCTGCTCCCACCTACGTCGTGCCTCCGCCGCCCTCGATGACGCGCATCGAGATCTCGGCCTGACGAGGGGGTAAGGTGGCGGCGTCATGCGCCGCCCCGCAGCCGTTGGTCTTCCTGTTGCCGCGCGCCTAGCGCCGGTGATCCTCGCCGTCCTCGTCGCGCTGGCGGGTGCGTGCACACCGCCCGAAGAAGCTCCCCGCGCTCCCGCGCGCCAGAGCAAACGTCCGCTCGTTTTGCTTCACGATGCGGTCGCGCACGACACGCCGTCGGCCGAAGAGCCTACGCCGCCACCGCGCGCGGACGGCCGCTTGCCCGAGACGGTCGTGCCGATGCGCTACGCGCTCGCCTTCGACATCGATCCGCGAAAGCCGGGCTTCTCCGGTAAGACGAGCATTCTCATCCGGGTGCCGCGCGAAACCTCGGCCATCGTTCTGCACGCGCAAGACATCCGGCCGACGGAAATAACTGCCGAATCATCGATCGGCCGCATCTCGGGCACCTCGAAGCTGCGCCGCGCCCACGGTGCGCTCGAGGACGACGAGCTCGTCGTGCGGTTCGACAAGCCTCTGCCCGCGGGTGACGCCACCCTGTCGATTGCCTACGACGCGCCGTTCGGCGGCTCGCTCTCCGGTCTCTACAAGGTCACCGACGACGGCCGCTCGTACGCTTTCACGCAGTTCGAAGCCACCGACGCGCGCCGCGCTTTCCCCTGCTTCGACGAGCCCGGCTACAAGGTTCCGTTCGACGTCACGGTGCGGGTTCCGAAACCGATGATCGCGGTTGGCAACACGCCCGAGATCGCGCGGCGCGACGTCGGCGACGGCACCGCGTTCACGTTTGCGACGACGCCACCGCTCCCTACGTACCTGCTGGCGATCGCCGTGGGCGAGCTCGACGTGCGCGAAGGACGCAAAGCGCCGATCCCCGTTCGGCTCATCACCACGAAGGGCAAGGCAAAGCTCGGCAAGCGCGCGATCGAGGCGACCGAGACCCTCGTCGATCAGCTCGGCGAATACTTCGGCATCCCCTACCCCTACGCCAAGCTCGACATCGTTGCGGTCCCGGACTTCGCGGCCGGCGCGATGGAGAACGCGGGGCTCGTCACGTTCCGTGAAGAGCTGCTCCTCCTCGACGACGATCACACGTCGATCCGGTCGCGCCGCTCGCAGGCGCAGGTCGTCGCGCACGAGCTCGCGCACCAGTGGTTCGGGGATCTCGTGACCATGTCGTGGTGGGACGATCTCTGGCTCAACGAGGGCTTTGCCACCTGGATGGAGAACAAGGCCGTCCAGCGGTTCCGCCCTTCGTACGGCGCGGAGCTCGAAGCCGTGAACGACGCGCACGGGGTCATGGACTTGGACAGCCTCGCGTCGGCGCGCCGCGTGCGGCAGGCGGTCGTGACCTCGGGCGACATCACCGAGAGCTTCGACGGCCTCACCTACGACAAGGGCGCAGCGGTGCTCCACATGCTCGAGCGCTTCGTCGGCGAGAAAGACTTTCGCACGGCCGTGCAGGCCTATCTCCGCGCGCACGCGTGGGGCAGCGCGAAGGCCTCCGATCTCTTTGGTGAGCTCGATCGCGTATCCGGCAAAGGCGTGACCGCGATCGCTTCGAGCTTCCTCGACCAGACGGGCGTGCCGACGGTGCTCGTCGAAAAGGAGTGCCGCGATGGAAAGTGGAACGCGACG
>CAXSGV010000416.1:0-2256 GCA_964236615.1 uncultured Polyangiaceae bacterium
GTTTTGTTGGGCCGCGCGCTCGCGGACAGGAGGGATCGGCTCGAGCACGAGCTCGCGAAGAAACGCGGTCACGCTCGTCGATTCTTCTTCGGCGGTGAGCCAAAAGTAGCGACCGGTCAGGAGGCGGTACACGAGGAGCCCGAGCGCCCAGACGTCGGTCGCGGGCGAGATCGCCGCGCGCCGCTCGGTCTGCTCGGGCGCCATCCAGAACGGTGAGCCGACGAGCCCCGTGTTCGAGGTGGTGCGCGCTTCCTCGACGAGCTTCGCGATGCCGAAGTCGAGGACCTTCACCGTGAACGACTCGTCGGAGCGCTTCGTCTGCGCGAGGAAGACGTTCTCGGGTTTGAGATCGCGGTGCACGATGCCCGCCTTGTGCGCCGCGCCGAGCGCGTGACCGAGCTGTTCTGTGATGACGCACACCTCCGAGAGCTCGAGGTGACCGCGGCGCAACAGGAGCGCGCCGAGATCTTCGCCGCGCAAAAGCTCCATGGCGAGCCACGGCACGCCGTTCTCTTCGTCGATGCCTGCCCCGACGACGTCGACGACGTGCTCACTCTCGATGCGTGCAGCGATGCGCGCCTCCTGCATGAACTTCTCGCGGAGGCCCTGGTTCTCGACCAGGTTCGGGTGCATCAGCTTGAGCGCGCGCTGGCGGCCGGTGGCGAGCTGGGTGACGACGTACACCGCGCCCATTCCGCCTTCGCTGAGCTTTCGCTCGACGCGAAACCCCGCGAACGTCATCCCGTCGACAAGCTCGGTGATTTTGGCCATCCGCGGGCCCAGCCTACCAGGGCGCACATGAATTTCGCAGGCGACTGTAAGGTCCGCCGCGGCGCCCCGTTCTTCCAGCACGGAGGACGGAACATGCAAAGGCTCTGGATCTGGTGCTGCCTGGTGATGATGCTTCTGACGGGCTGCGGTGGTGGCTCGATGAGCGCGCCGAAGTCGTCTTCGTCGTATGGCGGTTCGACCGTTCAGGCCGAGTCGACCGGCGGCTACGCGGGCTCACCGCCTGCTCCGATGGACGACGGCGCGACGGCAAGCGTGGCCCCCGCGCAGATGGCGCCCTCGAGCACCGGGTCGAGCAGCCGCGGCGAGTCGCGCACGGCGACGGCGGATCGCAGCGAGCCTTCCCCCACGCCACGCGAGCGGCCGGGTCTCGGCACCGAGTTCGGCGAGACACGCTCGTCGCGCGTGCACGACGTCGCGTTCGTTCGTGGCGACTCGGATCGTCCGTTCGCGGTGGCCGCGCTTCACTACAACGATCGTCGCGGCGTCGAAGCGATGGTCGGCTACCAGGCGAACCGCGGTGCTCGCTTCCGCGACGTGGGCGCGGCCAACGGCGCCATCACCGTGTCGATCCACGACGAGAACGGCGAGCCGCTCGAGGCCGTGCACATGGGCGACCGCACCTTCGTGATGGGCGCCGCCGGCCAGCGTTACAGCATCGTGCTCACGAACCACACCGGTCACCGCTTCGAATCGGTGGCGACGGTCGACGGCCTGGACGTCATCAACGGTCGCCCCGGCACGCTCGACAACCGCGGCTATGTCCTCATGCCCTACGCCACGCTCGAGATCGACGGCTTCCGTCAGAGCCACGACGCCGTCGCCGCCTTCCGCTTCGCCGCCGTCGCCGACTCCTACGCGGCGCAGACCGGCAGCGCTCGCAACGTCGGCGTCATCGGCGTCGCCTTCTTCAACGAGCGCGGTGACCGCTTCGACCCCTACTCGCAGAACGAGCTCCACACCCGTGACACGGCGAGCCCGTTCCCCGGATCGGACCCCCGCTTCGCTCAGCCCCCGCGTTGAGAAGAGCCGCTCTCGAGGACATCGCCCGGCGACCCAGGTCGTCCGGGCGATTGCCTTTCCATCGCCGCGATCGTCACCTTGGGCCCCTGAGGCGACCGCGCACGACCGCGAGGTAGATATGGAACCTGTCGCGCCCGCGGGCGAGCCAGTGTACGCCCCGACTCGAGATGGCGAGACTGCGCGACGAGGACGACGATCTCCACAAGAAGAAGCCGAACGCGTTCGTCCTCGCTCACGGCATCGTGAAGGCAATCGCCATCGTCGTCGGCGGCTTCGGGACGATGGTCGCGCTCATGTCGCTCGTCGGCATCGTGACGGGCAACAGCTACGCGCGGCTCGTGATTGCCGCCGTCTTGTCGATCGGCATTCCTGCGTTTCTCACCGACCGCTTTTTGCCGAAAGACGATCCGCTTCGCGCCGTTGGTTTGCCGAGTGACGTGTTCG
>CAXSGV010000416.1:2266-6637 GCA_964236615.1 uncultured Polyangiaceae bacterium
GTTCGCGCTTTTCTATCTCGGCTTCACGTTCCTTTACGTCGTGCTCTGCCACTCGGGGACGCAGTCGCTCCTCGTGCGCGAGGCTGATCGCGAGCGCCAGGCGGCGTGGGTCGTGCCCGCCCGCGTCGTGTATTTCTTCGCGGCGACCTACCCGGTACCGGCGCCCGCTTCGGCCGCGCCCACCAGCAACGCGGCGCCGTCGGCACCCGCGCCGTCGGCACCCGCGCCATCGGCTCCCGCGCCGTTGGCACCGAGCCCTTCCACGTCCGGATCGAGGTAGCGATGCGCTCGTACGTCGTCTTCGTCGTCCTCGTGTTTCTTCTGATTGGCGGCGCCTACGCTATCGTCACGCGCACGCGGGAAGCGCACGTCGCACCCGAGCCAGAGGTCGTCGTCGTCGCCGCCCCGCTCGATGCGGGCAACGGCAAGCCGCTCTACCTGATGCTCGACGCGAGCACGGTCGACGCGACGGCTGACACCACGAGCACCGTCGACGCGGGCCCGCCGGGTAAGCTCACGCGCCCGCTGCGCGTCGCCGCGCTCGGGTGGGACGTGGCAGCGCCGGGTCTCGTCGAGCCTGCGGCGTCGTTGCAGGTGACTGCGGTCGACGCGACCTCCGATATCGAGAGCCGCATCGGGCGCGGGGGTGCCGAGGCCGACGGCGCCGACATCGCCGTCGTTCCCCTCGCGTCGTTCGTGGCGTCGTACGAAAAGCTGAAGGCTCTCCAGCCGGAGGTGTTCCTCATCGTGGGTTGATCACGAGACCGCGAGGTCATTTTCGGAAGCTCCGGCGCTACTCTCGGGAAGCTCTCGCGCACCGAAGAAGTGCGCGTGACGAGCGGTGGCGCCGAAGCGCCGACGATGCTCGCGCTCGTGGCCTTCGACGCGGTGGGCATCTTGCCCGACAAGGTCCGCGTGCTTCCGTTCGCGCCCGACGACAAGAAGCCGTTCTTCGTCATGGCCGATCGCGCGTCGCTCGACGGCGGCACGGTGGGCTCGGGTCCCAGTGGTCAGAAGGTGGTGTTGACCAGCGCCGATGCCGCGCGCGCCGTTCCGCTCGTCGCCTTTGCGGCGCGCTCGTTTCTCGACGCGCACCCCGATGACGTCGCGTCGTTTGCGAAGCAGTGGTTCTCCGGCAACGCTGGTGTGCGTGCCGATGCCGCTGGCGCGTCCCGCAAGATCGCCGCGATGCCGCAGGCCCCCGAGGCCGTCTCGATGCTCGAGCGTCTTGGGCAAATGGAGCCTGCCGCCGAAGGCGATCTGGCACCCGAGCTGGTGCAGGAACTCGTGCGCCATGAGATGGATCTTTGGCGCGCAGCGGGCTCGAGCGGCGGCGCGGCAGTGTCGGCGGTGCCCGTAGCGACCGCGACGCTGAGTGCGCTCGCGAAGCCGGGTCCTCCGGATGCAGGCGCGCGGCCGGCTCCTGCCATTGGACCCAAGCGGGGCGGGAACGTGCTGCTCGTGCGACGTGAGTCGCCGCCCGACGGCAAGCTCGATGAAGACGCGTTCGGCGCGACCGTCGCGTGGCTCGCGACCGTGTTTGAGCGCTCCACGATTCGCGTCACCGTGAAGGGCGTGGGCCGCACGCACGCCGTCGTCAGCGCCGCGGTCGAGCGCCTGCACCTCCCCGAGCGGGTGACACCGCTTGACAAAACGCGACCGAAAGTCGTTTCTGTCGCCCCGATGACCGCCGCCGAAGCCGAGCAGACGTCCGAGGAGATCCCGAAAGGCCACCCCGTCGGCCTCTACATCCTCTTCGGCACCGAGATGTGGGAGCGATTCAGTTACTACGGGATGCGCGCGCTTCTCGTCCTGTACCTGATCAAGATCCACGGCTGGCAGCCGCACGAATCGTCATCCGTTTACAAGTGGTACACGAGCCTCGTCTACCTGACGCCCCTGCTCGGCGGCTTCCTCGCTGACCGCTTCCTCGGCCTGCGCACCGCGATCATCGTGGGCGGCGTGCTCATGGCCGTCGGCCACTTCCTGATGGCCTTCGAGCCATTGCCGATGTTCTACCTCGCGCTCGCGTTCCTCATCGCGGGCAACGGCTTCTTCAAGCCGAACATCTCGACGCTCGTCGGCAAGATGTACAAGAAGCAGGACCCGCGACGCGACGGCGCCTTCACCATCTTCTACATGGGGATCAACCTGGGCGCGTTCATGGCGCCACTGATCTGCGGCCAGTGGCTGCGCGCGACCTACGGCTTCCATTACGGGTTCGCCGCTGCCGGCATCGGCATGATGATCGGTCTCCTCACGTTCCTGTTCGGCCAGAAATACATCCGTAAGGCCGTCCTCGAGGCTGGAAACACCATGGATCGCGCGCCGCGGGTCGCGCCCCCGCCCGAGCCCGTGCCGGTCGACCCGAAGAGCGCGTACCGCAACGCGGCCGAGAAGGAGCCCGCCGTGTCCGATGACGACGAGCAGCGGCCCGCAGCGCCCGGCATCGCCGGCATCGTCGCGAAGGTGATGCCCTTCCTCATGCTCGCGATCGCCGTCGTGGTGCCTGTACGTTACATCTATCTCCTCGCCACGGGCGCGGAGACGCTGAAGGGCGTCTTCATGCCGATCGCGTTCTCCCTGATCGCGGGCCTCATGGGCTTCGTGCTCCTCACGATCAAGGGGGCGGCGCGCGACAAGAGCATCGTGATCTTCGTGCTCTTCTTCTTCGTCGTCCTCTTCTGGATGGCGTTCGAGCAAGCGGGCAACGCGCTCAACCTGTGGGCCGAGTTCTTCACCCAGCGAAAGCTCGTGTTCTTCGACATGGAGGCCGAGGCGTACCAGTCGATCAACGCCATCGGCATCGTCATCCTCGGCCCCCTGTTCGCATGGCTCTGGCTGCGTCTCGCGCGGTCGGGTCGCGAGCCGTCGACGCCGCTCAAGATGGCGATCGCGATGGTGTTCGTGGCGCTGTCGTTCGTCGCGATGGTCGGCGCCGCCGTCTTCGAGGCGCAGGGCGAGTCGCGCGTTCACCTCGCGAAAGCAGCCATTCCGTCGTCGATCGACATCAGCAAGCTCAACGCCGGTCGCTTGACCTACGACGATGCCAAAGAGGAGCTGGTCGTCAAAGGCGTGCTCGCGAGCTACGTCGTGAACGACGCGCTCACGAAGTCCGCCGCGCCGGAGTACCGCGCGTCGGTCGAAGCCTTCGTCACCGAGACGCAGGCCGAGAAGGGCGCTCCTTACCACGGCAGGCTCGTCAACGTGCCCACGGGCGTCGACCTGTCGAAGCTCGACGAGAAGCTGCACGCCAGCTGGGGCATTGACCTAGGTCCTGGCGGCGGCGGCGTGCTCACGGTGTCAGAGCCCATCGACGCTTCGAACAAGACGAAGCTCCTCGGCCTCGGCGCACCGCGCGAGTGGCGCGAGGCGCTCACGTCGCTCGGCGAGAAGAGCGACAACTCCCGCGTCACCGGCTTCTGGCTGTTCCTCAGCTACATGCTCGCGACGATCGGCGAGCTCTGTCTCTCACCGGTCGGGCTCTCGATGGTCACCAAGCTCGCGCCTGCCCGCTTCGCGTCGCTCTTCATGGGCGTCTGGATGCTCGCAAGCTCGGTCGCCCAGTACGCCGGTGGAAGCATCGGCGAGTCGTGGGGCACCATCACGCCGTCGGTCTACTTCAACCTCTTCGTGCTCTCGTCGGCCATCGGCGCGGTCATCCTCTTCGTCCTCGTGCACCCGCTCAAGCGTCTGATGCACAACGTGAACTGACGAAAGCTGACGCGGACAGGGCTCACGTCTTCTGGGCTCCCCAGAGGAAGGCGGGGGGTATCTCGACCGCGTCGAACGGCTCGGCGCGTAGCGCGTCCTCACCGCCGAAGGTGCCGACGAGCATGTAGCTCACCCCAACGTGACGAAAGACTTCGACGGTTCGTTCTTGCGGATCGACGAGCCATACGTGCCCGACGGACTCACGAGCGTAGATCGGCATTTTCTTGACGCGATCGATGCGCTGGGTTCCCGGAGAGAGGATCTCGCAGACCCAATCGGGCACTGTCGTGATGAAGGGCTCGTCGAGATCGTCCCGATCGACGAGGCGACCGGCGCGCCAGCCGCCCAGGTCAGGAACGACGATGTCGGGCTCGTGCCCCACGTGAAGCTCGGGCTCGAAGAGGATCGTCCAACCCCCGGGCCCGCCAGCGCCGACGTGGAAGGCACCGAAGAGAAACGCACCGAGGCCGGAGGCACTTCGAAGGTGGGAGCGCCTGGGGCGCGGCATCAAGTGCAGCTCGCCATCGAGCACCTCGGCGGTCATGTTCTCCGGCGCGCGAACGACGTCCTCGTAGGTAGCGCGCGCGCGTACGGGGTCTCCGGCCATCGTCCTCGGAGCTTAACACGCTACTCGAGAGCCTTGTTCGCGCGCGCGAT
>CAXSGV010000417.1:0-1102 GCA_964236615.1 uncultured Polyangiaceae bacterium
TCCGTGAGCTCGACGCCGACTGGCTGCACGGCCAAGTCGGCACGGTCGCGCAAGAGCCGTTGCTCTTCTCGCGTTCCATCGCCGACAACATCCGGTACGCGCGACCCGACGCAACCGACCTCGAAGTGCACGAGGCCGCGCGCACCGCGAACGCCTTCGATTTCGTGAGCGACTTTCCGGACGGCTTCGCGACCCTCGTCGGCGAGCGCGGCGTGCAGCTGTCGGGTGGGCAAAAGCAGCGCATCGCGATAGCGCGCGCGGTGCTGAAAGATCCACGCATCCTCGTGCTCGACGAAGCCACCAGCGCGCTCGACGCCGAGAGCGAGCACCTCGTGAAGGAAGCTCTCGAGCGCCTCATGGAGGGTCGCACCACGCTCGTGATCGCGCACCGCCTCTCGACTGTCGCGAACGCCGATCGCGTCGTGGTGCTCGAGCGCGGGCGCGTGGTGCAACAGGGCGATCACCGATCGCTGCTCGCGGAAGAGGGGCTGTACAAGCGCCTCGTCGAGAAGCAATTCGTCGCCGCGTAAGCAGCGTGCCCGTCACGTGAGCTCGGCCCCTTTACTGCTGAATCAAAGCATCGCGATGAAGCGCTTCGCGTCGCCCACGCGGGGGATGTTGTTGAACATCACGTACGCATCCGGCGGGGTCATCGCGACGAGCTTGCGGAGCTCGACGGCCGTGTACACGTGCCGCGCGCCAGTCACGCCGTGCAGACGAAAATACGCCGCGCCCCCCGCGCCGTCCTCGGGTGCCGGCGTCGTCACGAAGGGGTCGACGACGTGGACGAGGCCGAGCTCGGCGCAAAGCTCGCGCGCGAGGTCGGCGCGTTGCGCCCACGCGGGGCCGCGCGGCTCCCAGAGGTAGCGCACGCCTTCGGGGCGCAGCGGGTTCGCGACGCGCGTGAAGAAAGCGCGCAGACGCGTGATGCTCGCCGGCTCGGGACGGAAGCTCGCCGGGCACTGGAAGAGGATCGCCGTTGCTGAGAGCAGCTTTTGGCACGCGAGCGTGCGCGCGAACGCCTCGCGTACGATCGCGCTGTTGCGAAAACCACCGCACGTCGCACGCTCGGGCTCCGTGAGCGCCCGTCGGAGACGCCGGT
>CAXSGV010000417.1:1112-3911 GCA_964236615.1 uncultured Polyangiaceae bacterium
GGACTTTTGCTTTCGTGCGTGATCAGCTGCCACGCCTTGATCGTGAACTCGAAGCCGCTGGGGGTGAGCGTGAGCCAGCGCTTCATCACGAAATCAGCGGGCGGCTCGTAGAAGGTCTGCTGCACCTCGACCACGGGGAAGTGGAGCGCGTAGTCCTCCATCGCCATCGTGAAGCCGCAAAGTCCCGTTTTGATCACGCCCTCGGGTCCTTGGGGCGACGCCACGAGGACGTCAATCAGGACCTCCGCCGATGCCCTTCACGCAACTTCACACTTTGCATCACAGCCCGTTGCTAGAACGCAGCGTATGGCGACCGACAAGGCGAGCTGCAGGCAACCAGCAGGCACCTTCGTGCCGGTCGTCGACCGCGCCGCATGCGAAGGAAAGAACGAGTGCGTAGTGTGCCCCTACGACGTCTTCGAGATCCGGCGAATGGACGACGTCGACTTCGCGCGGCTCGGCTTCTTCGCGCAGCTCAAGTCGCGCGTCCACGGGCGGAAGACCGCCTACACGCCACGCGCATCGGAGTGCCAGGCGTGTGGCCTCTGCGTGTCCGCTTGCCCCGAGAAAGCCATCACGCTTCGGCGCGTGACTGCAGAGAAGTGACAGCGATCACCCTTTGAAGGTGGACGGCCCGCGATCACCGAACGGCTCGTCACGCTCGCGTACCGCCTCCTTGAAACCGGCTTCGGCGGCGCGCTTCTGGAACGCGTAACCCTCGGGCGTGTGCCGCGCGATGCCGTCGAAGACGGTGCCGAGAATCTGCGTCGCATGAAGGCCCGCCGACATCACGGTCTGGTTCACGAGCAGCTTCATCATGACGAGCTGGTTCACCGGCATCTGCGCGATCCGCTCGAGCAGCACTTCGAACCGCTCGTCGAGCGACGCGCGCGGGGCGCACTCCGTGGCGAGCCCCCACGCGACGGCCTCGGCGCCGGAGAGGCAATCGCCGGTGAACATCAGTCGCTTCGTCTTCTCGATGCCGATGCGAAACGCCCAGACCGCGGTCGTCGGAACGCCCCACACGCGCGCGGGCGGATAGCCGATCTTGGCGGTGTCCTCGATGACGAGGAGATCAGAGCACAGCGCCATGTCCGTTCCGCCGGCAACGCAGAACCCGTGCACTTTGCACACGACCGGTTTGTCGGAGTGAAAGAGGCTCATGAACCCGCGAACGTTGCGGCTCATCATCTGGAAGTCGACGACGGGGTCCCAGGTCTTCGATGGATCGTGGTTGTCGAACACGACTTTCGGATCTATCGGTGAGCCCGCCGGGGGATCCGCAAGACCAGGCGCGGTGACGTCGGCGTCGCTCATTCGGTTCTCGGCGCTCATGACGAGGTCGTAACCGCCGCAGAATCCCTTCCCATTTCCAGAGAGCGCGATGACGTGCACCTCGGGATCGAGGTTGGCCTGCTCGACGCACGTGGCCAGCTCGCGCGGCATGTCGGGCGTGATGCCGTTCCCGCGCTCGGGGCGATTCAAAGTGATGCGCGCGATGCGTCCGGTGCGCTCGTACGTCATCGTCGACAGCGTGAGGAGGCTCATACGCGGATGCTAACTTGGTTCGAAACGTACAAATCGTGCGACAGACCGAAGCTCGTACGCTCCTCTACTCATGAGCATCCGCGTGGCCGCCGTCCCGTGCCTCGTGCTTCTCTGTGGGCTCACCGCAGCCTGCGCGCCGCGCCCTCGAACCGTCGCTGCTACGGAGACCCGCCTGCTCACCGTGCCGGCAGCGTCCACCATGGCGAGCGACGACGCGGGTGCGCCCGACGTCGATGCTGCTCCGTCTCGGCCCGCGGAGGCTGCGCGCGCCGTCACCCCGGCGCCATCCGATGACGGCTTCGAGCTCACCGACACGAACGACCCGCGACCCTTCGGCGCGCTATGCCGCGGGCCATGGCGTGGCGTGGGCGAGGACCATCCGTACCGGGGTGTACGCCCGGAGGACAATGGGGGCGGTGAGTGTTGCCCGCTCGATGGCCGCGCCTTCTTGTGCGTGATCACGCCAGGCCATCAGCACCAGCGCTTCATCTACGACCACGCGCGCTTCTTCGACGGTACCGGCACGCAGCCGCGGATGGCGTTTCCCGTCGCCGTGCTCGGCAACCAGGGGATGAGCCGCGATGCACGGCCGATCCTGCACCTCGAAGCGCTCGCCAGCACCGGAGGATTTCTGCTTCGGCCGGACGGAGCGGGCTGCCGGAAGCCGCCGCCCGAGCTCCGTGACGTCTGTCGCGCTGCCGGTCAGTACGCTTGGCGCAACGCGGCTCCGGTCCGCCTCCCCTGACGCTGTCAGCTCGCTTTCGAGGGCGACAGCCAGCGGGTTTGCGCGAGCGCGCGCTCTGCCGAGGCGCGGCCGTACTGGACGAGGTGGTCCATCGCGCCCTCCTTGGGGATCATCCAGCTGAGCATCGAGTCGAGGCGGAGATCCGAAGGCGGCGCGATCGCGACGAAGGGAACGCCGCGGTAGTTGCCCTCTTTGAGCTCCGCGTCCGCGAAGCCGACGTTCGACGCGCGGCGAACGAAGATGTCGGCGTAACGCAGAGTGGCCTTCAGCGTCGACTTCTTCGAAGTGCTCTCGCGCGGAAGTACTTGCACATTGCACAGATACACGATCTCGGTCGCGCCGAGCTTGATGGCGGAGTCGAGTGGCGCGTTGATGAGAAGCCCGCCGTCGGCGAGGAGCGCCTGGCCGGCAGCGAGGTCGAGGACCGCAACGACCGGATCGTCGTGCGGACACCGGCCAACCCGACCTTCCACTGGGGCAACTTCGTCCTCCTCCAGCGACCCCCG
>CAXSGV010000417.1:3921-6630 GCA_964236615.1 uncultured Polyangiaceae bacterium
AGCCGCGCCGGTACGCCCGCTCCGCAGCGACGAGCGGCAGCGCGTACGAGCCGTGCGCGACGACGCGCAGATCTTCGGCCGACTTCTCGGTGCGGTTGCCGCGGATCTTCACTTTGCCGGTGTTGAGGTCGACGACGATGAAGGCGAGGTTGCGCGGATCGCGGAACATGCGCTCGAAGTCGACGCCCTCGTCGACGTGCGCGTTGAAGCTTTTCGGATCGAGAATGCCGCGCATCCGCATGCTGTGAAGCAGGCCGTTCTTGACGAGCTTGGTCCAGCGCAGGCCGGTCCAGAACTCGATGGCCGCCTGCCCACCCGCGGTGAGGTAGCGAAGCAGGTTGATGCTGCCGGCGCTCGAGCCAATGAGGATCTCGGGCGTCCACGCCGATCGCTCGAGCGCTTGAAGCGCGCCTGCCGAAAACGCGCCGAGCGTTCCGCCGCCGCCGAGGATCAGAACGCGCATCGCCACTCGGTCACGAGGTCGTCGAGGAGAGATTGCGTTTGCGTCCACGCCGCCTTGTGGAGCGCATCGATCGCCTCCTCGTCGTCGGGCGCGGCGTCGGGGACCGGGATCGGCGCGCCCACGCGGAACCAGAACGGAACGCGTCGAGGGAGTGGACCGTGGCCCCACACGACCGGAAGATCGTACTTGGCGTGGCCCATCAACAGCTCGCCCGTGCCGCGCATGCGCGACACGATGTCGTAGGTATCGTCGACGCCAGCAGCAGCGAACGGCACGAGCGGAACCTTCGCACGCAACGCCGACCGCGCGAAGCCCCTCGCGTTGTCCCAGAGCAGTCGGTAGCGCTCCTCCGAGCGCCGCTTGAGAACCTCGCGTGCGCCGCCCGGATAGCAGACCACGAGGTCCCCTCGCGTGAGCGCGCGGTGCGCGTTGTCGGGAGAGCCGTACATGCCGCCGAGCCGTACGAGCGCCTCACGTACACCCGGCACTTTGAAGAACCATTTGTCCGCGAGACCGAGCGGCATGCGTCCCGTCTCGCGAAGGAGAGCTTCGAAAAACACGACGGTCTCGTAACCGAGCAGCCCATGGTTGCCAACGAGCAGAGCGCCGCCGGAGGGCAGGTTGGAGACGCCGTCGATGCGCGAGCGATGAAAGCGGCGTAGCGCCGAAGCCAGCGGACGCACCGCCCTCACGATGCGGAGGTCGACCTGATCGCGCCAGCGCTGCTCGGACTTGGACGCGGCAAGCCTCGACACGAGCTGATTCGATGCCGAGCGACGGCCGAAGGAGTCGGCGTTGTCGTACCCTCTCCGCGTGCGTGAGCCCTACCGTGAGACGTACCGCGTCGAGCGACGAACGCGCGAGCTCAGCGAGGCCGAGCGCGCGGTCGTTCGTGGGCACGTGGACGACTGGGACCGCCGCGCGCGCACGCAGTACCTCACGCCCCCGAAGCGTATGTTCGTGGCGGCTGTGTTGGCGGTGCCGGTTGCGGTGCTCGGCGTGGCGCGGGGCAATGATGCGCTCCTCGCGACCGCCCTCATCGCCTCTGTGATCTGCGCCGCAATCTCCTTTTTCGGGCGACGCGACGCGCTCAGGCTGGTTGGCCTCTCACGCGGACCGTGGCATCCGCCGCCCGAAGGATGGCACGTCATCGAGACGCAGGTCTTTGCACGATCGGTCGTCGGCGCGGTAAGCGACGACGAGGATTACGCGCACTGGCTGCTCTACGAGGTCCCCGGCGGGACGTGGTTCTACCTCGACCCGTATGGCCTCGGTACGCCGCCCGCCGAGCTCGCGCGCGCGGAGCTGCGCTTCATTCGCCTGGCGCCGTGGGGACCGTTCCTTTCGGCGACATGGACCGGTGACGCAATTGCGCTCCGCGGCGCGAGCGACGGTCCCGACGGAAGCGAGTACGCGGCAGCCGTCGAAGCTGGCTACGTTTGGCGCCCGGACGAGGCACCGCAAACGGGCGAGAGCGTGGCGGAAGGCCTCGTCGCGGAGACGGCGCTGCCGTCGTGGGTGCGCGAGCTCACACGCACTTCCGAGCGCTAAGCGGACGCGCGCTCGAGGCGCCTGACGAGGGCGCGGCGAGCTTCCGGCCACTCTGCGGCGAGCATCGAGTAACACGCGGTCGCGCGAACGACGTTTCCCGCGCCGGGGCGGTGGCCGCGGAGAACTCCGTCGAGGCGCGCGCCAAGCCGCTCGATTGCCGCACGTGAGCGCGCGTTGCGCTCGTCGGTCATCCAGGTGACGCGACGTACGCGCCAGCTCTCGAACGCGTGCGTGCACAAGAGCAGCTTGGCCTCGGTGTTGACGGCCGTGCGCTGGACGCGCTCGACGTACCAGGTGAAGCCGATCTCGGCGGCGTCCGGTCCATCGGGCACCGGTGGTGCGGGCTCGCCCGGCCACCGCCACCATTCGATGTGCATGAAACGCGTGCTGCCGAGGATGCCGCCGGCGCAGTCGCGCACCACGAAGGGCAATGATTCGCCGCGCTCTGCTTCGTCGAGCGCGCGCGCGACATAGTCCTTCATCGCGTCGCGCGACTCGGGAACGAATGTCATGTCGTACGTCGTGCGGGACTCGTCGGAGGCGGCGAAGAGCGCATCGACGTGCTCGGCCAGGAGCGGCTCGAGCCGAACGTGGCGACCGGAAAGCGTGGGTGACGGGAGTAACCTCATGCCCGAACACTGAACCCAGACTGGCCTAGCCAAAAGTCCCAGATTGAGCAATCCGACTAGACCAGT
>CAXSGV010000418.1:0-6627 GCA_964236615.1 uncultured Polyangiaceae bacterium
CCGGGTCCCACTTCACGCCGCGATCGGGGCCGCCCATGCTGCCCGACTGATCGAACATGAACACGAGGTTCACGGGCACCGACTGCGCCGTCGCCGTCGCGGCGGCGCACTGTTTCTGCTCCGTGGGGACGCCCGCGTCGTTGTTGCTGCCGAAGGTCGGCTGATCGCCGCTGCTGCTCCCCTTGTCGGGCGTCACACCATCGCCCGTGAAGTCCTCGGGCGGCGTGAAGGTCGAATCGGTGCTGCTCCCGCATGCGACGAGGAGCGAGAACATCGACGTACCGGCAAGGACGAGAGCGAAACGACGGGAAAGCGCCACGGAGACCTCCTGGGCACGCGGCTGCGCGTGTCGAAGAGGGCTTTTGCAACGTGTGTTCCAAGGTAAGCGGAAAGCGATTGCCTCACGAAACGCCTATTTCTAGGCCGCGCCATGCACACGCGAGGACTCTGGTCCTCTGAGGCCCTTCGCACCCCAGGATGGATAGGGGGTGGACCATATTGAGTCCTCCTGTCCTCACCGAGAAGTCAGGCGCCGCCCCAGGCGGATCCGATCCGCCAACGAAGTGCCGTGGCCTCTTTCGTGAGGGCATACCGCGCGACGTCGCCGGCAAGCGGGTGCATGAGCGTGGCGCCGAGGGCACGCGGATCGCTCGCGGGCGCAGAGCGCGCGAAGCTCGTGTCGACGGTGCGGATTTCGTCGAGGGTCGCGAGGAGATCGCCGGTCAGCAGAAAAGCGACGCGGGCTTCGGCTTTTGCAACGGCGAGCAGGATCCCTTCTACGTCGGGGACGCCCGCAGCGCCATCGAGGTGCGAGCCAATCTCTTGAAGCTGCTTTCGCTGGCGACGCGCGATCGCGTGCGCCACGCGGGGCTCGTAGTCGAGCACGAGATCGGAGATCTGGCGGTCGCGTAGATCGCCGGCGTAGGCGAGTGAGCCCTGACGCGCGAGCGCGGTGAGGTACGCGAGGACGTGCGGTGGAGGAAGCTCTTCGGCCCACGGCACGCCGAGCGCGACGCGCGTCATCGTGCGCGCGAACGCGGCGACCTGCGCGGGCTCGCCACGCTCGGCGAGCCACGGCGGCGCGACGATCCATGGCGTGTCTTGGATGACGACCTTCGTGTACGCAGCGACGTCGCTGACGACGAGCTCGAGACCTTCGAGCTGGAGCGCGCGCATCACGCGGTCGAACTGGAGGCGCAGCGGATGGCCGCTACGGCTCGAGATGCGATCGCGCGAGGAGATCCCGAGCTCGCTCAGGTTCGTGCGGAACATCTTGGCTTCGACGCCAGCGCCTGCGACCGCTGCGTGCAAGAGGAGGTGCCGGCCTTCCGGCGGAAGCACGGTGGTCATCAGCGTGCTGCGATCGATCGGGTCGTGCGAGGCGTCGTGCGTGTGGCGCCGCGCGCGGAGCCAGAGCTGACCCGCGTCGTCGAGGGCGCCTGCGACCGCGCGCAGCTCGCGTGCGACGAGCGCCTCCTCGGTGCGGCGGTCGGCGGCGAGCGCGCGCTCGAGCACGTCGAGCGCGGTGGCCGGCGATCGAAGCGAGAGCAGTGGGCGCGCGTCGGGCACGAGCAACGTCGAGATGTGGTCGGCGGCTTCGGCGTTGAAGTTGGAGCGCGCGAGCGCGTTCGCCAGGTGAAGCCGTGTCTCGTGGAGCTGCGGCGACATCGCGACCGCTTTGCGGAGGTGCGCGATGCCGGCCTCTTTGCGGTCGAGCGTCTCGACCTCGAGCTGCCCGAGCGTGGCGAGCCAAGATGCGTCGGCGCGTCCGATTGCCTCGGCCCGCGTGACGACCGACGTGAGGGCACGGGCGTACCCCGCGATGTCCTGGCCCTGCGCCGTCTTGTGGAACGCCGCGAGGCGCGCGAGGGCTTCGGGCGTTGGCGCCTGTGCCGCCGCTTCGACCAGCGCACGCTCCGACGCCGCGCGATCCCCGAGGCTTTCACGCATGTCGCAGAGCTCGAGGTAGATGGCCTGTTTCTGATCCGGGCCGGGCTCCGACTCCGCGAGGCGCTCGAGTAGGTTCGCGATCTCGGTCATCACCGTGGGCTCGCGCTGCTGCGCGGCCGGCGAGGCGCGGAGCAAGCGAATCACACCACGAAGCGCGCGCGGGTTCTGCGGATCGAGCACGAGCGCGGCACGAAGCACGCGCTCGACATCCGACTCGCGCGAAACGACCTTCTCGTAGAGGCTCGCGAGCGCGAAGAGCGCGGTGAGCTTGGGACCGGGATCGATTGCGTGCTCGACGACCGCCTCGAGCACCTCGACCGCCTCCGGCCACGCGCGCGCTGCGATGTAGAGCTCGGCGAGCGTGAGGAGCGACGGCACGTGCTTC
Source organism: uncultured Polyangiaceae bacterium (assembly GCA_964236615.1). Taxonomy (GTDB): domain Bacteria; phylum Myxococcota_A; class Polyangia; order Polyangiales; family Polyangiaceae; genus CAXSGV01. The sequence goes on from CAXSGV010000418.1 coordinate 2,336, forward strand.
GGGGCGACCTCGCGCACGCGCTGCATGGCATCGATCGCAACCGTGGGATCTTTGAGCTCGGTGCGCGCGAGGCGCGAGATCTCGGAGCCGAGCATGACGATGGACTCGGGCGCGTGCGCGCGGCGAATCGCGGAGCGGAACGACTCGACGAGGCGATCGGTGCGCTTGTCCTCGGCGCGCACCGTCGCAAGGCGACCGGCGACCGGCACCGACTCGGGATCCGACTCGAGCGCCTTCTCGAGAAGATCGGCGGCGCGCGTGCGGCGCTCATCGTGGGTGCCCAGGCCGCCCGAGTCGGTCGCGCCGAGCAGCAGCTCGGCGGCGTCGAGAAGGAAGCGCGCCCGGGCACGCGGATCGCGCGCGAGCTCGGCGAGCGAGATCGCGGCGCGGATGCCGTGCGACGTGTGGCGAAGCGCCGTCGCGAGACGACCTGCACCCGTAGCCGCAGTGATGCTCAGCGGATCGATGACGAGCGCGGCACCGTAGGCTTCGAGCGCTTCACGCGTGCCCTTGGCGTCGTCCGCGTCATCGAGGAGAAGTCCGAGCTCGAGATGAATCGCGAGGCGCGTCGTGTCGTCGCCCGCCTGGAGCAAGAGCGCGCGCAGCGCGGACGCCGCCTTTTCGCGCGACTCCGTGTCGCCCGCGCGGAGCTCGCGCAAAGAGCGACGAAGAAGCGCATCGAGCGCGTCGCGATCGCTCGGCGCGAGCTTGAGGATGCGATCGTAGATGTCGGTCGACGGGCTCGCTGGAAGCTTCCATTCGACGAGCGCCGCGAGGGACCATAGCGATCCGAGCCGCGCCGTCGGGCTCACGAACGCGTCAGCCTGCTGCGAGAGCGCGTTGGCGAGGAGGGGGATCGCGCCGGTCCCGCGTGCGATGGCTTCTTGCGTGCGAAGCGCCGGGACGTGCGTGGGCTCGTCCTCGAGCACCTGCTCGACGAGCTTCGTGGCCGCGGCCATGTCGGTGCCCGCGTCGAGGAGGAGCATCGCGCGCTCGAAGGCGCGCGAGCGAAGCGTTGCGGCGTGAGACCCGGGGTGAGCTTTGCCGGAAAGAATGGTCTCGACCTCGAGCAGCGGCGCGACGCGAACGCCGATCGACGATCAGGTCGTCGCTGGGTGTCTGGGCGAGCGCACGCGCGAGAAGCCCCGCGGCACTTGCGTCGTCGCCGAGTCGGTTCTCGTCGATCTCGGCGGCGCGCACGAGATGGCGCGCCCGCTCGTCGGGTGTTGTCGCGTCGGCCGCGAGCTGCTCCAGCGCGGCGCGGAGACCCTTGTCGTCACCCATGGCTTCGAGCTGACGCGCGATCGCCTCCGGCGGAACCGGGTGCATCGGATCGAGCGCGCGCGCCTTTTTCAGCGACGCGAGAGCTTCGGCGGGCGCCTTTTGCTTGTTCTGCTCGAGGTCGGCGCGCGCGAGCCACAGCGCGACCTTTTCGGCGGTGGCGGTCTTTGGAAGGTGCTCGACGTACTTGCCGATCGCACGTGCCGCGAGCTCCCACCGCGCGCCTTGCTCGTGGAGCCGCACTTCGAGCCTACGTGCGCCCGCGTGCGCGGCGTCGAGGTCCAGTGCCTTGACCGCGAGGGCTAGCGCGCGGTCCGGCTCGATGTCCGCGAGGGCCGTGCCCGCGCGCGTCATCAGGTCGGCCTTCGCCGCCGGGACCTTCGTCGTGTCGGCTTCGTCGAGGAGAGCGCGCGCGTGCGCACGACCATCGCCGGCGCGTGCGGCCGTGCGTTGCAATCCGAGCACGGCGCTCCGGCAGCTTGGCTCGATCGCGAGCACGTCCTCGTAGGCCTTGGCCGCGAGCGCGGACTCGCCGAGGACCTCTTCCCATAGCAGCGCGATCTTCTCTTTGTACGCGAGACGCCGGCCGGGATCGGCCACGCGATCGGCCGCGTGCGCGTACAGCGCGATGCGCGCGCGAACGTCGGCATTGCCGGGGTCCGACGGCGTGACGGTCAAGAGACGCGTGAGGTGATCGAGCACCTCGGAGTCGGACGCGTCGGCGATCCAAGCGGCACGAAGGTGCACGATAGCCTCGTCCTTTTTGCCCATCGCTTCGGCGATTTGCGACGCCTTGACGAGCGCGCGCACGCGGGCGGCTGGCGCCTCGACGCGCGATGCTTCGGCGGCCCACAACGCGAGGCGCGCGTCCTGTTTGCCGGCGGCAACCAGAAGTCGATCGAGCGTCGCGGTGAGGCTCGCGTCCCCTGGGTCGAGGAACATCGCGCGCTCGATGTCGCGAATCGCGGTCGGGAGATCGTTCGTGCGCTCGGCGAGGGCCGCGAGCGTGCGGAGCTCGTGCGACTCGGCCTTCGGCTCCGAGATGAACGTGAGACGCGCGCGCCGGGCGCGAACGTTCTCGGGCACGCGACCCGCTGCCTCGTGAAGACGAACGAGCTCATCGAGCACACGACGGTCGACGCTCTCGGCCGTGGGCGCACGCGCTGCGGCGCGATCGAGAAGCTTCAGCGCGCGCTCGGTATCGGCAAGACGCGCGATCGCGATGCAGGCAGCGTCGAGCTCGAGTCGCGCGGCTCGCACCGTGTTCGTCTCGATCTGCGCTTCGGCGTCGAGCAGCGCGACGAGGAGCGGAGCGTCCTTGTGCGCCGAGGCATGCCGAACCGCGGCGTTGCGCACGGGACCGATTGCGGAATCGAGCTCGAGCGCGCGCGTGAGGGCGCCCCACGCGGCGTCGACTTGGCCGAGCTTCTTGTCGAGCAAATGCGCGCGCTCGACGTGCAGCCACGCCGCCAGCTTTTTCTCGTCGCCATACGCGTCGGCCATGCGCGCGAGGTGCGCGGCGAGCTCTTCGTAGCCAACGTTGTCGGTCGCGGTCGCGCGAACCGTCTCGAGGCCCTTGAGCGCACCCGGATGATCCGGCGCGATCGCGAGCGCCTGCTCCCACGCCTCGCGGTACGCAGGCTTCTTCTCGCCGCTTGCTTCGAGCAGACGCGCGCGCTCGGCAAGGAGATCGGCGCGCGACGCGTCCGAGGTGGCGGCAGTGACCTCGCGCGCGAGGTGCTTCAGCAGTGTGGCGTTCGCCGGGCGCGCGTGGCGTGCGCGTCGCAAGAGCGCGTGTGCCGCCGTCATCTCGGGATCGACGCCGAGCGCTTTTTCAGCGTGGAAAACGATCTGTGCGCCGTCGGCCAAAGCTTCGTCGGCGAGCGCGAGCTCCAAGTATGCGCGCGCGAGCGCGACGGGATCGTTTGCGCCCTTCCCGTCGGACAAGCTCGCGATGCGCGCGACGAGAAGCTCCACCAGCTCGTCCTTGCGCGTGCGCTCGACGTGCAGGGGCTTTTGCGTGACCGGCGGCGAGGGTCGCTTCGACAACGCGGCGGGACGGCCGCTGGTCTTCGGCGGCACCGGCGGAGGCTGGATGCCGCGCGGCACCGGAGGCGCGGGTCGCGAAGGCGGTGGCGCCGGCACGGAGATCGGTGGCGACTCGATCTCCTCGATGTCGGTGAGCGCGAGCAGGCCGGAGACCTCGTCCGCGGTCGGCATGCGGAGGCTGGGAACTTCCGAGGGCGGAGGAATGGTGCCCTTCGGGCCCTCGGGCGACGGGGCGTCGGGTGCCTTGAGCGCGGCGGTGATGAGATCGGTGCGCTGCTCTTCGATGTCCCACGTATCTTCGCGGAGGATGTCGTCGAGGCTCGCCGACATCTCGCGCATCGGCGGAAGAGGCTGCTGCTTCGTTGGCAGCGCCGGCGACGACGCGTGCGGCGCGGGGGCAGCATGCGGCGCGGGGGGCGCGGGCGCCTCCTTCAGCGTCGTGACGGCCCCCTTCTCCTTCGGCGACGTGACGGTCGCGACCGGCATGGGCTGCGTGACCGCGCCCTTTGGGGGAACGATCATGGGCTTCGACGGCGTCGGTTTGGGAGCGTTCGGATCGTTCGCCATAGGGGGAGATCTCTGCGAAAACTATGGCTCGAAGGGTCGCACGTTCTCCGCGAGCATGTAGCAAAAGAGGACGTCGCGCGCGGCGCTCGGTCGGAGCTCGCTCCGCTTGGGCCACGTTAAAGGAGCGGGCACTCGAACAACGCGTGCGCCATGCTGCGGCGTCTCGATGCTCGACCGAAAAAAGACGCTCGTCCTCCTCAACCCGAAGGCCGGCTCGGCGGCGAGCATCCAGGCCATCGAGCTCGCAATCCGCAACGCGCCGGACACCGTGCTGCACGAAACGACGCGCGCGGGTGAGGCCGGCGAGCTCGCCGCCGCGGCCGTGCGTGCGGGGGACGTCGGGCGCGTGATCGCGGGCGGCGGTGACGGCACGGTGAGCGAGATTGTCAACGCGC
>CAXSGV010000419.1:0-6624 GCA_964236615.1 uncultured Polyangiaceae bacterium
GAACCCCGGCGGCCAGCCTGGCACCGCCAAAACGTACGCATCTCGCGCCCGTGCGACGATTGCGTCCTACTTCCGTTGGGCGGCTGCGCCGGACAAATACGATCCGAACCGTCGCGAAAAGGCCAGGGATGCGAGCGAGCCGCGGAAAGACCGGGCCAAGGCCAAGCCGACCGGGTCAGCGGCAGCGCCCCCACCCGCATCGCCCACGCTTCTCCGAGGCGAAGTTCGGACATGCCCCCTCGGTCAGGGGCGTGAACCTTTCCGATACATCCTTCCCAGCGACGGATTGCTGATGAAGGACGCGATGCGGATCGCCTTCCACCTCATCACGACGTGCGACGACTACGACTCCTCCGTCTCGCCCATGCAAGTCGTGTCCTCAGCAATGCAGCCGAAGTAGAGCCGTCGCTTTCGCGAAAGTGTCGGGCGCGCGTGGACAAAAAAAACCCCAGCGTGTTTGGCGGAGCCAAAGACACTGGGGGGTTTAGGGCCGGCCCCCGTAAGGGCACGGTCTGAAGTTCAGAATAGTGCGTTGGAGAGCGTTGTCAACGATTTAGGCCCACAAACCACCACGTTTCAGCTTCACGCTTGAGGTTTCCGTGACGAGCTCGACAACAACTGGACCGCCGCATTCGCCTGACCGTGCCGTGATTTTGGTCGACGGGAACAACTTCTACCACGGCCTTAAGAGCGTCGGCGCGACAAGCCTCGGCCAACTCGACTTCGCCAAGATCGCGCTGAAGCTCGCCGGACCGCGAACGTGGATCGAGCTTCGGTATTACGTCGGGCAGGTTACATCCAGCGATCCGAAGCTCTATGCGGATCAGCGGAGCTTCGTCGCGCGACAGACAAGGCTCGACGGCCGCATCTCGTTCCACTTTGGGCGTCTTGAGGCGCGCCGCGAGAGGAACGATGCCGCGGTCGAGTTGCTCCAATACATGAGTAACCTCAAGACGCCGATTGACCCGGCTGTGTACAAGGACCTCATCGCACTTGGCCAGCGGCACAAGAGCGTCGAGTTTAGGGTGGAGAAGGCCGTTGATGTCATGCTCGCGGTGGACCTGGTCGTCTTGGCGGAACGAGGGACGTACGACACCGCATACGTAATCTCCGCCGACGGCGACTACACGCACGCGGTCACCCACGTGAGGACACTTGGCAAGAAGGTGTTCGCCGTTTCGCCGACGAACGCGCATCAACTCTCGACGGTAGCGAACTCCTTGATCCGTGTGGACGCGCCGTGGCTGCGTGATTGCTACATTTGAGGTGAGGCCCCGCCTTGCGGCGCGGACGCGAAGTCACGGGCCGGGCGACGAAGTTGTGGCGCGGCATCGGGGGCCGTCGACGTAGCCGAAACGAAACCTCGGTAACGAAGTTCGAAGGCCCTTCGGGATCGCGTACCGCATCAAAGTCTAGCGGCGCTTCGAACGCGAACGACTCGAGCCGTGTCGCGTCAGCGCAGAGCTGCTACCGGGACGGACCGAAAAGCGAGAATCTTCGTCTTGTTGGCAGGGTCGCGACCGAAGACCGAAGCGGTTCCGTCTTGCGACACGACGATCGCCACGTTAGAGCCCTCGTCCGGTTGTTCCCAGCAGAAGTGGATCGCTGAGCGGTGACGATTGCCTGCGTACTCAGCGAGCTTGCGCGTCACTTTTCCGAGCCTCTCATGATGTAACGCGTCGTTGCTTCTCGGACGTCGCCAGCTGGCCAATCATCCCATGAGAATCATCGTTTTCCTGGGTAATAACCGGAGCGGGACACGAGATTCGAACTCGCGACATCCAGCTTGGGAAGCTGGCACTCTACCAACTGAGTTAGTCCCGCAAATCGGCCTCAGAAGTAGCACGGGCGTGGGCGCGTGCGGCGGACAAAGCAACGGCCCGGGTGGAAGCGATGTCCACCCGAGCCGCCGGTACTGGCCCTCGTTCCGGGCAGGGTCGTGAATGGGTCAGCGCACTACAGGAACGTCGCGATGCAACGTCGCCTGGTCTCGCGCCGACGCGCAGCTACTGCGAACCCTCCGGGTTAGGACCGTGGGTACTCTGCATGGCTGTTCTCCTCCTCCGGCTGTGCCGGCACTCGGGGGGTCGACATGGGCTAGCCATGCCGCCGACACGAGTGTTTCCGTTGTAGGCGCGCGCTCGGTCGAAAACAGCTTCGAACGAGGTGGCGGGCCAGGGTTGTGCCGCGCTCGCGAGGTGAGCTCCTCGCCGGACCATCCGGGATACAAACTGTCCTCCGAAACACGACGGACTCATGGATTGTAACACCCAGAGTCGGACTGTCTTCCCCCCGGCCCGACGAAATCTCATCACGCGTTCATTTCGCGGTGCCGATGTCAGCGTGCGGGGATGGTCTTGTCGATCGTGCCGATGAGGTCGAAGCGGATGTCACACGGGAGCTCGGCGAATCCGTCGCCGCCCTCCGCCACGATGGCGTCCGAGCAATCGGAGTCCGCGGTCGGTGCAAAGCGGTAGGTGAGCGTGCCCGTGAACGCCTCGAAGTCGGCCTCGGCGCCTGGTCCGCGGGCGAGCGTCGCTTCGAGCGTGTCGGCGCGTGTGAGCGCGCAGGCCGCGAGACCGAGCTTCGCGTTGGCCGCGCGCACCGTGCGCGTGTCGGAGGATTTCATCGTTGCCTTCGGCGCCTCGGGGGTCGCGTCGTCGAGCAAGCCCGATACGGGCAGGCCGCCTTGGACCCAGTAGAGCGTCCTCTGATCGCGAGACAGCCGCACGTCGAACTTCCACGGATCCGGCGGCACGGCCGAAGCACCACACGAGTTCGCGACGCGCTTGGCTTCGACGTGGAAGGTGCCGATCGCGGTCCCGGGCCGGTAGGGATCTTTGCCCGTGCACGCGGCGAGCACGACCGCGGCGAGCATGAGCGCGGACATCGGGCGGATCGCGTGCATCGATCGTGAGGTAGCCTACGCGGCGGTGGACGGGCAATTTCGCGGCGCGCGATCGCTGAGCCGGTGGGACGCGCGCAACGCAGGACGCGCAGCGCTCGTGACGGGTCTCGCCCTCGTCGTCGTGACGCTCGCGACTGCGGCCTCCGACGAGGGTGGCGTCGCGTGGGGCGTGCGCGTGGGGCGTTCGCTACCGCTCGCGCCGATCTGCGCGGCGTTCGGCACCTGGCTTGCGCTCGCGCCCGCACGCACGCGCTCGGAAATGCTCGCGCTCGAAACGCTCGGACGCGCGCCGCAGCTCAACGCGCTTGCGGCGGTGCTTGGTGGCGCTGCGGTCGCGCTCGCATGCGCGCTGGCGGTCGCGAGCGTTCCTCGCCTCGACGTCACCGGCTTCTACCCGACGGTGCTCAAGAGCGACGACATTCGCTTCGAAGACGGTCACTTCGTGGATCGTTCTCGAGGTGCCACATTCGCGTCCGACGGATCCTTCACCAAGCTTCCAAGCGATCCTGCTGCAGGAGGCTGGAAGGGCAGCGCGAACGACGTCGCCGTCCCTCGAAGTGGTCGACCAGCCGCCGCGCTCGCCATCGCGCTCGCAGGCCTCGCTCTTCCGATACTTGCAGCATGCATACGTCGCCGCGCCTGGCCGCGGATGACCGCCGCGGTCGCGCTCACCGTGCCAGCGACCGTCCTTCTCTTCCACGCCGCCGCGGCGCACCGCCTGGGTGCCTACGCCGCCGCGCTCCCTTCGCTCGCGCTCACGCTGTTCGCCGTCGTTAGCTATCGTCACTGGGCATGGGAGACCGAACCCGAGACCGCGAAGACGCTGGCGCCGCGCCCGCCGCAGTGACGGTCACGTCCTCGTGGGGCCGCGCGCCTGCCACATGGAGCCTCCTCGTTCATGGCGGCGCGGGTGACGTCCCCGCGGCCAAGCGTTCGGAGCACATCGAAGGCTGTCGCCTCGCCGCGGCGGCCGGTGCCGAGCTCCTCGCTGCGGGCGGGAGCGCGCTCGATGCGGTGCAGCGCGCCGTCGAGGTGCTCGAGTCCGACCCGCGCTTCAACGCCGGTGTCGGCGCCTGCCTGACGGAGGCCGGCACCATCGAGCTCGACGCCTCGATCATGGAAGGGACCCGCCTCGCCGCGGGCGGCGTCTGCGCGCTGCCACCGTTTTTGCACCCCGTCGCGATCGCACGCGCGATCCTCGACGACGGCGAGCACGTACTCTACGCCGGTGCCGGGGCAGCGCGGTTCGCCGAGGCGCACGGCTTCGCGCCCTCGACCGATGCGGCCATGATCACGGGCGACGCTCGCGCCAAATGGGAGATTGCACGCATGCGTGCAGAGCGACCGAGCTGGGCAGGCGGCACCGTCGGCGCCGTGGCCCGCGACGCACGTGGCCACACGGCGGCCGCGACGAGCACGGGTGGGCGCGTGAACAAGCGCCTCGGCCGGGTAGGGGATTCACCGATCCCCGGCGCCGGAAATTACGCAGATGACGAAGCGGGCGCGTGCTCCAACACCGGCGACGGCGAGGCCGTGCTCCGGGTGTGCCTCGCGAAGACCGCGATCGAATGGATGCGCGCAGGCGCGTCGGCGGAGGAGGCAGCACGGCGTGCCGTCGTTCACCTCGGACGCGTCGACGGACGCGGAGGGATCATCCTCGTGGATCGCGAGGGGCGACTTGGCCTCGCTCGCTCGACCGCGACGATGACCTGGGCAGCAGCGACTGCGCTGCCCGCACAACACACACGAGCGGCAACGACAACAAGGACGGACGCAGGCGGCTTCGACGCTCGTTACGAGCTCGAAGCCGGCTGCTGAAAGACTCTACTTCTCGCCGTCGGGCGAGTTGACGGCCTTGCGGTCGAGCGCGTCCTGAAGACCGCAGCGGAGCTTCGTCGAGCGCTTGACGCGCTTTGCGCGGAGCGGCTTCGCGAGCCACTCGTGTCTTTTCCGCATGCTCCAAATTGCACGATTCGACATATCGATCAGTTCTCCGAGGCGCGCACTCTGCCGGTTTCCCGCAGGAATGCAAGCAAAACAGCCCACGCGGCCCTTGTCTTGAAGCGAGGTCAGTCCGGCACTGGAACCAGCGCGACGTCGATGGGAATGGGTTGTGCGGCGCCGTCGGCAGGGGCGACGACGATCTTGTCGAACGGCAGGTAGCCGCGGGCTTCGACGCTGATCCGGTGCTGCCCCGGCGGTAACGCGACGCCGTGCGCGGACACGAGCCCAAGCGAGCCCACGATGCGATCGTCGATCGTCACCGTCGCGTCGGGCGGCGTCCCTTTCAAGCGCAGCGAGATCGTGCGCGCCGGCGGCTCGGCCCCACCGCCGCCGCATGCCGTGAGCAGCACGAGGAGCGGCAGCACAGCGACGACCCCAACCTTCATTCCCACTCGATGGTCGCGGGCGGCTTGGACGAGATGTCGTAAACGACGCGGTTGATCCCGCGCACCTCGTTGATGATGCGGTTCGACATGCGCGCGAGCACCTCGTACGGCACGGGGTACCAATCGGCGGTCATGCCGTCGACGCTCTTCACAGCGCGGATGGCGCACGTCTCTTCGTAGGTGCGCTCGTCGCCCATGACGCCGACGCTCTTCACGGGCAAGAGAACGCAGAAGCTCTGCCAGATGACGTCGTAGAGGCCGGCCTTGCGGATCTCTTGATCGACGATGAGATCGGCGGCACGCAAGACCGTGAGGCGCGCGGCGGTGACCTCGCCGAGGCAACGGATCGCAAGGCCGGGGCCGGGGAAGGGTTGGCGCCACAGCATGTCCTTCGGCATCCCGAGGGTCTCGCCGGCGGCGCGCACTTCGTCTTTGAAGAGCTCGCGCAGCGGCTCGATGAGCGCGAGCTTCATGCGCTCCGGAAGCCCACCGACGTTGTGGTGGCTCTTGATCACGGCGCTCGGGCCCTTGAACGAGACGCTCTCGATCACGTCGGGGTAGAGGGTGCCTTGAACGAGGTATTTCGCGTTCTCGACCTTGTGCGCTTCCTCTTCGAAGATCTCGATGAAGACGCGGCCGATCGTCTTTCGCTTCTTCTCGGGATCGGTGATGCCGGCGAGCTCGTCGATGAACCGCTGGCGCGCGTCGATGACGACGAGGTTCAACTTGTAATTCTGGCGGAACGTCGCTTCGACCTGCTCGCGCTCGCCTTCCCGGAGGACTCCGTTGTCGACGAAGATGCAGTGAAGGCGATCGCCGATCGCACGGTGGCAGAGCACCGCCGCGACAGACGAGTCGACGCCGCCCGACAGGCCGCACACGGCGCGCTCGTTCGGACCGACTTTGGACGCGACGTCCGCGATCGCCTGCTCGGTCCACGAGCCAGGCGTCCACGTGGGCGAGAGGCCCGCGACGTCGAAGAGGAACGCCGCGAGAATGTCGGAGCCCTTCGGCGTGTGCACGACCTCGGGGTGAAATTGCAGCCCGTAGATCTTTTTTGCGGCATTGCCCACGGCGCAGAAGGGCGTGTTCTCGCTGGTGCCGAAGGCGTCGAAGCCTGGCGGCAACGTCACGATGTGATCGCCGTGCGACATCCACACGTCGATGGCTTCGCCCTTCGCGAAACGATGGAGGATGCCTTCGCTTCGGTCGATGACGAGCTTGGCGGCGCCGTACTCGCGCGCGTTCGCCTTCTCGACTTTGCCGCCGAGGAGGTGCGCGATGAGCTGCAGGCCGTAGCAGATGCCCAGCACCGGCACGCCAAGC
>CAXSGV010000420.1:0-6614 GCA_964236615.1 uncultured Polyangiaceae bacterium
CGCAAGTACGTCGGCACCACGGAAAACTCCGGCGTTCGCGTGCCCGACTGCCACATCCCGCGGCTCGTTCTGAAGGACAAGGCCATCACGCGCGCGAGCGCAGGGCAGGGGCGCTTCACCGCCAACGTCACCTACCTCGACGCGTTCGAGCGCGCGGGGCTCGACATCGCGACCGCGAAGGCAACACTCGCGAAGGACGGCGCGCTCGCGCCCGCGAAGCTCACGCGCACGGGCTCGACGTTGTCGATCGACGCCCCCGCACTAGGCGACGGCAAGTACACGGTGCTCGTCGAAGCCAACGACAAGGCGGGCAAGAAGGCCAAGCCGCTTCGCCTCGTCTTCTGGATCGAGGCCGACGCGTTCGAGTGGCGCGACGCCGTCCTGTACATGGCGATGACCGATCGCTTCAAGAACGGCGACACGAGCAACGATCCCCCGAAGCAAGCGGGCGTCGACGCGCGCGCTGACTTCCAAGGCGGCGACTTCGAAGGCGTGCGTCAGGCGATCGCGTCGGGCGCGCTCGATCAGCTCGGCGTACGCGCCATCTGGCTCACGCCGTTCAACACGAACCCTGCCGGCAGCTACATCGCCGACGACGGCGTGCACAAAGTGACGGGCTACCACGGCTACTGGCCGGTGAAGGCGCGCGAGGTCGACAGTCGCCTCGGTGGTGAAGCCGCGCTCAAGAAGATGGTGAAGGAGGCGCACGCGCACGGCATCCGCGTGCTTCAGGACTTCGTCATCAACCACGTCCACAAGGAGCACGAGTACTTCACGAAGCACCCCGAGTGGTTCCGCACCGGCTGCGTGTGCGGCTCGAGCGGCGCTTGCGATTGGACTGCGCGTCGCCTCGATTGCCTGTTCGCCGACTACCTCCCCGACGTGAACTGGACCGTCCCCGAGGTGAGCGAGCAGTTCGGTGACGACGCGGTGTGGTGGGTCGACACCTTCGACCTCGACGGCCTCCGCGTCGACGCCGTGAAACACGTGGAAGATGCAAGTATCGTCAATGTGTCGGCGAAGCTCCGCGAGGAGTTCGAGGTCGCGGGCAACAAGCTTTTCCTCACCGGCGAAACCGCGATGGGCTGGGGCGACTGCGATCTCGCCTGCAACCAAGCGCAGTACGACACCATCAGCCGCTACGTCGGGCCGAACGGTCTCGACGGTCAGTTCGACTTCGTCCTCTACCACGCGGTCCCGTACCGCACGTTCCTCGCCGACGAGAAGGGGATGGTCCACGCAGACTACTGGGCGCAAGCGAGCGGCTGGCAGTACCCGAAGGGCTCGATCATGACGCCCTACGTCGGCAGCCACGACACGCCGCGCTCGGTCACGATCGCGAGCTACCGCAACCAGGACGGCGCGCACTCGTCCGGCATCGTAGGCAACAAGTGGGACAACTACGCGGCCGCGCCGCCGAACGCCGAGCCCTACGCACGGCATCGCCTCGCGCTCTCGTGGTTGATGGGTCTGCCCGGCGCGCCGCTCGTCTATTACGGCGACGAGTACGGCGAGTGGGGCGGCGCCGATCCGAACAACCGCTCGATGTGGCGTGGCGAGTCGACGCTCAACGCAGACGAGACGGCGACGCTCGCCCTCACGAAGAAGCTCGGCCAAGCGCGCAAGCAGCTCGTCGCGCTTCGCCGCGGCGAGTACCGTCCGGTCTTCGCGCAAGCCGACCGCGAGGTCCTCGTGTTCGCGCGGCAGTTCGGCAACGACGTCGCGCTCGTCGCGCTCTCGAAGAACGCGGTGCCCGACACCGTCACCGCGACGCTGCCGGCGACGATTCCACTATCCAACGGCACCGTGCTCCACGATAGGCTCGGCGGCCCCGACGTCACCGTGACGAACCGCACCGTGACGATCACGCTCGGCGCACGCGGCTCCGCCATCTTGGCCCCCTGACTCGACCCCCGACAATGCGCCGCCTCTCTTCTCTCTTCGCCTTCACACTCGCGATCTGCGCCGCCGGTCCCGCGCGCGCACAAACAGGGCGCACCCCCGAGCGCACCGCCGAGCCCGAGCCCGCGACCGCGCCCGGCTCCCCCTCTTCTTCTCCCTCTCCCTCTTCTCCGTCCACCGCGCCCGCTCCGCCGTCGAACGCGAGCGCAGCCTCACTGCCGACGCCTTCCGCGACAGTGGCGTCGAGCCCGACCGACGGCTTTCAGTTCGGATCCTACGGACGCGTGCGCATCGCGAGCGACGGCCGCGGCGGCACCGGTCGCCAGACGAACGTGGTCTCGCACGGCTCGCGCATCGACGAAGAGAGCTACGCCGAGCTCGAGCTCCGTCGCGAGGACACCTTCAAGGACGACATCAAGAGCAAGGTCGTCGCGACGCTCGCGCTCTTCCCGCCGTTCTTCCACTTCTCTGGCAACGCCGCGCAAGCAATCGCCGTGCGCAACCTCTTCGCGCAAGGCACCTACGGCCGCTGGACGCTGTGGGCCGGCGCGCGTATGTACCGCGGCGACGACATCTACTTGCTCGACTGGTGGCCGCTCCACAACCAGAACACCGTCGGTGGCGGGGCCGCGGTCAAGATCGGCGACGCCACCGATCTCGCGGCGCACGTCGGCATGCAGCGGCTCGACAACCCGTACCAGTTTCAGACAATCCCTTCGCCGAACCGCTTCGGCGTTGGCACGAGCGACGTCGTCAAGCTCGATCGCCCGCGCACCGTCGAGACGCTCAAGCTCACGCACTACGTTCGTCACCTCTCGCCGAACAACGACAAGCTCGGCTTCAAGGTCATCGTCTACGGCGAGGCCCACCAGCTCTCGGCCGGCGCGCAGCGCGACACGCTCACCAACGTCGATCGTCCGCTCCCGAGCGACAGCGGCTGGCTGCTCGGCACGCAACTCGGCTTCTGGACCGGCGAGCGCGACACGCACGTGAACCTGTTCCTCCGTCACGCGCGTGGCGTCGCCGCGTACGATCCACTCAGCACGCCGTCCACCTTCGCCAACGATCGCACCACCAGCGGCTCGAGCGAGACGCTCATCGCGCTCGGCGCGAACTACGAGATGGGCTCGCTCGGCGTGATGGCGGGTGCGTACCTTCGCTTCTTCCGCGACGGTGATCCGTCGCCGACCTCGACGCAGAAGTTCGACGAAGGCACCGTCGTCGTGCGCCCGCAGGTGTTTCTCGGCGAGCACTTCGGCATCGCTGTCGAAGGCAGCGTTCAAGCGCGCCGCATGGCAGTCGTCGATCCTGCCACCGACTCGGCGCTCACGGCGACCGTCTTCAAGGGCGGCCTCATCCCGTATTTCTCGCCCTCGGGTCGCGGCGCCTTCAAGCGCCCGCAGCTGCGCCTCCTTTACGCTGTATCGGGGCGCGACTCCGGCGCACGCGCGCTCTACCCGGTCGACGACGTCTTCGCCCAGCGCACCGTCGAGCATTTCATCGGCGTCGGTGCCGAGTGGTGGTTCAACTCGAGCTCCTACCCGTGATGAAGATGACCCCCAAGAAGCTGCTCCCATTCGCTCTCGTTGCCGCATGCGCGACCGTCCCCTCGTTCTCGGGGCTCGGCTGCGTGTCGGTCCCCTCGAACGGCAAGCAACCGACGCTCGCGACCCACGTCGAAGACTGGCGCGACGAGGTCATCTACCAGGTGCTCACGGACCGCTTCGCCGACGGCGATGTGAACAACGACTACGCCGTCCGCGCCGGCGCGCTCGCGCGCTTTCAAGGCGGCGACTGGAAGGGGCTCGAGGACCACCTCGACTACTTCACGCAGCTCGGTGTCACCACGCTGTGGATCTCGCCGGTCGTGAAGAACGTCGAGACCGACGCCGACGTCGACTCGTACCACGGCTACTGGGCACAAGATCTCACGCAGCCCAACCCGCACTTCGGCGATCTCGCGAGCCTGCGCTCCTTCGTCGCCAGCGCGCACGACCATGGTCTCAAGGTCGTGCTCGACATCGTCACGAACCACATGGGCCAGCTGTTTTTCTACGACATGAACTTGAACGGCAAGGCCGACATCTACATCGGCGGCACCGGCGGCACGTCGCCCATCACGCGCGTGTCCGAGTTCGATCCCGACTTCGACGCGCGCGGCGTGCAGGCCTCGACCTCGCTCGGCAACGCCGGTCGCGCGCCCGTCATCTTCATCCAAGATCCGAGCATCAACCGCATCCCCGCCGCGCCCGGCATCCTCGGCACCGCCCGCGCGTACCACGGGTTCGGACGCATCCTCGACTACGAGCAGGACAACCAGCGCCTCCTCGGCGATTTTCCGGGTGGCTTGAAGGACGTCGCGACCGAGATCCCCGAAGTGCGCGCGACGATGATCGACGCGTACACGCGCTGGGTCGAGCTCGCCGATCTCGACGGCTTCCGCATCGACACCGTGAAGCATGTCGAGCACGAGTTCTGGCAGGTCTTCACGCGCGAGGTGCGCACGCGTCTCGCGGCGCAGGGGAAGAAGAACTTCCTCATGTTCGGCGAAGCGTTCGACGGCAAAGACGAGCTCCTCGGCAGCTACACGGTGAAGGGCGAGCTCGACAGCGTCTTCTACTTCTCGCAGCACTTTCAGGTGTTCCGCGACGTGTTCCAGAACGCGCACGATCGCAACGCGCAAAAGGGCACCGAGCAGATCAAGACGCTGTGGGAAGCGCGCCCGAAGAACTACGGCAGCGAGCCGCAAGAAGGCGGCATCGGCGTCGCGCCGAGCAAGGCGCTCGTGAACTTCCTCGACAACCACGACGTCAGCCGCTTTCTCTTCGAAGGGCAGAACGACGTCGCCGCGCTTCGCAACGCGCTCACGGTGCTCATGACCGAAGAGGGCATCCCTTGCCTCTACTACGGCACGGAGCAGGATTTTTCCGGCGGCAACGATCCATCGAACCGCGAGGTGCTGTGGAACACGGGCTTTGCGACCTCGGGCGACACGTTCCGTCACTACAGCAAGCTCGCGCGTCTTCGTAAGGGCTACGCCGCGCTCCGTCGTGGCGACACGAAGGTCGTCTGGGCGACGACGCACACCGCCGAAGAGGAAGACGCCGGCATGTTCGCGTTCGAGCGCACCGGCGGCGACGCAGGCAAGGACTACGCGCTCGTGCTCGTGAACTCGAACGGCCGCAAGCCGAGCTCGACCGCCGACGGCGCCAACGTGATGACGATCGCGGCGCGCGGTCGCCTCGTCGACGTTCTCGATCCCGGTCTACAGACGTTCGACGTTCCGGCAGGCGGCACGCTCCGCGTCACGGTGCCGACCCAGCGCGCGATGATCCTCGTTCCGCAGGACCAGGTCGTTCCGAACCTCTGAGGCCTACGCGCATCTCGTCGTAGCAAGAGGCTACGCTCGGCGAATGCGCGTCCTCTTCTCGACGATCCGCGGGACCGGGCACTTTCATCCCCTGGTGCCCTTCATGGACGCGTGCCGGCGCCGCGGGCACGACGTGACGATCAGCGCGCCGGAAGATCTGCGGCGCACGGTCGAGCAGATGGGCTTTGCGTTTCGCCCCTTCGGTCACCCTGGAGAGGCTGCGCTCGGTGAGGTGTGGAAGCGACTGCCCAGTCTGCCCGACGACGAGGCGACCGCGCTCGTCGTGAGCGAGATCTTTGCCAACCTCAACGCGCGCGCGGCGATCCCGGCGCTGCGTGCCACCGCCCTCGATCTCAAGCCCGATCTCGTCGTGCGCGAGGCCGGCGAGCTCGGCTCGGCGGTCGTCGCCGAGGTCCTCGGCATTCCGCATGCGCGTGTCGCGATTGGGCTCGCCATCACCGAGGAGCTCATTTTCCGCAACGCGATTGCGAGCATCGACCGCCTCCGTGAGTCCGAGGGCCTCACCCCCGACGGCGGCGCGTCCTTGCGCGGCGCACCGACGTTCACGGCGATGCCGCTTTCGCTCGAGGATCCCGCGGAGATGGGCCCCGCGAGCGCCATGCGCGTGCGTGCGCCGCATGTGGACACCAAACGCAATCCACTGCCCGCTTGGTGGGGCGACGACACGCGGCCGCTCGTCTACGTGACGTTCGGCACCATCGCGGGTGGCAGCTCGCAGGCGCGCGGGGCGTACAAGGTCGCGCTCGAAGCCGTCGCCGATCTCGCGATTCGCGTGCTGCTCACCACGGGCCACAACTTCGACGCGAGCGACCTCAGGGTCGTGCCGCCGAACGTGCGCATCGAGGCTTGGGTGCCGCAGCTCGATGTCCTTCCGCACGCAACGGTCACCGTTTGCCACGCTGGATCGGGCACGATGCTCGGCGCCCTCGAGGCCGGCGTTCCAATGCTCGCCATGCCGCTGTTCGCCGATCAGCCAGCCAACGCGCGTCGCATCGCGGAGGTCGGAGCGGGCTTGACGATTGATGGCCGGACCGCGACGAGCGAAGCGGTGCGCGCCGGCATCGCGGCTCTCCTCGCCGACGAGGCACCGCGTCGCGTGGCGCGGCGGATCGCGTGCGAGCTCGCCGCACTGCCGACGACGGATAGCGCCGTCGACGTATTCGAGGCGATGGCGGTGAAGGGTAATGGCCAATGACGAGAGCGCGATCTCCGTGAGGACGCCTCGTGGGTCGACACCGGATCGAAGCAGCTCGGGCTAGGCGCGACTCCCCTCTCTTCGGAGCGACGCGGGATCCGTCAGCCGATGCTGTCGATTCCCATC
>CAXSGV010000421.1:0-1115 GCA_964236615.1 uncultured Polyangiaceae bacterium
CGCCCTCTCCCCTGCGCGCGCGCGGAGCATCGAGGCCCTTACCCGCGTGGAGCCTGGAGCACGGCCCGCTCTGGAGACGCGTAGCGATCGATCCCCAGCTGCGGGCCGTGTGCCAGGCGTCCGCGCCGAGCCTTCCCCCCTCAACGCGGGCTTTCTTCCGACTCGGTTACCGGGCAGGTCGGCGATTCCGCAGGCGGCCCTCGCGTGCTCGCCGGCTCGCCGGCGTCCGCTGCTCTCACTTCGCCACGCGGAGAACGTTGCCGCTCGCGAAGTTGACCCAGTAGACCGCCACCTTGTCGACGGCGATGCCGTAGGGGCGACTCTGGTCCGATGCGAGCACCTCGGGACATTCGCCACCCGCATCTCCAGACCCGCCCGCGCCGCAGGTGCCGTCCTTCCCGATCCGCATCACGCTGCCGGTGCCGTCGGTCGCGCCCTGGTTCACCCAGTAGACGTTCTTGTCGTCGACGACGATCGTGTACGGCTTGTCCTGCTGGTCGGCGAGAAGCTTCGGTGTTCCGAGCCCGGTGCGCGCCAGCGACATCACCGTGCCGTCGTCTTCGTTGACCCAGTAGACGGTCGTCGCGTCGATCGCGATTCCGCGTGGCGTCGCTTGATCGCTCGCGAGCGCGCCGAGCGCCCCGCCGTCGGGCCGCGCGGTGTAAACCTCGCCGAGGTTGTCGGTGGGATCGAAGCGCGTCCAGAAGACGGCGTTCTCGTCGGCGGCGATGCCGAACGTGTAAGGCGCCGCTGGCGCGATGAGCGCGGGCGTTCCGGTGCCGTCGAGCCGCGCTCGGTAGACCTCACCGTTGAGGGCGTTGGTCCAGTAGACGTTGGCCGAATCGATCGCAATGCCAAAGGGCGCGGGCTGGTTGTCGTAGATGCGATCGAACGCCGTGCCGTCCTTGCGGATCCGGACGATGCGACCGTCGAGAAAATTGGCTTGCTCGGTCCCCTGATCGGTCAAGTAGACCCAGGTGCTGTCGACCGCCACGAAGCCGGCGGACGGCTGCTTGTTCACGAGCTCGCGCTTGTCGGTGCCGTCGAGCGCGGACGTCTGCACGGTGCCGTTGCCGGCGTCGACGGAGCCACGGTTCGCCCAGTAGATCCGCTTG
>CAXSGV010000421.1:1125-3652 GCA_964236615.1 uncultured Polyangiaceae bacterium
TAGCCGGGCGTGCGACCGATCATCTGCCAGGCTTCCTGGCCCATCGCGAGCACGACCGGCTGGCACGCGCCACCGGCGCACGATCCGCCGAGGCAGTCTTTGCCGCACTTCGGGTCGACGCGCGAGTCACTCTTCGCGTCGCCGGCGGTGGCGTCTTTGTCCCCTTCGCATGCGGGCTCGGTGCCGTCGATGCACGCCTCTTCGGTGCCGCGCTCGAGGGAGCTGACACCCGTGAGGAGGTTGCAGGCGCAAAGCGCTGCTCCCGCGCCTGTCGTGAGGACCAGGCCGAAGAGCAGCGCTCGCGGTGCGCGACGAGGCACGCCGCGACTACTTCGATTTCGGTCGGGTGCAGGCATTGAGCGCTGCGATGATCCTCTTCTGACGAGGGGAGACGAACTCGCCACTCAGGGCGTAGTTCGCATTCGAGTACAGACCGAGGTGCGCGTAGTTCGGCATCTTGCGGCAGATCCGGAAGATCTCGCGCTGGATCTTCTTCGTGGTGAACTTCGCGTACGGCACGCCGACGTTGACGACCGGGTACAGGCGATCGGCTCCGACCGAGCGCTTGCGCAGCGCGGTGTACGACTTCCAGTAGTTATCCATGTGCGTCTCGTCCGAATAGATCTTGGCGAAGTACGCGAGCACGGAGTCGTTGTTGATGAAGCGCCACTTCGTTGCATTGCGGTCGAAGAACTCGTAGCCGTCGGTCGCGCCCTTGGAGACGCTGTCGACCATGTTCTTGTCTTCGGCGAGCGTGTGCTCGGGCGAGACCCAGTTGTAGAACCAGCGCGGCGCGTCGAGGTTGGCGAACTTCGCGGGGTACTCGCCCTTGCGGAAGCTGCCGTCGAGCCGCGGCGCGTAGGGGATCCAGCAGCCGTTCGTGCGGATGACGGGATCGAGAGCGCCGTAGACCTGGAAGTCGACGAAGATGCGCTTGCCACACTTGGGCGGAGGGGTGTCCGTGCAAACGGCCGGCGTGCTCACGTCGTTGTCGCATCCGCTCGGCAGATCGGGATCGGTGAAGGCCGGGCAACCGGGATCGCCGTCCTCGAGGTCGTCACAGATGACGCTCACCGGATCCTCGGCGGATGGATCGGGATCGTCCGGCGGATCCTCGAGCGGCGGGTACGTGCCGCCGTCATCGCCGATCGTGATGACGAGGCCACCGTCACCGCTGCCACTTCCGCCGGGCGGAAAGTTCGGACAGCCCGGGCGCGGGTTCTCGAAGCAGGTCTTCTCGCCGCCGGAGCCAAAGCCTCCATCGGGACGGACGGGGTTGCCGATGTTCACCGGGCCGGTCGCGTTGTCGTCGGCGCTCGGCTCCTGGACATCGCTCGGCAAGATCTCGCCGCCGTCCGGCTTCGTCGTGGTGCCGTCGATGCCACCACCGTCACCGCCGAGCTCGATGTTTTCGTCCGGGGTCGAGTCGTCGCCGCCGCAGCCGGTCGACAGGAGCGACGAGCCGATACCGAGAATGGCGATGCACGTGACACCCGCAAGCCGGGCAAGCGTGGTCCTGGAGGGCATTTCAAGCTCCTTTGAAGGTTCAGTATACGGGACAACGATGCCATCGTCCCCTCGACGGCCTTTGCACCCGCCGGGCCACGCCACAATTCTCGAAGATCGTGTCCTGAACCGCCGCTCGTGCGAAGGCATCGATCCAGGTGGATCCTCGGCGAAATGGCCGGATCCGCGCGCGGGCGCGACCTCGCGGCCCGTCACGAGCGAGAGTGAGGTGACGTAGGTGCTCAATCAAAACGAAATGCGGCCGAGCGCGACGAGCGCGTCGTAGCGCGCCAGAAACCGTCGCCAGTCCTTCATCACGCGCGCGCCCGGCGCTTCCGAGGGTCGCATCGCGTAGTCGGTGATCCGCGTGACGGTGAAGCGCAGCGCCGCCATGCGCGCCTCGGCGTGGAGCCCGGCGCGCTCGCGTGCGAGGAGCGGTCGCACACGCTCGTAGCCCTCGATGACCTTTTGCATCAGGCCGACATCGAGCGAGTCGCCGAAGCACCACGAGAGGATCGTGACCGCCAGATCGTAGGCGAACGTCCCGTCGGACGCGCTCTCGAAGTCGAGCAGCGCCGCGATCGGGCCGCCCTCGGGTTGGGACCACAAGACGTTGTCGCGAAAGAGATCGCCGTGCACGAGGCCCCGCGGAAGATCGGTGCGGCGCTCGGCCGAGGTGGTCTCGAGCGCGCGCGCCAACACTTCGGCTCGTGACGCGAGCGAGGGATCCTCGGCGTGCGCGATCTTCGTGCGCACCCTCTCGAGGAGATCCTCGAGCTCGAACCGACCCCGACCTCGACGCTCGTCACGCCCGGCGACGTGGACCGTCGCAAGGGCCTCCCCGATGTGGAGCGCCTCGTGGGGGCCAACGCTCGCCTGGCAGCGCATCGAGCCGTCCCGCCAGGGGAAGAGCGCGGCTGGCTTTCCGCTCAGGGTTCCGATGGCCGAACCGTCACGCCGGAGCAGCGGAGCGGGCGTGGGCACCCCCCGCGTCGCAAGGCGCTCGAGCATGGCCGCTTCG
>CAXSGV010000421.1:3662-5817 GCA_964236615.1 uncultured Polyangiaceae bacterium
CACCCTCATGGTTTTGCTCCTCGAAGATGCGCAGGAAGACGCGCCGGCCGTCGATATCGACAACGAAATTCGAGTTTACGCTCCCCCCCGCGACGGGGGCATGGGTTGCGGTCGACCGGCGGGTTCCCAGCTCGAAATCGCCGAGAAAAACCGATAGATCGTGAGCTGTCAGGATTGTAAATGCAGCCACGTGTCGCCTCGCATTTGGCCATCTTGCACTCGCTCGGGCCGAATGGATCAAAGATACGCGCTGGACGTGGGGCGACCGTATCTGGTAAACGGCCCCATGACTTCGGCCTCTTCCCCTCACCTCCTTTGAGCGAAATGGCGACAGCGAAAGCTAAGAAGACGACCCCCGCGAAGAAGCCCTCCGCCAAAGACGCGCCGAAGGGCGCCGTTGCGAAAGGCGCCGGCGGTAAAGCAGGCGCTGCGAAGGCCGCCGACGGCGGAAAAGCGGGCGCGAAGGCCGACGACAAGGGGGCCAAGCGCAAGCTCGGTCTCCGTGGCGCCGCCCCGTGGGCCGCACGCCACGCCGCCAAGCACGCGGCCGAGGCTCGTGCCCGCGCGGCCGAGCCCCCGCTCCCCGGCAGCGCACGCGCGACGATCCGCGTCCCCGTTGGGTCCGAGGACATCAAGCAGAAGATCGGCGATCTTCACAATGCGCTCGTCCAGATCAAAGGCTTCCGTAAGAACCTCAACAAGAGCTTCTGGGACATCGGCCACATCCTCAAGGACATCCAGGCCCGCCGCCTCTACGAGGCGAAGGGCTACGGAACCTTCGAGGCCTTCCTCGAGCGCGAGATCGATCTCGGCAAGACGACGGCGCTCCGCCTCGTCCGCGTCGTGACGACCTTCCTCAAGGAAGCGGCGCAAGAGCACGGCATGGATCGCGTGATGAACGCGCTCTCCGCGCTCGAGAACGTCGTCGAAGGCGACACGCACCACGGCAAGGGGAGCAAGAACATCCCTCCCCCGCCGGTGTCGACGCCCGCGTTGCCGCTCAAGCCGCCCGGTCGCTGAGCTCGCGGGCTCGAGAAGCTCGCCGGGCCGCATGACCCCTTCGCCTGACCACGTCGTAGGGTCAGGCGTCTTCGACTTGTCGTGCGGCCACCAGCAGCGCGTTCCACATCGCGCTGACTTTGTTGAAGCGCGACTCGGGCTCGATCGCGAGCGCTTGCTGCACCCAGCGGTCCACGAACGGCGCGAGATCGGGCCGTAGCGCGTGGAGGCTCGGGCGCTCGCCCGAGGTGACGAGCTTGAACTGCGTGCGGAGATCGTCACTGTCGAACGGCAGGCGCCCCGCGAGCACGCGGAACATGATCACACCCATCGAGTAGACGTCGATGCGGTGGTCGAGGCCGCTCGAGCCTTTCAAGAAGGCCTCGGGTGCGATGTAGCTCGGCGAGCCTGCGACCATGCCCGCGGCGGTGATGGGCACCGAGCGCAGGAACTTCGCCAGACCGAAGTCGAGAAGCTTCACGCCACCACCGTGCGCTTCGTCGATGACGAAGATGTTCTCGGGCTTGAGATCGCGGTGGACGATGCCGCGCTCGTGCGCTGCTTCGAGCGTGTCGACGATGGGACCGAGCAGCCTCTTCATCGTCCCTAGGCCGGCGAGCCTCCCCTCCGCCTCACGCGCGCGGAGATGATCGAGGAGGTTCGTTCCGTGGAGGAGCTCCATCACGAGGCACATCGCGTGATCGTCCGTCCAAAGTTGGTGGAGGATCCGCACCGCGGCTGTCCCCGCGAGCGATGCCATCGCTTGCGCCTCGCGGAACATGCGCTCCTGCGCCTCCGAGGCCTCCGCGATCAGCGCGGCTTGCTTGGCGTGCGAGCCGGGCAGCGCGTGCATGACTTTGATCGCGACCTCGTCGCCGTCTTTTTCGTCCGTCGCGCGGTAAAGGACGCTCTGCCCGCCCTTGCCGATGATCGACGTCAGGCGGTAGCGACCCCCGAGCAGCTGCCCGGTGCGATCGAGCGGCGGAACGATCATGCGGCCCTCATGCGCGCAGCGGCCCCTTCGGGATCTTCACCCGCACGCGCGTGCCCTGACTGGAAGACTCGATCTTCACTTCGCCGCCGTGCTGGTCGACGATCTTACGCACGATCGAAAGCCCGAGGCCCGTGCCCGCCTCCTTCGTCGTGAAGAAGGGAT
>CAXSGV010000421.1:5827-6594 GCA_964236615.1 uncultured Polyangiaceae bacterium
CGTTCGTCAGGACGTCGGGCGGGATCCCTTGCCCCGTGTCGGCGATCTCGAGGAAGACGTCCATGTCGGACTCGACGCGCGCGGTGAGCGTGCCGCCCTCTTTCATTGCCTCAATCGAGTTCACGACGAGGTTGATGACGACCTGTTTGAGCTTCTCGCGATCGCCGATGGCGACGCAGCCGTCGGCGGCGATCTCGCGCACGATCGTGATACCGCGCCCCTCGGCGGCTTCGCGCTCGAGGTCGAGGACGTCGTCGACGAGGCGACCCACGTGCACCGGCTCGCGCGCGATCCCCCGTGGACGTGCGAGCTCGAGAAACTCGGTGAGCAGGCGATTGAGGCGGCCGATCTCGCTACCGACGATCTCGGTGCGGCGGTGCATCGCCGCGCGAGTGGGCTCGGGCGCGTGCTTGTCGATGTCGCGACCGAGCAGGTGAAGCTGCAGAACCGCGGCGTTGAGCGGGTTACGGATCTCGTGCGCGAGGTTCAACGCGAGCGTGCCCATCGCCGAGAGGGCCTCCGCGTCGGCGGCGCGACGCTCGAGCGCGCGGCGCTCGGTCACGTCGATGCCGATGCCGTAGACGAGCGGATCGGCGGTCTCTTCCGCGCCGTGGGCACCCGAGAGGTGCCAGCGGATGCGGCGACCGACCTCACCCCCCGCCTCGACGAAGCCCGTCTCGACCTCGCGCGAGCGGTCGTCGTGGAAAGCCTGCGCGAGCGTCTCGCGGACTTTGCTGCGGTCGTCGTGGGGGATCCAGCTCTCGATG
>CAXSGV010000422.1:0-6588 GCA_964236615.1 uncultured Polyangiaceae bacterium
GTAGCAAGGCCATTGCGTCGGCGGGCTCGAGATGCGGAGGTGAACCTCGCGCGCGCCGGCGTCGCGCACCATCTTGACGATCTTGCGTGAGGTCGTGCCGCGCACGATCGAGTCGTCGAGAATGACGACGCGCTTGCCACGCAAGACCGGCTCGACCGGATTGAGCTTCAAGCGCACACCGAAGTGACGAATCGACTGCTGCGGCTCGATGAAGGTGCGTCCGACGTAGTGGGAGCGAATGAGCCCCATCTCGAAGGGGATCTTGAGCGACGCCGCGTAGCCAATCGCGCTCGGGACACCAGAGTCGGGTACCGGGATGACGACGTCGGCCTCGACCGCGTGCTCCTTCGCCAGCATCTCACCGAGTGACTTGCGAACCTCGTAAACGCTGCGGCCACCGAGGTGCGAATCGGGACGTGCAAAGTACACGTATTCGAAGATGCACATGCGACGCGGCGCGGGCTCGGGGAGCTTGAGCGAGCGCATGCCCGACGAGTCGATGACGAGGACCTCGCCTGGCTCGACGTCACGGACGAACTCGGCGCCCATCAGATCGAACGCGGTCGGCTCGCTCGCGATGACGTGAGCCCCCGCCGTCGCTTGCGACGGCGAGCTACCAGAGCCGCTCAAGATGCCGAGGCAAAGCGGGCGAATGCCCATGGGATCGCGCGCCGCGACCACCGTGTCCTCGGTCATGAAGAGGAGCGAGTACGCGCCCTTCACGCGGCGGAGCGTGTCGATGATGCGGTCTTCGATCGAGATCTCTTTCGAGCGCGCCACGAGGTGAATGAGCACCTCGGTGTCGGACGAAGACTGGAAGATCGAGCCTTGCGACTCGAGCTCGGCACGGAGCTCGTCGGCGTTCGTCAGGTTGCCGTTGTGGCAGACGGCGAGCGAGCCGCGCGCGTAGTCGACGGCGAAGGGCTGCGCGTTCTTGAGATCCGAGCTGCCGGCGGTCGAGTAGCGAACGTGCCCGATCGCGAAGCGACCCGAGAGCTTACCGAGCTGCTCGCTGTCGAAGCAGTCCTGCACGAGGCCCATCGCTCGGTGCGCGAACAGCTGTTGCCCGTCGCTGGTGACGATGCCCGCCGACTCCTGACCGCGGTGCTGCAGGGCGTGCAGACCCAGGTAGGTCAGGTTGGACGCTTCGTTGTGCCCGTAGATCCCGAAAACGCCGCACATGAGGACGAGACCCTAGCGTTTCTCGGCCGCGGGCGCGCCGGATCGCTCAGCCTTTTTTCTGAAAAATACCTTCGAGCGCGCTCTGGGCGGCACTTCAGCCGCAGGCGAGCCGAGGCCGATGGCAACGCCGAGCCCGATGGCCGACAGGTACCCCGGACCGGCGGATCCGCAAGACGCGTTGGACGCGTAGCCGGGGCACGCGAGCGCGAGCGACGGGGCAAAAGAGGCAGCAAACGCGATGATCGAGAAGGCGACCTTGGTCATGTGGGCTCCGGTTGCAGAGCATTACCTTGGACGCGCAGGAAGCGCCCCGCAACCCCTTTACGAACCGCTGAGGTTGTCACATGCTTGCCAGCCAACGCATGGCCGACGACGAGATCGACGTTCGACTACGGAAGGTGCGCGCCACGCTCGGGGCTCGCCAACCCGTGTCACCGCAGTCACCTGCGCGCAGTGAGGACAGCCGTCCGACGGTCCCGGCTTTCGTACCGCGACCCGAGAGCTCGAGCCTCGCGCCGATGCTGCAAGTCGCCGACGCCGTGCTCGAGGCGCCGACGAGCCCCGACGAAGAGCTTGCGCTTCGCGTCTATGAGTCGCTCGGGGGCGACCCGCTCCGCATTCGCACGTTCCGGCGCTACCTGCGCAAGCTCACGGGGCAGACGGGCTGAACGTCACTTGCCGATGCTGCCTGCGGTCGTGGGCAACGCTGGGTAGGTCGCCGTGAACGAGAATTTGTAGCGCGCGTGCTGGTGCGGCATCGCCATCGACGGCGCCCCGAGCGCGCGCTTCAACGCCGTCGCGCAGTTGCTCGCGGTGCGCCCGCTCTTGATCGAGCGTCCGTCCTTCGGGGCCTTGACCATGAAGGGGGTGCGCTTGCGGGCGAAGCTGACGTCGACGACGTATTCGATCGTGCCGCCCGCAGGTGAGCTGGGGACGCAGCTCGCGGTCGCGAGGATGGCGTTCGAGATCAGCGCCTCGATGGGCGGGAGGTGATCGCAGTCGACGGGTGGCGTGTGCTTCGAGCCGGGATCGTGGCACTCGACGACGCGCGCCACCGACACCTGCGCCGCCGGCGCGCCGGCATCGACCTCGACGACGGCACCAGCGTCGACCGCGGCATCGAGGGGCGCGGAGGCGTCGACGACGGAATGCACCGGCATCGACGCGGGGCGACGCCATAGGTAGAGCGGCACGGCGACGAGTGTGAGCCCGAGCAAAAGCGCGGCCGCCATCTGGATGCGGGCCGGCCGATCCGACGGCATTCCGCCGTCTTTGCCGCGCGGTTTGTCCGGGAACGACGACGACGGAGCGCCGGAGGGACGAGGCTCGGAAGGTGGATGGGAGGGGCGCGGATCGTCTGCCAACGGCGTTCTATCGAGGCGGTCTTTCGACCGAGTCTGCGGCCTCAGGTCTGAGGGTCGACCAAGCTCCGCACGTTCATTCCCGGCTCGAAGCGGGCGATCGACGCGACGAGATCGAGGCCTTCGGGAAGCATTCCTTGCACCTGGCCGACGACTTGCTCGACGAGGTTGCGCGCTTCTTGGGGGCCGGGCCCGACCATCGCCACGACGAAGCGGAGCGGACCGGTGCGGCCTGCGGTGACCGCGATGAGCGACAAGAGGAGCATGTCGGTGAGCTCGACGACGCGCGTGGCTGCACGGCGGAACGCGAGCATCTCGAGGATGGTGGGGCGATCGGAGACGAGCCGGTTGGGACCGCGGAGCTCGTAGCGCGCGATCGTGAGCGGCGCGTCGACCCACTCGGCGAACTGCGCTTCGTCGTCGAGCGCACGAAGGCACTGATCACGCGTGAGCAGACCGGTGAGACCGTCGCGCTTTGCGAGGTAGGCGCGCGCTCGCTTGTGACCCACCGAGTCTTTGCCGAAGCTCGCGAGCTTGAAACGGAGCTCACCGAACTGGACCTCGCCGCCGTGCATCAGGTTGACCTGTTTGCGACGCTCGTAGGTGTGATCGACGTAGGTGCCGTTCGTCGAGCCGAGATCCTCGACGATCCAAGTTCCGTTCTGCCATTTGAGCGAGCAGTGTTGACCGCTGACGGTGGCCTCGGGAACGACGACGTCGTTGTCCGAGCGGCGGCCGATCGTGAAGCTCGCTTTGTCGAGGCTGATCAGCTCGCCGACGAACTCGGGGGCGTTGGTCGCGAACGTCGCGAGCAAGCCCTGCTGCGCCGGAGTGAACGTGGTGTTCGTGCTGCGACCAGGCGGCGGACCAGGATCGAGGCGATCGCGCGGAACCTGGATCGGGTTCGTCGTGAGCGTGACGGGATTGAAGAAGCGCAGGTGCCGCGCAGGAAGACGCGCCTGCGGATCGTCGGCGAGGCAGCGGAAGATCTGCTTGATCTCGTCGATCGAGAGACCGGCCGGCACGTCGAACATGATCTGTGCGCGCATCGGCTTTGCGCGCGGCTTGTAGCCAGGCTCGGGCACGCGGCAGGTCCACATCTCCCAGAGCGTGAGGCCGAGCGCGTAGACGTCGTCCTCGAACGAGGCACCGCCGGAGCGAATGCGCTCGGGCGCCATGTAGTTCGGCGTGCCGCCGTCGGGAGGGGCGCCGGGGCGACGGCCGCTTGCGCGCGCGCGCTCCTTCGCAAAACCAAAGTCGAGGACGATGGCCTTGCCCAGCCCACCATCGACGTCGGCGGTCACCATGACGTTGCCGGGCTTGAGATCGCCGTGCACGAGGCCGCCCGCGTGGATTGCCGCAACGCCGCCCGCGACGTCGTGCGCGATGCGCCGGAACTCATCCGCCGTGTAACCGCCCTGGGCTTTCTTGCGACGAATGTGCGTATGGAGCGTCTGGCCGGTGATGTGCTCCATCACGAGGATCGGGCCGTACGGCGAAGGCGCGAGGTCGTGAACGCGGCACACGTTCGGGTGGCTCACGGAGCGCGCGTGAAGGAGCTCCTGGCGCAAAGCCTCGTCGTCGCCGGGCATGCGCGACTCTTCACGAACGATCTTGAGAGCGACGGGCTGCTGCGTCGCGCGATCGTACGCGAGGAACACCTCGCCCATGCCACCCTTGCCGAGGCTCTGACGAATCTCGTAACGGTCGCTGATGACCGTCCCCTGAGCGATCGGCGTCGGGGTCGTTCGCGAGGCGTCGGACACGTGTAAAGGGTCGTTCATTCCGGAGCCCCACGCAACATTCATCGCGACGCCGGTTTCGGTTGAACGAATCGAGCTCGCGCGATTTCGAGTCCGACCGCGGCAGCGAAACGAAACCGGCGAGCCCGGCACACGGAAGTCGCATCGGCCCCGCCCCTCCTGGTAGCGTTCTCTCCGTGACCCACGCGGACGTGCTGAGGGAGCTCGAGAAGCTCGCACGGCGGCTCGGCGTCGCTGTCCGATTCGAGACCTTCGACGTGCGTGTCATCGAGGGCAAGGGCGGATTGTGCTGGATCCGTGGCGCCCCCACTGTCGTCATCGACGGCGGGGCTCCCCTCCTCGATAAAATCGCGGTGCTCGCCGATGCCCTGCGCGTCTTCGACATCGAAGCGCTCTACGTCCCGCCCGTTCTCCGCCAGCGCCTGTCGTCGGTCCCCCGCCGCGCCGCCCGCTGATGACGGGGCGACGCCGGGCGGCTACGCCGGGCGGCTACGCCGGGCGGAAGAAGGAGTCGGCGAGCTTCTTGTCCGTCACGCGCTCGAGCAGCGCCGCGTGCGTCGTCTGGCGGAGGGCATCGACCGAGGCGCGTAGCGTGTCCATCGCGGCGCGCTCGCCTTCGAAGCGCGCGAGCGTCTGGTTTTGCTCGGCCAGGGCCTCGTCGAGCGCGTCGGCGGCCGACGTGAGCTTCGCGAAGAACTGATCGCGGAGCGGCTCGCCCGCGGCGAGGCCTTCGAGATCCTTCGTCAGCGTGCGCACCGCCGCGAGCTCCTCGAGGTGCGATGCGTCGGCAATGCGCGAGGGGGGCTTCGGAAACAAGCGCCCGAACTCCGACGGATGGTGCTCGCGGACGTGCGCCGCGCAGCTCCGGTAAAGTTGGTCGAGCGTAGCGTCGCGTCCTGCGACCTTGGCCTCGGCGATCACCTCGCGCTCCTCGGCCTGGTCGTAGTCAGGAAGCTCCGCCTGCAGCTCGGTCAGCTTCGCCACGACGGTGGCTGCGAGGTCCGCGTGGCCGGCGGCCTCGAGCGTCGACTTCATGTAGACGAGGTCGAGAAAAACGTGGCGGATCGGCCGCGTCGCGGCGGCGGAAAAATGGCCGGAGATCGTCAAAAGCGGGCTCCTTGTGGAAGGGACGCTCAGGCTACCGGACTCGTCCCCAACGCGACATAGAGCGAATCGAGCGCCGTATCGAGCTGGTCGACCTGGGTACCCCCGGCTTGCGCCATGTCGGGACGGCCGCCGCCCGATCCGCCCACGAGGAGCGCGACGGGCTTGATGAGATCGCCCGCCTTGAAGCGATCGGACAGCGACTTCGAGACCGTGAGGACGAGCGCGGCCTTCGGGCCCTGCACCGCGCCGACGAGCACGATCGCGTCGCCGAGCTTGTCGCGAAGCTTCTCGGCGAGCTCACGCAAGGTGGCGGCGTCGCTGGCGTCGACCTTCACCGCGAGCGCTTTGCCGCCGGCGATGTCGCGTGCGCCGCGGAGAAGATCGTCGATGCCGCCGCCGCCGCTGGCCCCGCCCATCGCGAGCTTCTTCTTCGTCTCCGCCAGCTCTTTCTCGAGCGCGCGATCCTTCTCGAGGAGCTTCTCGAGCTTCTCTGGGAGGCTCGCCGAGTCGCTCTTGAGCAGCGTGGCCGCCCCTTTGAGCGTCCTTTCGACTTGGCGGAGGTAGGCAAGCGCGTTGAGGCCGGTCGCCGCTTCGATGCGGCGCACGCCCGCCGCGACGCCGGCCTCGCTGGTGATCTTGAAAAGGCCGATTTCGCCGAGAGCGCGCGCGTGCGTGCCGCCGCAGAGCTCGACCGAGTCGGGCGTCATGGTGAGGACGCGAACGACGTCGCCGTATTTCTCCTCGAAGATTGCCATCGCGCCGGTCTTCTTGGCTTCGGCGACGGGGAGCACCTCGGTCTCGATCTTGGCGTCCGTCAGGACCTTCGCGTTGACGAGATCCTCGATGCGCGTGAGCTCGTCGCCCGTGAGCGCCTTGCCGTGCGAGAAGTCGAAGCGCAGACGATCGGGCCCGACCATCGAGCCCTTTTGTGTCGACTGCTCGCCGAGCACGAGCCGAAGCGCCCAGTGGAGGATGTGCGTCGCGGAGTGGTTGCGTCGCGTGGCGGTGCGGCGATCGTGATCGACGGTGAGGCTCACGGTGTCGCCGACCTTCACCGTGCCGAGCGTCACGCGGCCGTGGTGAGCGATGACCCCGGTCATCGGCTTCTGCGTGTCGTCGACCTCGAAGGTCATGCTGGCGGAGTTGCGATCGCCGATTGCGATGACGCCCCGATC
>CAXSGV010000423.1:0-1926 GCA_964236615.1 uncultured Polyangiaceae bacterium
CCGGGCCGAGCGTCGGCTTCAAGTCCTGGCTCTCGACGCGCGAGAGGTCGAGCAGGGGCGCGCCGTCGCACAGCCCCATGTGGTAGCTCGACGCCTCGGTCGCGGGATCGCCCGGACGGAGCGTCATGCACGACGTCGCGCCGTTGGGGTTGGTCGTGCTGACGCTCGCGCCCGACGAGGGCTCGGGCGCCTGGCCTAGCGTGCCGTTGTCGCCCCAGAGCACGCCGTCGAGCGCGTCGATCGAGGTCGCGATTCGAACCTTGTCCTCCCAGTCGACGGCCGCGTCGAGCCGAAGGCGGTGCTCGATGATCGAAAAGTTGCGATCGCGCGTGCCCGATAGATCGAGCGGCGTCACCGATACGACGTTGGCGCGGTACTCGACGCCGCCGCGAAAGCCGATGCCACTGGGCTCGGTAGGAAGAGCAGGGGAGACTGTCGCCGGCGTGAGCGAGATGCGCGCAGGCGGGTACGCGGGATCGGGATCGGACCAGGGCTCGCCGGCCCGCGCGCGGCCCGCGAAAAGGCTCCCCGCGACGAGGACGAGCCCACCCACGAGATGCCCCTTCATCCAGCGCATGCCCAATCCTTTACACTGTAAAATGGATAGCGCAAGGCGAAGTCAGCGACTCTTGCCACGGGCTTCGCGGGGCTCGCCCGCTTCGCGCGTGAGGGCGTCGAGAAGGATCTCGAGCCCGAACGAGAAGACGTCGTCGTAGTGCTTCGGCTCGAGCCACGTCGAGACGGCGGCGACGCGCGCGAACTTGGCGCGGACGGCCGCCGGCTTGGGATCGGTCGCCTCGCGAAGCCCCGCTATCTCGTCGAGCGCCACGCCGCTGCAGTAGCTGCTGACGACGCGGAAGAAGCGCGCGGTCGTGCGGTCGGCGATGCCTTGCGCGCGTGCGAGCTCGAAGAGACCTTCCAGGAAGCCGAAGGTGCCGTCGGTGGCGAAGCGCCGCGTCGCGAGGAGGGGGAACGCCTTGGGGTGCGCGTGCGCAAGGCGACGGTAGGCGTGGGCCACCCTGCGAAGGGCGCCGACCCAATCGCCGCCAGGGCTATCGCCCGTCGCGCCTGGTCCGCCGCCGATGCGGCTGACGAGCGCCTCGACGACCGCGTCGAGGAGCGCATCCTTGCTCGGGTAGTACCAATAGATCGCCATCGCCTCGCAACCGAGGGCGCGCCCGAGCTTGCGGGTGCTGAACTCTTCGACGCCGTCGGCGTCGATCAACGCGAGGGCCTCGTCGCGGATCTTCTCGGGCGTGAGCCCCGTCGGTGCGCGCGAGCCCTTCGCGCCCTTCTTCGTCTTCTTCTTGGCGGTCTTGGCGGTCTTGGCCGCTGCGCGCGCGGTGCTCACTTGCCCGTGAACCGCGCCTGGCGGCGCTCGAGGAACGACATCAGCCCCTCCTTTGCGTCGTCGGTCTGCATCAGGCGCATGATCTCGGGAAGCAGCGCGCGCGCGGCGGCCTCTTCCACGAGCGCTTTTCGTGCCGACGCGATGGTCGCCGCCACGCCAAGGGGCGCCTGCGCAGCGATGGTCTCGGCGATTGCGATGGCGCGCGCGAGCTGCTCGCCGCGCGGCGCGACCTCTTGCACGAGGCCGATGCGGTGTGCCTCTTCGGCGCCGAGCTCGTCGCCCGTGAGGAGCCAGCGCATCGCATTGCCCCAACCCGCGGCCTGCACGAATCGGTACGTGGCGCCGCCAAAGGGGAAGATGCCGCGCTTCACTTCGATCTGCGCGAACCGGGTGTCGGCCGACGCCACGCAGATGTCGTGCGCGAGAACGAGCTCGATGAGTCGCTTCCACCGCGCAAAATCTTGGTACGGGAATCCTGGATCGTGGAATCCGCTGGCCCTAACGGTTGCACGTTCGCGGCCTCTTTCCCCCTTCAAAACAAGGGGACAACGACCTCCCTCGCGCCCAGCGGCATC
>CAXSGV010000423.1:1936-6580 GCA_964236615.1 uncultured Polyangiaceae bacterium
AACCGGGTGTCGGCCGACGCCACGCAGATGTCGTGCGCGAGCACGAGCTCGATGCCGAGCGTGAAGCAGCGGCCGTGGACGGCGATGACGGCCGGCTTCGTGCGCGGCGTGCCGTGCACACCCCACGGATCGATCGCGCTGCCACCGAGCGTGAGCTTGCCCTCCATCATCAGTGGCGCGACGTTCGCGAGATCGAGCCCTGCCGTGAAGTGCTCGCCGTGCGCGAAGAGAACGCCGACGCGCAGCTCGGGATCGGCCTCGAGCATCCCGTAGGCCTCGCTGAGCTGCTCGAGCATCTCGGAGTCGAAGGCGTTCATCTTGGCCGTTCGATCGAGGCCGATGAGAAGGAGGTGGCCGCGCCTCTCGGTCGAGATCTTCTTGGTCGTCATTGCCACTAAACTACACGGATGGGCCTTCGCTCGATCGCGACTTTGGGTATCCTTACTGTGCTTCTCGCGGGTTGTGGCCACAGCACGCGCTCACGCGCCGACTCCGCTTACGAACGCGGCGACTACGAAACGGCGGCGACTCTCTACGCGCACGTCCTGCAGGCCGAGCCTGGCGACGCCGACGCCAAGGATCGGTTGCAAGATGCACGTAGACGCGTGCTCGCCGCCTCGGCCGGCGAGATCGGCCGCGTGCGTGCCGCGGGGAAGAACGAAGAGGCACTCGCGTTGCTCACGCGTCTCTTGTCGCGGCGCCGCGAGTGGTCTTTCGCTGGCGATGCAGCGACGCAGAAAGAGACGAAGGAGCACGTGGCGTGGGCCGACGGCTACATGCGCGCCGAGATCGGCCGCTTCGTCGCCGCGCGCATGCCGCTCTCGGCCGAGGCGTTGCTCGTGCGCTACGCGGGGGCTCTTCGCGATCCCGAGCTCGTTGCGACCGAAAAGGACACACGGGCCCTCGTCCGCGCCGCCGGCCAAGCCTCGTGCAGCGACGCCACGGGGAAGGTGTCGGTCGACACGCCGTTCCTCGCGCGCCGCGTCGGCAAGCTTTGTGAGCACTATGGCGCCGCGCCGCCCGCGCAAGCGAAGCTTCCGTTTCTCGTGTCGCAGGTGAGCACCGCGGGCGACATCGCGGGGACCTCGCCCGAGGACCGCAACGCCATCGCCGCGGCGGTGCAGCACGGGCTCGAAAAATCCGTGTTCTGGGATGCGACGACCGACCACGCCGCCGGCGCAGCCACGAGCGGCCGCAACGTCGCGCGCTTCTGGAGCCGCAACACGGTCCTCACGCGGCCCTGGGTCGAGTCGGTCCCGTACCAGGCGATGGAGAGCTACCAGGAGCCGTACACCGAGACGGTCCCGACGACCGAGACCTACTACGAGAGCGTGCCTTATACGGCGTACGAGACGCGGCAACGCCCGTGCGGCAACACGACCTGCTCCGAGAGCTATCCAGTCACGAAGTACCGCGATCACCAGCGCACGCGCACCGTCATGCGGCAGCAAACCGCGTACCGAACGCGCGAGCGCGTGGTCACACGCTACCGCGACGAGAATCGGATCTTCACCTTCGAAGCGCGCGAGGACTCCGCGGCCTACGACACCGACGTGACGGTTCGCGTCGACGTCCGGCAAGGTCTCGCGCCGTTCGCGTTTCAGGTGAGCGGTCATGGCAAAAAGAGCGGCTTCGTCCATGACGCATCGTTCCCCCCGGCCGGCGTATCGCCATCGCGCGCGGACCTTCCGACCGCTTCCTCGTGGCTCGCGGCGCAGCTACCGGGCCTCGAGGAACAGACGCGGCGCGCCGCCGACGAGCATTTCCGGCTCTCGTTTTGCGAGCGCTCGGCTTTCACCATCGAGGAGGCGGCTCGCTGCGCCTACGGAAAATCGCCGCTCCCGCCAGCCGCCCGCACGGGGCTCGCTCAGGCGCTCGGGCCCGACGTCGACAACGTGCTCGGGCTCTGAGCCCACACGTAGGAATTTCGCGCTTTTTGGCCGATCCCTCTTGCGTTGTTCAGTGGTGTGTTCAGTATAAAGGGGTGCTGGTTCCACTCTCCCGCCGGAGGACCATTTGGGCCGCGTACTGCGACGCGTGCCTCGTCGGCTCGCCGGGTATTCCGTTCGACGTCCCGCATCTGTCGCGGGCGTGGGCGGTCGCGCGCTTGCGAGCGCTCGGGTGGTCGCACGAGGCGCCGCCCGAGCTCACTGCGGTAGCGCGTCGCAACGCGGACTCGGCGTGGACGGGCGCGACCTTCTGCATGGAGTGCGCAAGCAATCAGCGCATGCGCAAAGGCGCGTGACCGTCTCCTCGGGCGCTTATCCTTCCCCCATGTCCGCGCACCGCATCTTCCCCCACGGCGATCCCGTGCAGCTCGCGCCGAACCTCTGGCAGGTCACGGGCTCCCTGCCGATCCCATTGAAACGCAACATGACGATCTACCGGCTCCCGAATGGGAAGCTGCTGCTCTACAGCGTGGTCGCGCTCGATGAGCCGGGGCTGAAGAAGCTCGAGGCCCTGGGCGAGCCCGCGTACGTCGTCGTTCCGCACGCGCTCCACGTGATGGACGCCGCCTTCTACAAGCGCCGCTACCCGCAGGCGCGCATGCTCGCCGAGGCTGACGCGCAGAAACGCGTCCGCTGCGACATCGACGCGACGACGCAAGAAGGTTTGAGCGAGCTCGCGGGGTCGGGCGTGCGCACGCGTGTCGTGCCCGGCATGCGCTTCGACGAGGTCATGCTCGATCTCGACATCGAAGGCGGGCGCGCGATCGTCGTCACCGACGTCGCGACGCGGAGCTTTGGCGCCAAGGCCAACCTCGCCGTACGTCTGCTCGGTCCGCCCGGCACGTTCGGTACGCCGCGCATCGTGAAGTTTCGCCAAGTGAAGGACAAGCGCGCGATCGCGGGCTTCTTCACCGAGCTTGCGGGCGCCGCCGACATCGCCCTCGTCGCGCCGTCGCACGGACCTCCGCTCGTCGCCGACGTCAGCGCCGCGTTCCGGGAAGCAGCTGCCGGCGTCTGAGCCGTCTCTCGTGGGCGCGGCGACCTTCGGCGGCGGGGCGAGCTTTGCGGGCGCGGCGATTGAAATGAATTCTCGAGAAAGCAGCGCCGTCTGAGGGGGCGCCGGATGCGTCGCTAGCGTAGCTGGCGATGCGTGCTACTCCGCACGCGCTCGGGACTTCGGCCGAGCTGCAGATACGCCGTTTGGGAGGCCTCCTTCATGAAGACGCGCTTTGTTGTTCTTGCTGCATCCGCTGGTGTCTCGATCGCCCTTGGCGCCATGAGCTCGATGATGGGCTGCAGCAGCACGAGCCCCCGCGCGACCTTCGACGACCAGGCCGACGGCGGCGGCGTCGGTGATGGCGGCTTCATCGACCCGAACCTCGGTGACGGGGACGTTCCGAAGAACTGCACCGGCCTCGAGTGCCAAGTCGAGAAATGCAGCGGTGGTGGCTCGACCACGCTGTCCGGCATCGTCGTCGCGCCCACGCCCGCGCAATACGGCAAGCCCGATCCGCTCTACAACGCAATCGTCTACGTCCCCAACGCCGATCTCGCGCCGTTTCCCTCGGGCGTGAGCTGCGAAAAGTGCGGCACCGTGACCTCCGGCACGCCCATCACGGTCACGCTCTCGGCCGCCGACGGCACGTTCAAGCTCGAGAATGTCCCGTCCGGCAAGAACATCCCGCTCGTCGTGCAGATCGGCCGCTGGCGCCGCAAGGTGGTCATTCCGTCGGTCAACGGCTGCACTGACAACCCGCTGCCGACGGAGCTCACGCGCCTCCCGCGCGACAAGACCGAAGGCGACATTCCGCTCATGGCGATCGCGACCAGCGTCTACGATCCGACCGAGTGCATCATGCGGAAGATCGGCGTTGCCGACTCCGAGTTCACGGCGCCGACGGGCAACGGCCGCATCCACATCTACAAAGGCAACGGCGGCCAGCTCGCCGGCACCACGCCTCCGATGGCCGACCTTTGGGCAAACCCGGCGACGTTGAAGCAGTACGACATCATCGCGCTGCCCTGCTCCTCGCAGCCGAGCGACGCGACGGGCAAGCAGAACATCGGCGCCTACGCCGACTCGGGCGGTCGCGTTTACATCACCGATCTGTCGCAGGACGTCATCAAGACGGGCGGCCCCGCGGGTTGGGGGAACACGGCGTCGTTCACGGCGAGCGGCAGCTACTCGAACCCCGCGATGATCGACACGTCGTTCCCGAAGGGGCAAGCGATGGCCGACTGGCTCAAGAACGTCGGCGCCACGCCGACCAAGGGCCAGATGAACCTCACGGGCACGTACGCGCGCCTCACGACGGTCAACGCGCCGGCGCAGCGGTGGATGTACTCGTCGTCCACGACGCAGACCTACTCGTTCAACACGCCCGTCGGTGTCCCCGACGATCAGCAGTGCGGCCGCGTCTTCTACTCGAGCTTCCACATCGCGTCGGGCGGCGGGGGCACGGTCCCCACGTCGTGCAGCTCCGGCCCGCTCACGCCGCAAGAGAAGGCGCTGGAGTTCATGCTCTTCGACCTCTCGTCGTGCGTTCAGAAGGACACCGCGACGCCCGTCGTCCCGAAGTGAGCTCCGGGGTTTGATGGCCACGGGGTAGAAACACGCGAGGCTGGGACGGTGCCGGCTGCGATGTGAGTCGCGAGCTGGGGCGCTGGACGGTCCATGGTTTGATGGCCACGGGGT